>NZ_JBQFOA010000008.1:0-176040 GCF_056532975.1 Ruegeria sp. H6
CAGGCATCTCCCAGCCCGCAAAATCAACCAACTTACCTCCCAACTCAACATGCAAAGCATAAAGTGGAGTGCGACTAAGTGAGGTCATGACGGATACCTTTCGCAAGTCTATCTGCAGCATGCCGTCAGTCTGAAGAAAGCAGAGCATTTTGCAACGATCTACTTGATTCCATCCCGTCGGCATACGGGTGCATACGTTTCGAATTTCCTATAGGAAACTTTTTTTCGCGGGGCAACACTCAAGATCGTGAAAGTCAATGTTCAGGCGATTTCGACCGCGCGCTCCAGCACCTGCAGACCGGCAATCAGATCCTCCTCGGACGTGTCCTCGGCAAAATCATGGCTGATGCCATTGATCGAGGGCACGAATACCATCGCAACCGGCATCAGACGCGAAACGTTGGAGGCATCGTGCAACGCACCCGACGGCATCCTGCACCAGTTACCCGGTGCGACTGCCTCGGCCCCAGATTCCAGCGCGCCGCGCAGGGTCGGGTCCATCGCAACGGGCTCGATGCCGAACAAATGGCCCATTTCCAAGAACATACCCTGTTCACGAGCCACCTCTTCAACCGTTGTCTGGATGATATCCTCCATCCGCTTCAGCCGGTCGGCATCGCCGTCGCGCCACTGCATCGAGAACTGGACCCGTCCGGGAACGATGGACGATGCGTTGGGATGAAGATCGACGCGCCCGATGGTCCAGACGGTTTGCGGTGCCACCACATTGCGCAGCCGGTCATTGAGACGCGTGTTGAACTGCGACAACGCCTGAAACGCATCGCGGCGCAGATGCATGGGTGTCGTACCGGCGTGGTTCTGCTGACCTGTCAGAGTGATGGTGCGGTCGCGAATACCGACGATATCGGTGACCACACCAATCTGCTCACCCGATTCGTCAAGGGCGGGGCCCTGCTCGATATGCATCTCGATAAAACCGGTGAACCGACTGGGGTCCACGAAATCCTGCGCCAAGCCCCGCATAGATGCGCGCGCTGCCTCAAACGGAATGCCAGCGTCATCAAGCAACTGATCGGCCTCATCCAGCGACCGTCCGCCCGACCAGATCGTCGATCCTGTCAGGGTACCGAACCGCCCTTCTTCGTCCTGAAAACTGACGACCGAGATCGGTCGGTCACTGGCGCGCGCGATTTCTAAGGCGGCAATTACGCCCAACGCGCCGTCCAGCCAGCCGCCTTCGAGCTGGCTGTCGGAATGCGAGCCCATCAGAAGCGACGGCCCATCGGCTAGCCCAAACAGGTTGCCAACCGGATCGAAATGCGGGGTCAGCCCGGCCTGCGCCATACGGTCGGCCAACCACTTGCGCGCGGCGATATCTGCGTCGGAAAAAGCGGGGCGAACAACGCCTTTGCCCACGCCAGAGGCCCCAAATGACCGCAGTTTATGCAGACCGGCCAGAAAACGCGTGTGATCGACAGCCATGCCTTTACCCCTCATTCAATCCTTGGGGGGGACCATAGCGGCAAACCGCGGCGTGACGAGGATTTTTCCACCGATCCACCAAACCCCTCTGGCCCCGGCCCCGAACCTGCCCTAAGACTGCCCCGCAAGAGGGACGGACATGTCACATATCACATTGGTGCGCCACGGGCAGGCCAACACTGCGGCGCGCGACGAGATCAGTTATGACAAGCTCAGCGATCTGGGGCATCAGCAGGCGCGGTGGCTGGGCGCACATCTGCGCGATACCCGCAACCACTATACCCGGACCTATTGCGGCACCCTGACCCGCCATTCCGAAACCGCCGCCAGCATGGGGCTGAGCGAACCGGTCCGCGATGCCCGTTTGAACGAGATCGAATACTTCACGCTCGCGCAGCTCTTCGAAGAACAGCATGGTGTTGCGATCCCGACCGACCGAGAGGGTTTTGTCGAGCATCTGCCAAAGACCTTTGCCGCCTGGGCCGATGGCGCGCTTGAGGGCGCACCCGAGACGTTCGAAGCGTTTGAAACCCGTGTTCGCGAGGCGCTGCATGATATCGGGACCCAGGGTGGGCCAGCCATAGTTGTGACGTCGGGCGGGCTGATCTCGATGGTGGTGCGGCAGGCGATGGGTCTGGATATCCCGTCGATGGCCCGCGTGGCCCTTGCCATCATGAACACGTCGATGCATCGTCTGCACCCGATTGGGGCACATCTCAGCCCGGTTTTGTTCAACGCAGTGCCCCATCTGGAAGCCCCCGACCGGCAATTCGCGCAGACCCATCTGTAAGGAGACCCCGATGCAGCTTTACTACGCCCCGCGCACGATCTCGGTCGCTATTGCGATTGCTTTGGAAGAAGCCGGGCTGGAATACGAGGCGATCAAGCTGGACTTCGCCGGGGGCGAACAGACCAAACCCGCCTATCGGCAGATCAACCCAAAGGGCCGCGTTCCTGCCCTGATCGTTGACGGCGGCATCCTGACCGAGACCGGCGCGTTGCTGGATTATGTTGCGTCCCTTGCGCCGGATGCGGGTCTTGTGCCCGATGATCCGGTGATGGCCGCTCGGATGCGCGAGGTGATGTATTACCTTGCTTCGACCATGCATGTGAACCATGCCCACAAGATACGCGGTGCCCGCTGGGCCGACAAGAAATCCAGCTGGAAGGATATGCAGGGCAAGGTCGCGCAGACCATGACCGCCTCTTGCAACTACATCGTTTCAAACGGGCTGCGCGGGCCATTTATACTGGGTGATGCGTTCTCGCTGGCCGATGCTTACCTCTATGTGGTGTGCAGCTGGCTGGAAGGGGACGGCGTGGATGTCTCGGCCTTTCCCAAGATCCTCGCCTTCCGCGACGCGATGGAGGCACGCGCCTCGGTTCAGGCGGTGCGCGCCGCCGGAATGCTCTGACGCAAAGGAACTGACATGACACATCTCTGGGTCCGGGCAGAACAGCGCCCGAACGAGGAACGGGTCGGGCTGACCCCCGAAGGTGCCGCCGCCCTGATCGCCGCAGGTATCCGCGTGACGGTCGAGGACAGTTCCGTCCGCGCCATCCCGCTGGACGGCTACAGAAACGCCGGGTGTGAGATTGCGGCTGAGAACGCGTGGCCTGACGCGCCGCAGGACGCGATCATCTTTGGCCTGAAAGAACTGCCCGAGGACGGCACTCCCCTGCCCCATCGCCACATCATGTTCGGCCATGCCTATAAGGGTCAGCATTCCGGGCGCGCGCTGCTGGAACGCTTCAAGGCGGGCGGTGGCACGCTGTATGATCTGGAGTATCTGGTCGATCCAGATGGCCGGCGCGTCGCCGCCTTCGGCTATTGGGCCGGTTACGCGGGCGCGGCAGTGACACTGAAAACATGGGCCGCGCAGCAGCGCGGCCAGGAATGCCCCCCAGTCGGCGTCTACCCAAACAAAGACGCGCTGAACGCCGAATTGCTGGCTGAACTGGACGCCACTGGCAACCGCCCGACCGCTATCGTTATCGGCGCTTTGGGGCGCGTGGGCACGGGTGCGGCTGACATGTGTCAGGCCATGGGCGTCGCCGTCACCAAATGGGACATGGACGAAACTGCCAGCGGCGGGCCTTTCCCGGAAATCCTGAACCATGACCTGTTCCTGAACTGCATCTTCGCCCGCCCCGGAACGCCGGTCTTCGTCCCGCGCGAGGCGCTGACCGCGCCGCGCAAACTGACCGCGATCGGCGATGTGGCCTGCGACCCGGACAGCGACTATAACCCCGTGCCGGTCTATGACCGTGCCACCACTTGGGACGCTCCCGCCCTGCGCGTCGCCAGTGATCCGGTGATGGACGTGATGGCCATCGACAACCTGCCATCCATGCTGCCGGTCGAAAGCTCGCAGGACTATGCCGCGCAATTGCTGCCCTCGCTGCTGACCCTGACAAATCTGGACAGCGGCGTCTGGGGCCGGGCGGAAGCAACTTACAAATCACATATTGAAGGGATCTGAGCGATGACAATTCACTGGTGTGGCACCGGCCTGTCGGCCATCCCCGGCCTGCGCCGCCTGATTGAAGGCGGCCACAACGTCACTGTCTGGAACCGAACCATTGAAAAGGCAAAAGCCGAGGTCGGGGACCTGACCGACGACATCCGCGTCTTTGACATCGACGCGCTGGGTGCGGTGCTGGAAAAGGGCGATGTGATCGTGTCGATGCTGCCGGGCGACTGGCACGTTCCGCTGGCAGAACTTGCCATTTCGAAACAAGCTAATTTCGTCTCGTCCTCTTATATCGCGCCCGAGATGCGCGCATTGGATGATGCCGCGCGCGAGGCCGGTGTTGCACTGGTCAACGAGGTCGGGTTGGACCCGGGCATCGACCACCTGATGGCACATGCGCTGGTCGCCGACTACCGGGCATCGGACGCGTTCGATCCGCAAAACCACCTGAGCTTCATCTCTTATTGCGGCGGCATCCCCAAGAACCCCAACCCGTTCCGGTACAAATTCAGCTGGTCGCCTTTGGGCGTGCTGAAAGCGCTACGGTCCCCGTCGAAATCCATCCGCGACTACGCCCCGCTGGACGTCGCTCGCCCGTGGGACGCAATCAGCAGCTATATCGCGCCGCTGCCCACGCCCGAAAGCTTTGAGGTCTACCCGAACCGCGACTCGCTGCCTTTTATGGCCGAATACCAGTTCGAGGATCACTGGACCGTCAAGGAATTCGTCCGCGGCACCCTGCGCCTGAACGGCTGGGCGGATGCGTGGGCGGATGTTTTCACCGAGATCGAAACTCTCTCAGGCCCCGAAGGCGAAGCGCGCCTTAAGGAAATGTCCGATCAGTTCTGGGCCGAGAACGCCTATGACGAAGGCGAACCCGACCGCGTGGTTCTGTGCGTGGGGTTGAAGGCCGAGCGCGACGGTATCCCGGTTTGGCACAAAACCTATGTCATGGACGCCTGGGGCGACGCGCGCGGTACGGCGATGGCGCGGCTGGTCTCGGTCCCCGTCTCACTGGCTGTCGAGGCCGTCCTGAACCGCGCAATCCCGGCCGGTGTTCACGCAGCCCCCAGCGATCCGAAACTGGTGCAGGACTGGATGGGCCAGATCGACATTCTGGCGCAGCATTTGCAGGTGGTGGATCACACGGTTTGAATTTCGGGTGACGACCGGGCTTTGCCCCGGTCGGAGCTCAATTTGCGTAGACATGGGCCAAGTCCAGCAGGTTTAAGCGAACCGCCATGTTGAATTGCTTCTCTGCTAACCGCTCAAATTCCTCTTTTTCCATCGGCGCTATTCCTATCTGCTCATAATCCTCTTTTTCTTCTTCCGATAATTCAAAATAGATGAATTCGCCTCCAGATACACAGTCAAACAATTTGTGAGTTTGAATTAACCGTCTGGGCAAGTCCGATGGAATCGCTTGACTGTCAGAGAGGGGGAACCAACCGCCAAACGTCGAAATGTATTCCCCTGAAATGTAGCGCGTGGCAAGCTGAGTGTCGGAATCGATTAGATCACGCAGCGTCTGATATTCTGTGTTCTTTAGAATGCGCTCGACTTCTACGGGCCTTTCCCGGGAATAGTCTTCAATTACATCATCGCATTCGAGGATTGGGTAGGACCCACGTTTGTCAGGCAACAATGGAGGGCAGTTTTCAGCCAAAAGCATGCAATGATAGCCATATCTCCATCGATATTCTGAGTTATGTAAATCGTCGACCAGATCGTCTCTAAGTTTTAAGGTGATTTTCAAGAACGCTGCGTGACTTTTAGGAAATCGTGATGGGTTCCAGGTTACTTCTTTAACACTGTCACCCGGCAACAGAACTGCAATTTTGCCTTTGGCCCAATCCTGACTAACCAACTCGTCTATGACTTCATATAGCTCCAGTTCCGTGAGAAGTTTGTACTTGGTTCGTAAGGAGTACTTATTGTCGGGGTCCACAACCAGCGACTGATCAATTGCTGTCAGAGCATCCAAGTAGTTTTCGGACTTTATGAAAACGGTTGCTTTCCATTGCCAGGGAACAGGGCTTTCCGGGTCCTCTGCGATGGCCAGATCAGCCTGAACCAAAGCGTCGTCCAATTTCTGCTCGCGTATGAAAGCCCGCAATTTATGCCGGTGCAACAGCGATCGGGTCGAGGGTTCTTTGGCCGTCCAGGTCAGAAGGAAATCACAAGCCTGCAAGGCCTCTTGCGGCGTGGCATCGACCCCGTTGCATGTAAGGACCATTTCCTTGTGTTTCTGACCCAGAAACAAGACCGCGCAGATCGCAAGGATCGTAAACGCCAGCAGCCAGCGGGCAATGGGTGATTTACGCTTTGGCGCGGGATCAGAGGAATTCAAAGACATTAAAAGCAACCAGTTTTATACTTCTGGTTGCATCTAAGACACTCACGCCGAACAAGTAAATGGGTGCGGGTGGGCATCTGGCACTTTGCGGGCCAAACCGAAGGTCTGACCCGCAATTCGTTGTTTCAGATATACTGCGCTATAACCGCTTCGACGTCGATGCGGTTGATGCCCAGCTCGGACAGTTCGTGGTCTGACAACCGGTTCAGCTCTTGCGCGGCATTCACGACATCGGCGCTGATTGCACGCATTTGCATGGCCCGATCAAACAGCAAAAGCGTGCTGTTGTTGGTGCCGGCTCCGATAATTGGTTCTGCGTCAAACATGGTCGTCGCCTCCTCTTCAGGGGTTACAATGTCTCGGACGGCGCGTTAAGCGCCCAACGAAGCGTGTTCGTAGACGCTCTGATGGGCACGTTGCCTGATCTCGGCACGCGGCACGCCAATGTCGTTGAGTTGCTTGTCACTCAGGCCTTCAAGCTGACGCACGGTTTTGGCAAAAAGCTGTTTGCGGAATTGTTCGACCCGCGCCTCGGCATAGTTCGAAAACAACCCGGCAAAGAAGCCGCGATACGGTGTTGCGGTATGCGTATATTCCATGACTTGTTCCTCCAAAAAACTGTTCACCTTGGTTTGGTTACAGTTCAGATAAAGGAACTCATCCTTAACGCTGGCACAGCGTTGCATTAAGACGCGTTAACCTAAGGTCAACTGCCGTCCCGGCTCACATCAGGTCGTTTTCTACATCCTCGGCAGAAATGCCCATCGCATCCAGACCGTTTTCAAGGTGATCCGACATATGCGGCGTCCCGATCATGTAATCGGCGCAGGGGGTCGAGGCCTCGGCCTTGGCGGTTGCGATGGCCTCGGGCAGATCCTCGGCAAAAAAGCTTTCGCGCCCGATCCACATGATGGCAACCAGTTCGGCTTGCTCGTCCTCGCTCATACGGTCGATGAAGGCGCGCAATTCGCCCTCGGCGCGACCCAGTTCGCGCCCCATCATGGCCACCTGAGCAACTTTTCTGGCAGAAATCTCCAGCATCTGACCCTCTCCTTCGTGTTCGCGGTTTCAGGGTCATTCAAACCGCGCAAGAAGGGGATCGTCTTTGATCTCACGCAAACAGCGCAATCATTGCTGCCGTGACCGGGACACCGGATCTGGCGGAACCGGCGCGGTTCGAAACGGCGTGAACCGGGCCTTTTTGAGCGCCAGAATAACGGCCTGCCAAAGGATCAGCGCAAAGGCCCGGCGCGCACCAAAGGGTCGTCGGACCAGCGCCCACAGTATCGCCCGGTTGCTGAGCGAGGCGCGCGGACCGGTCAGGGTCGCGATCAGCCCGCCCTCTTCACGGCTATAATCGATCCAGACGCCAACCCGGTCCTGTCGGTAATCAAAACGGAACGTATAGCTGCCTTCGATCTTCTGGAACGGTGAGACATGCATCAACTTGTCCGCCACGATACGGTCGGTCGGTTCGATCGGCGACCAATCCGGTTTGTGACACAGATAGCTGTGGCGCGTGCCATAGGTGTTGGTGACCTCAGCGACCACGGCAACCAATTGATCCGCGCTGTCAAAGCAGAACCAAAAACTGACCGGATTGAACACATGGCCAAGCACGCGGGGCTGTGTCAGCAGCTCCAGCCGCGCGGGTTGCGCCACGCCCAGCTCATCCAGGCGTGCGCGCAGCCACGCGGCACCTTCCCCTTTGCCGGGTGCACCGCCATGATCCCGATCCCGCCAATTGGTCACATTCGCCCGGTTGAACGAAAACAGTAAAGGCGTCTTTGCCTGCACCTCGGGGTCAAAGAGGATATAGTCAATGGAATATCGAAAGGCGTTTTCAATCGCACCCTTGCGCCCGTGAAAGGTATGCCCTGCAATGTGATCCAGCAAATTCGTTGCGCCTTTTTGCCGATGGTGGCCCTAAACTGTTCTGAGGGCGCAATTTTCCTTGCATTCCTCTGTCAGTCCTTACGATATTTAGCGCAGACCGGATTAAAACAACCAATGAAAGTGATCCGATTTGGGGGATCCCGCGTAATGGGTATATGTTTACCGAACCTGATACCGCGACGCTGGACGCACCATCGCACGATACGGTTGTGGCGCCTCTGCTTTCTGCCAGGAAACGTGTCAGGGGCAAACCGGTGAACGGATCGAATGACAATTGCGATGCACGGCAGGCGTGGGTTCTGCATGTCAGGCGCATCCGGGACGACAAGGATCAGGCGGCCTTTGCCGAACTGTTCCAGCATTTCGCCCCCCGGATCAAAGCGTTCCTGATGAAATCCGGATCCGACGCCACCATGGCCGAGGAATGCGCGCAAGAGGTGATGGCGACCTTGTGGCACAAGGCGCATCTGTTCGATCCGTCCCGTGCCACGGTGGCGACCTGGGTGTTTACCATCGCCCGGAACAAGCGCATCGACGTGCTGCGCAAGCAACGCCGTCCCGAACCCGAAGATTTGGGTTGGGGACCTGAGGCCGAGCCCGAGCAGGCGGACGTCATTGCGCTGCAACAGGAAACCGCGCAGCTGCGGGACGCTTTGAAAGCGTTGCCAGAGGCGCAAAGACAGCTGATCGAGAAAGCGTATTTCGGAGATCTGAGCCATCGAGAGATTGCATCTCAGACCGGATTGCCGCTGGGCACGATCAAATCACGGATACGGCTGGCGCTGGACCGCTTGCGCCATGCGATGAACTGAGATGACGATGATGAGCAACGAGATCAAACATCACCTGACGGACGACCTGCTGATGGCCTATGCCACCGGCACCCTGCCCGAAGCGTTCGACCTGATGGTCGCCACGCACCTGTCGCTGTGTGATCACTGCCGGGCGCGGGCTGAAAGCTTTGACGCCGTGGGTGGTCATGTGCTGGAAGAACAGGCAGCCGCGGCGTCCCTGAGCGAGGACTCACTGGCCGCGACAATGGCCCTGATCGCGCAGAGCGAACCAGTGCGCAAGCCGACGCAGACTTCGTGCTCGGTCCTGCCCGGTCCTCTGCAGGATTATGTCGGCGGTGATGTCGATGCGATCCGCTGGAAACCCATTGGGATGGGTGTAAAGCAAGCCATTCTTCCAACCACGAAAGAGGCGACAGCCCGTCTGCTGTTTATCCCCGCAGGTACAGCGGTTCCGGATCACAGCCACAACGGCATGGAACTGACCATGGTGCTGAAAGGGTCGTTCTCGGATGAGGTGGATCGCTTCGCCCGTGGCGATGTCGAGATTGCAGATGAACATCTGCACCACACGCCCACGGCGGATATCACGGATGACTGCATTTGCCTTGCGGTCACCGACGCGCCGCTGAAATTCAACAAGCTGATGCCCCGGTTGTTTCAGCCCTTTCTTCGAATCTAAAGCGCCGTCAGGAACCGTGATACACTGACCGGGGTTCAAACCACGTGGGTGATCATGATCAAAGCAGCACTTCTTGGGATTTTGCTTCTGCCGCTAGGCACAGGGGCCTTCGCGCAAATGTCGGCCGAGGTGAAGTTCCAGCCCGGCAATTTCGGAACGATGGTGAATGGCACCATCTCTGGCAACGAATACTTCGACTACACCCTGGGCGCCAAAGCCGGGCAAGAGATGTTTGCCGACCTCAAGGTCAGTGGCACCAATGGCAATGGGGTGATCTATTTCAACATCCTGCCGCCCGGCAGTGACGGGGTCGCGATTTATAACGGGTCCATTGACGGCAACACGGCCCGGATCGACTTGTCCGAGGATGGGAACTACACGATCCGCGTCTACCTGATGGGCAATGATCGCGATACCGGCAAGACTGTCGGGTACAATCTGGACCTGTCAATTCAGTAGCGTTCAGCCTTCGGATTTGCCCAGCGGCACGACGTTGGTGTGTTCGTCCGGGGCCAGTTCTTCGAAATCGAAATTGTCCAGACGCTGCGCCCGGCGACCCGCCTTTTCGGCGCTGATCTTGATTTCGGATATATCCTTGGCCGCCTGCCCGAAATGCCGGTCAAGGTTGGTTACACGATCACCAAGTCGGTTAACGTCTTTATGTAAGGCGGTTAGTTCCTTGCGGATCGCGCCCGCCTGTTCCCGCATCCGTGCGTCTTTCAGGATGGCGCGCATGGTGTTGAGCGTGGCCATGCAGGTCGTGGGCGACACGATCCAGACCCGGGCGGCGAACCCCTCACGCACCACATCCGGCAGGCGCGCGTGCAGCTCGGCATAGATCGCCTCGGACGGAACAAACATCAGCGCACCGTCGGCGGTTTCGCCGTCCAGAATATACTTCTCGGAGATCGCCTTGATATGCACCTTCACCGCCGCGCCGAAGGCGCGTAGACATTTTTCAACCTCTTCGCGGGTCTCCGCTGCGGCCAATGCTTCGAAATCCTCCAGCGGGAATTTGGCGTCGATGACGATGGGGCCGGGCGGGTTGGGCAGGTGGATCAGGCAATCTGCCCGTTTGCCATTCGACAACGTGGCCTGCAGCGAATAGCTGTCGGCGGGCAACGCCTTGGAGACGATATCGTTCAGCTGAATCTCACCGAACATCCCCCGCCGCTGCTTGTTCGACAGAATGTCCTGCAGGCTCAGAACATCGCCGGACAGCTTGGTGATATTGTCCTGCGCCTTGTCGATGGCGGCCAGCCGCTCCTGCAATTGCGTCAGCGAGGTCGCGGTTTGTTTCGATGACCCATGCAGGGTTTCTTTCATCCGCTCTTGCATCTCAGCCAGCGCGCGGGCGGATTTCATTGCGTTATCCGCCAGCCGGTCATTCATCTGCTGCTGCACCGAGGACAGGCGGGATTCTACCGTCTGGATCACTTGCACCTGCGCGTTGGCCTGCGTATCCGACACATGCTGCAACCCGCCGCGCAACTGGTCTTGTCCCTGCCCCAATTGCTGCACGTGCTGGCCCAGATGCGCCATCTGCCGTGCCAAGGGCTCGGCCATTTGGGCCGAGCGTTGGGACGCGCGCAAGGACAGGAACAAAAGCAACAGGATCAGCGTCACAACCCCGCCCGCGATCAGGATCAACGGGTCGTTCAGTGCGTATTGGGTTCCAGAAATCTCGATCATATCGCCTCGGATGTTCTTGTTTTATTCTACATGGCCCGACAGGGCGTTTGGTTCAACTCCGCCCGAACAGACGTTCGATATCAGCGAGCTTGAGTTCTACGTACGTTGGACGTCCATGATTGCATTGACCGGAATGGGGCGTTGCCTCCATTTCGCGCAGCAAGGCGTTCATTTCTTCGGCCCGCATCCGGCGGCCCGACCGGACAGAGCCATGGCAGGCCACGCGGCTGAGGATCGCCTCGATCTTTGCTTGCACCATCTGGCTTTCGCCCTGATCGGCCAGTTCATCCAGAATATCCAAAACCATCGCCCGGGCGTCGACCTCGCCCAGAATGGCCGGGGTCTCGCGTACAGCGATGGCTCCGCCGCCAAAAGGTTCCAGTGTCAGGCCAAGACGTGACAAGTCATCGGCGACCGCCATCAGGCGGGCGCAGTCGGTTTCGGACAATTCTACAATCTCGGGGATCAAAAGCGCCTGCGCGGCCACGCCGTTTGCGGCCATCTGGGTTTTGAGTTTCTCGTAAACCAGACGCTCATGCGCGGCGTGCTGATCCACGATCACCATGCCGTCGGCGGTTTGCGCGATGATGTAATTCTCATGCACCTGCCCACGCGCAGCACCCAGGGGCAGGTCTTGCGGGGCGGGGTCTTCGGGCGCCGGCGTGACAGGCGCGGGGTCAATGACGCTGCCGCTGTAATCCCGCGACAGTTCGGCAAATCCGGGCGCTTGCGCCTGATAAGCCGCGTGCCGCGCCGCAACCGAGGGGCGATCCATCTGATAGACGCGTGCCGGGGTCGGCTGGGCGAGTTGCACCGCCTCGGGTCGCATCGCACCTAATGTGGCATGGGCCACGGTCGACGAGGCGCGATGTCCGGCCTCGGCCAACGCGTGCCGTAAGCTTGAGACGATCAGGCCACGTGCAACGCCGGGGTCGCAAAACCGAACCTCGGACTTGGCGGGATGGACGTTCACATCCACCAGCGTTGGATCACAGTCGATAAACAGCGCCGCCGCCGGATGGCGATCACGGCTGAGAAAGTCGAAATAGGCGGCCCGCAAGGCGCCGGTCAGCATCTTGTCACGTACCGGGCGTCCATTGACGAACAGGTACTGCGCGACGGCTGCACCACGAGAATAGGTCGGCAACGCTGCGTAACCGAACAGGCGGATCCCATCGCGTGTGGCGTCGATCCGCAACGCGTTCTCGGCAAATTCGCGGCCAATCACCCGCGCCAACCGGGCGTGCAAGGCATCGAACAGATCGCCGTTTTCGCGATCCGCGCGGAAGGTCACACGGCCCTCACCCCCGCCCGAGACGTCGCGCAGGGAAAAGGTGACAGCCGGTTCCGCCATGGCCAGACGCTTGACCGTATCGGTGATGGCCTGCGCCTCGGCCCGGTCGGTGCGCATGAATTTCAACCGCGCAGGCGTCGCAAAGAACAGATCGCGCAGTTCAACCACCGTGCCCGCGCGCAGGGCCGCGGGTTTCACCGCGCCCATATTTCCGCCATCCACCTGGATGGTCGCGGCATCTGACCCGGGCACCCGGCTGGTGATCGTCAACCGCCCGACGGCCCCGAGGGATGGCAGGGCCTCACCCCGAAATCCGAAGGTGTGGATGTTCAACAAATCCGACCCGTCGATCTTGGATGTTGCGTGCCGGGACAGCGCCAGAGGCAATTCCGATGCAGAGATGCCACACCCGTCATCCGTGACGCGAATCAGCGTCTTACCTCCGTCAGCGATGTCGATGGCGATCCGCGAGGCCCCTGCATCGATGGCGTTTTCAACCAGTTCCTTGACGGCTGAGGCCGGTCGCTCGACCACTTCGCCAGCGGCGATGCGGTTGATCGCGGCATCATCAAGCTGCCGGATCACCGGAGGATTCGCGCGGATGTTGGGGTTTGCTTGTGCCATACCCCAAGACCTAGCACAGGCACCTACGATTCTACCACTGGTTTGAATGCGGCACCAAAGGGGAAACTGTGGGGAAAAATGAATTTGCCCGACCAAGTGAACATTCCGTCAAGGGGGTCGATTACGGTTGGTTCAACTGGCCGGGCAATTCGAAGTGAGTGGTGGTCGTCGTTTAACAATTGAAGAACATATAGCACGAGACAAGGAATAAATCGCCTTAAGAATCCCTTATTGTTTCCGTGCGGCAAAGTTCAGCCGAAACCGCCGAGGACAGCTTGGCATGAATACGCTTGCTAGCCCTGAACGGGCGCTCCGCCACGGGTCCGGCAGGGGCCAAAAACGGCACAGACGGCCAGAACAAGGCCGGACAGGGTGGCGATCATCCCAGCGGCACTGACCGCATCGTTCCGGCCCAGCCATAAGGGCCCGTACCCGGCCAGCACATAGCCTGCCACCGCCGAAAACGCGGCAAACAGAATGCTCCACGCGATCTGCGCCTCCAGCCGGTTTGTCATCATCCTTGCCGCGGCGGGCGGGCAGATGAACATAGCAATCACGATGATCGAGCCCACCGCATCAAAGGCGGCAACGGCGGCAATGGCGGCCATGATAACCAAAACGATCCCAAGCGCCCCGGTGCGGATGCCGATTGTGCGGGCAAAGCCTTCGTCAAAGGTTGAGATTTTCAGGGGTCGCCAAAACAGCCAGGTGAACAGCGAAACGCCAGCCATGGTGACCGCAATGCGCGGCAGTTCCGGCGGCAGCCCCGCCAAAGCCACCGGATCCAGGACCGAACCCCAACCAGTGGCATCCAGCCAGATCAGGCTTTCGAGATTGCCATAGAGCGCATGTTCAACGTCCAGATGCACGGTCGAGGTATCTGTTTGTTCCAACAGCAGCACTCCGGCCGCAAACATGGTGGTGAACACAACACCCATCGCCGCACCCGGTTCGATCTGTCCCAGTCGGCGGATCGCCTCGATCAGCACAACGGCCAGGATCGCCGCCCCAGCGGCACCCAGCATCATGGGCCAGGTCGAGATTGACCCGGTGACCAGAAAGGCCACAACAATGCCGGGCAGAACGACGTGGCTGATCGCGTCCCCGATCAGCGCCTGTTTGCGCAGCACCAGAAAATTCCCTGGCAACGCGCAGGCAATCGCAGCAAAGGTGCCGATCAGCAGCGGTGTGAGGGACAGGGGCACAAATTCTTCACCGCTCATGAGCCAACCCCCTGCGGACCACCGATACGGCGGTCAATTTCAGCGATCTGGTCGCGGGTCAGGACCGTTTCGATATCGCGCAACCCGTCATAGAGCGCCGCTGTTGCCTCGTGCGACTGATCGGAGCGAACGATTTCCCAGCGTTTCTCATCGCGCAGCGCCTTGGCGGCGCGCGCTTTGCCGGCCTCGGTCGCCACACCATCCGCGCGCACAAGATCGGCCCGCCGCAGCAGGCGCAGTGTCAGCGGTTCATAGATCTTTTGCCCCTGCGCCAGGGCCAGCAGGCCCTGACGGATATGGACGCGGCGCTGGAACCTGAGATGCCGCAACACCGCCGCCAAAACCCCACGCGCAGGCGCCAACAGCATGGACAGGGCAAAAAACCCGAAGCTGACCAGAACGATGATCGGACCGGTCGGCAGGTTCGGAGCCGAGGCCGACAAAGCCGCGCCCAGGTATCCGGCCAGCCCGCCAATCGCACCTGCAAGCAGCACAACCTGGTCTGAACGCTGGGTCCAAAATCTGGCTGTAACAGGCGGCAGGATCAGCAGGGCAACAATCAGGATCAAACCGACGATTTTCAGGCCAACCACGGTAACGGCCAGAACCAGACCCATCATGGCAAGATCAATCCGATGGACGGGCAAACCACGGGCCGCGGCGTATTCGGGATCAAACGCAACCATGGTCATCGGCCTGCGGATGATCATCACCAGCAGCAACGTCGCCGCCCCGCCAACGGCGATGATCATGGCATCCGCCCACAGCATCCCCGCGGTCGAGCCAAGCAAGAAACCCTCAAGCCCCGCCTGTCGACCAACGCCCATCGTCTGGATGATGGTCAACAGCACCACGCCGAACCCAAAGAACACGGACAAAACCGCCCCGATCGCGGCGTCTTCGGCCAGCCGGGTATGGCGGGTCAGCCAGTTCATGCACAGCAGGCCCACGCCTGCGGACATGGCAGAGCCCAAAAGCAGGCCTGCCAGATTGCGACCATCCCCGCCCAGCGCGACAAGGACCATAAAGGCCAGGCACACGCCTGGTAGCGTCGCATGGCTGATTGCATCGCTGACCAAAGCACGCTTGCGCAGGAACAGGAAAGTGCCGGTCACGCCAGCGGATATGCCCAATAATGTCGCACCAATGGCGACCAGCGTGGCGTTATAGCCAAGCTGAAGGCTCAGCGCGTCCCAAAGCATGAGTTATCCCAGCGCCCGCGAAATCTGATCGATTTGGGCGGTGGCCAGTCGGCCTCCGTAGGCCAGTTGCAACGTCTCGGCCGTAAAGACCTGAGATACCGGGCCTTCGGCGACTTTGCGCGTGTTGATCAGGAACACATGATCGAAATAGTCGGTCACCGTTGCCAGATCATGATGTACAACCACAACGGTTTTGCCCGCCTCTTTCAGCGATTTCAGAACCGCAATGATGGCTTTTTCCGTGGCCGCGTCGACACCTGCAAAGGGCTCATCCAGCAGATACAGATCGGCGCCCTGGGTCAGGGCGCGCGCCAAAAAGACACGTTGCTGCTGACCGCCGGACAGTTGCCCGATCTGACGATCCGCAAAATCCTGCATTCCAACGCGCGCCAGCGATTCTGCGGCTCTTGCCCGGTGGTGCGCGCGAACGCGCCCCAGCAGGCCCAGTTCACGCGACAGACCCATCAGCACAACATCAATCACGCGGGTTGGGAAATCCCAGTCCACACTGGCCCGCTGCGGGACATAGGCGACACGGCCCCGCTGGCTGTCAAGCGGAAGGCCAAAAACTGTGACCTGCCCGGACAGCGGTTTCAGGATGCCCAACGCAGCTTTGAGCAGCGTGGATTTTCCCGCCCCGTTCGGTCCGATGATCGCCGTCATCGCACCGGGCTGCACCGTCATGTCGATGGAAAACACGGCGGGTTTTTCACCGTACGAGACCGTCAGGCCACGCACGGCAAGGGGGCTGCTGTCCAGCCCCTGCTCGGATAAAGCAACGCCGTGATCGGTGACCAGGTCCAGCATGGTTCAGAACCCCGCCGAAAGTTTGCCGTTCATGCCGCGCCCCGGCACGTCCGCGCCCAGGGCCCCCGCAATCACCGTTATGTTGTGATCAAGCATCCCGATATATGTGCCTTCATAGGTGCCCGGTTCGCCCATCGCATCGGAATAAAGCTCACCGCCCACGCTGACCGTATGGCCTTTGGCGGCTGCCCCTTCAATCAGCGCCCGGATCGACCGGTCCGAAACCGAGCTTTCCACGAACACCGCCGAAATATTGCGGTCGACAAGCACATCCACCAATTCGCCGATCCGGTTCAAACCGGCCTCGGATTGGGTCGAGATGCCTTGGATGCCCATGACTTCGAACCCGTAGCTGCCGCCGAAATAGCCGAAGGCGTCATGGGCAGTGACCAGCAGACGATTGTCTTCAGGCACCTGTGTCAGGGATTGTTTTGCATAGTCCGACAACTTTTCGATCTCGGCCAGATGGGCCTGCGCGTTTGCTGCAAACATATCCGCCGCCTCGGGGCGCGCGTTGGTCAGTGCCGCCTGCACTTCGACCACCACGTCCTGCCACAGATCGGGCGTCATCCAGACATGAGGGTCGAACTTGTCGTCATAGTCATCGTGACCCCGCAATTTGGCCGGGTCGATCCCTTCGGCCACAGCCACCACTGCCTTTTTACGCTCCAGATCGTGAAAGAAATCTTCCATCTGAGCTTCAAGGTAGAGCCCGTGCCACAACACCAGATCCGCCCGTGTCATGGCGACGATATCTGTGCGCGTCTGGCGATAGGAATGCGGATCAACGCCCGGACCCATCAGGCCTTTGACCTCGACCTCATCACCGCCGACTTGGCGCACCGCGTCCGCGATCATGCCGGTGGTTGCCACCACCTTCAGCGGTGCCTCGGCCCATGCCGCGAAGGGCATGGATGCTGCGAAAGCGAGAGCTACAAGAAAGCTGCGACGAATCATTTGAGATCCCCAAAACCGAGTCCTGTTGAGAATGAATATGCGAACCATTCGCAACATAGTCAATGCTATTGAGAATTATTCGCAAGAAAACATGTATTATTTGTCCAAATGGTAAAAATACTACCGCACAGGGACGGGTTTGCCTTCCATTTACGGGCGACCCGTGCGATTTTGGCGCAAACCTCCCAAAGGACACATCAGATGGATACGCAGAGCTCAGACAGCGCCGTGCGCACCGCGCATCTGCCGCAAGTGACCGAGCCCCGAAACCCCGGAACCGAGCTGGATCTGGATTGGGTGCGCGCGGTGCAGGCCAATACCTCGGCCATTGAACGCCGCGCGGCGACCCTGCCCGGGCGTCGATCGGTCAAAAAGGACTATCAGGCGGCGTGGCTGCTCAAGGCGATCACCATGATCGACCTGACCACGTTGTCAGGTGATGACACCGTTGGCCGCGTGCGCCGCTTGTGCGCCAAGGCACGTCAGCCCGTGGCCCCTTCGGTGCTGAATGCGCTGGATATGCCGCCGATGACGACGGGCGCGGTCTGCGTCTATCACGACATGATCGAAACCGCGGTTGCGGCGCTGAAGGGCACCGGTATTCCGGTCGCGGCTGTGTCGACCGGTTTCCCCGCCGGTTTGTCGCCGTTCCATCTGCGCGTGGCCGAGATTGAAGAAAGCGTCAAGGCTGGCGCCGAAGAGATCGACATCGTCATCTCGCGCCGCCATGTGCTTTCTGGCAACTGGCAGGCTTTGTATGACGAGATGAAAGCCTTTCGTGTCGCCTGTGGCGAGGCCCATGTCAAAGCTATTCTGGCAACCGGAGAACTGGGCAGCCTGCGCAACGTCGCGCGCGCCTCGGCCGTGTGCATGATGGCGGGGGCGGATTTCATCAAAACCTCGACCGGCAAGGAAAGCGTCAATGCCACCCTGCCCGTGTCGCTGGTGATGATCCGCGCGATCCGCGACTATTATGACCGCACCGGGTATCGGGTAGGCTATAAGCCTGCAGGCGGGATTTCCAAGGCGAAGGATGCGTTGGTTTATCTGTCACTGATCAAGGATGAGTTGGGCGACCGTTGGCTGCAGCCGGACCTGTTCCGCTTTGGCGCGTCCTCACTGTTGGGCGATATCGAGCGGCAGTTGGAACACTTTGTAACCGGAGCTTACTCAGCCGGATACAGGCATTCGATGGGCTAAGCCCGTGGTGAAGTCCGGACAGTGAGTATTTGGGAAAAGATGAAGTTATGACCGTCAAAGAAATCTTCGAAACCATGGAATACGGCCCCGCACCCGAGAGCGCCGCCGAGGCTTTGGCCTGGCTGGTCGATCAGGGCGACAAGTTTGGGCACTATATCGATGGCGCGTTCACCAAACCGGCCAAGGGCTTTGACAGCCGCAATCCGGCAACCGGCGAGGTTCTGGCCAAGCTGAGCCAGGCCAAGCAATCCGACGTGGACGCTGCCGTGGCAGCCGCGCGCGCGGCACAACCGGAATGGGAGAAGCTGGGCGGCGCGGGTCGCGCGCGGTATCTTTATGCCATTGCGCGGCTGTTGCAGAAGCATTCTCGCCTGTTTGCGGTGCTGGAGAGCCTCGACAACGGCAAGCCGATCCGTGAATCGCGCGATATCGACATCCCGTTGGCGCAGAGGCATTTCTATTATCACGCGGGCATGGCGCAGTTGATGGAATCTGAGCTGCCCGACGCGCAGTCCTTGGGCGTGTGCGGACAGATCATCCCCTGGAATTTCCCGCTGCTGATGCTGTCGTGGAAGATTGCGCCTGCACTGGCCATGGGCAACACGGTGGTTCTGAAACCAGCAGAATATACCTCACTAACCGCGCTTTTGTTTGCTGACATCTGCACGCAGGCCGGGCTGCCGAAGGGCGTGGTCAACATCGTGACCGGAGACGGCGCAGTGGGCGAGATGATCGTGAACGCCGATGTGGACAAGATCGCCTTTACCGGATCAACCGCCGTTGGGCGGCGCATTCGCGAGGCGACTGCCGGATCAGGCAAGGAACTGACGTTAGAGTTGGGTGGCAAGTCCGCATACATCGTGTTTGACGATGCCGATATCGATTCAGCCATCGAAGGTCTGGTGGATGCGATCTGGTTCAATCAGGGTCAGGTCTGCTGCGCGGGCTCGCGCCTGTTGGTGCAAGAGGGCATCGCCGATCGGTTCCACGACAAGCTGCGTGCGCGGATGGATGGCTTGCGCATCGGCGATCCGTTGGACAAGTGCATCGACGTAGGCGCGGTTGTCGACCCGATCCAATTGCAGACGATCAAGGGCATGGTCGACAGCAACACTGTTGGCGAGGTCTATCAGGCCGCCTGCGCGCTGCCCGAGAACGGTTGCTACTATCCGCCGACGTTGATCTCAGGTCTGGAAACCTCGGACCCGCTGATGCAGGAGGAAATCTTTGGCCCGGTTCTGGTGTCCTCGACCTTCCGCACGCCCGCCGAGGCGGTCGAATTGGCCAACAACACCCGCTACGGGCTGGCCGCGACAGTCTGGACCGAGAACGTCAACCTCGCACTCGACATCGCGCCCAAGCTGGTCGCAGGCGTGGTCTGGGTCAATGCCACCAACCTGTTCGACGCCGCCGCCGGATTTGGCGGCGTGCGCGAAAGCGGCTTTGGTCGCGAAGGCGGATGGGAAGGTCTGGCGGCCTATACCAAGCCCAAGGGCAAAGCCAAGCCGCTGGCCAAGGTCGAAGCCGCGATGGGCGAAGGTGCCCCGGTCAACCCGATTGACCGCACCGCCAAGATGTATGTCGGCGGCAAGCAGGCGCGGCCTGACGGTGGCTATTCGAAACCGGTCTGGGGCAAGTCCGGTCTGTTGGGGCATGTCGGCATCGCCAACCGCAAAGATGTGCGTAACGCGGTTGAGGCTGCAGCGGGAGCCAAAGGGTGGTCCAAGACAACGGGTCATCTGCGGGCTCAGATCCTGTATTACATTGGCGAAAACCTTTCGGCCCGCGCGGATGAGTTTGTGGCCCGTATCAACGCCATGACCGGCAAGAAAAGCGGCGCGAAAGAAGTTGAGGCGTCGATCCAGCGCCTGTTCACCGCCGCCGCCTGGGCCGACAAATATGACGGTCAGGTGCATGGCGTCCCGATCCGGGGCGTTGCGATTGCGATGAAAGAACCGGTCGGTGTGATCGGCGCGCTATGCGCGGATGAGGCACCTCTGCTCGGTCTGGTGTCGGTCCTGGCCCCGGCGATTGCGATGGGCAATCGGGTGGTGCTGGCCGCGTCCGAGCCCTATCCGCTGGCCGCCACCGATTTCTACCAAATCCTGGAAACCTCAGACGTACCGGCGGGCGTGGTCAACATCCTGACCGGCAGCCATGCGGAACTGGCCAAACCGCTGGCGTCGCATCTGAACGTGGATGCGGTCTGGTCGTTCTCGTCCACCGATCTGTCGGCCCAGATCGAGACGGCGTCCGCCGGGAACCTGAAACGCACCTGGGTCAATAACGCCACGGTATTTGACTGGGGCGTGGACCATTCCCGCCGCTTCCTGCAGGCTGCGACCGAAGTGAAAAACATCTGGGTGCCCTACGGCGAGTAGAGCTCCCGTTCAAGGGAGGCCTACATGGGTTTTGCAAACCAAACCGTCATCGTCATTGGCGGCACCAGCGGCATCAACCGCGGCATTGCCGAGGCCTTTGCGGCCTCGGGCGCCAAGCTGGCCGTTGCCAGCCGCTCGCAAGACAAAGTGGATGACACGGTCGCCGCGTTAATAGCCGCGGGCGCCGCCGACGCAATGGGGGCGGCCTTTGACGTGCGCGACCCGGATGCGGTGGCCGCAGGGCTGAAACAGTTCCACGACGCATATGGCGATATCGACGTGCTGATCTCGGGCGCGGCGGGAAACTTTCCGGCGCTGACGGCGGAGATGTCGGTCAACGCCTTCAAAACCGTTGTCGATATCGACTTGATGGGAACCGTCCATGTTCTGAAAGGGGCCTATCCGTTCCTCAAACGCCCCGGTGCCAGCATCATCAACATCTCGGCCCCGCAATCCTATCTGCCTTACGAAGGTCAGGCCCATGTCTGTGCAGCAAAGGCAGGCGTCGATCAGATCACCCGCACCCTGTCGATGGAATGGGGGATCGAGGGCATCCGTGTGAACTCGGTCGTGCCCGGGTTCATCGAGGGCACAGAAGGGGCGAAACGTCTGGCCCCAACGCCGGATGCCGGAGAAGCCCTGCGCCGCGACGTGCCGCTGGGCCGATGGGGGCAGCCACAAGACGTGGCCAATGCCTGTCTGTTCCTCAGCTCGGACATGGCCAGTTATATCAGCGGCACGGTGCTGGCCGTGGACGGCGCGCTTTATCAACGCGGGTCGGGCAAGTTTGGCCAGATGATGGGGCAGATGTTGCGTGCGCAGGCAAAGGCGCAGTCATAAGGACGGAATACTTGTGACCTTGTTCATATACGGCCGTTAACCTTTAGGTCAGTGTCCAGCCTATCCAATATTGTGGGTAGGCCGAAACATGCTGAATTTACCAGTGGAACTTCCCGAGGTCGCACAGATTGCAACACTGATCGGTGTGCTGGGCGCGGGGCTCTATATTCTGAACTATTTCATGCTGCAGCTGAATGTCATCCGAGGTAGCGGCGTTCTGTATCCGATGATCACGATATTCGCCGCCAGCTTCGTGCTGATCAGCATGTCGGCCGAGTTTAATCTGGCCGGGTCAATCATCCAGATGGCCTATATCTCGATCTCGGTCATGGGGTTGTTGCGCGGTTATGTTTCACGCCATCTGGTCCGGTTCTCAAAGCCGGAACGGCAGTTCATCTCACACTACCTCGAAACGCTGAAGCCTTATCAGGCACGACGTTTGCTCAACACCGCGAAAACCGTCCAGTACAAGCCCGGCGAGGTTCTGATCGAAGAAGGCAGAACCACCGATTTCCTGGGCTTTGTCCTCAGCGGCAAGACAACCATTCTCAAGGAAAACCAGGTCATCAATCGATGCGGCGCGGATGAGATCCTGGGCGAGCTGACCTTTGGTCTTGGCATGCCGGCCACCGCAACTGTCCGCGCAAGCGAGCCGACATCCTGTCTGATCTTCGACAGTTTAAAACTGACCCGCCTGCTGCGCAGAAACCGTCATATCGATGACGCGCTGAAAGCCGCGCATTTCAGACATGCGCGGCAGAAACTTCTCAGCAGCAACTCTCATACAGTCAGCGCGCAAAATCGCGTCGCCGCGGCCTGACGGTTAGCCGTCCAGACCCACCGGCTTGCCCACGATGGTGAAATGCAGGCCCTCGGGGTCCAGCAACTCGGCCGCGACGCGGTTGATATCTTCCAGCGTTACCGCGTTCACCTTGTCATTGCGCGTGGCGATGTAGTCGATGGGCAGATCGTCCATCTGCATCCCCACCATGATCCCGGCGATCTGGCCATTGCCGTCAAACCGCAGCGGATACGCGCCGGTCAGATAGGTTTTGGCGTCGTCCAGTTCCTTCTGCGTGACCCCTTCGGTCGCGGCCCGCGCCCATTCGGCCCGGATCACATCAACGGCGTCGGCAATCCTGTCATTGGCCGAAGACACCGACCCCAGATAGACCGAGGCCAGATCCTTGGGCACCAGATAGGTTCCAATCCCGTAGGTCAGGCCGCGTTTTTCGCGTACTTCCTGCATCAGGCGGCTTTCAAAGCCGCCGCCGCCCAGAATGTGGTTCAAGACAAAGGCCGCGAAAAAGTCCGGATCGTCGCGATCAATGCCGCGCTGCGCAAACAGGGCAACGGATTGCGGCGTGTCGAATTCGACCACACTGACGCCGCCCTGAATGTTCACATTCGCCTTGTCCGGGATCGGCTTGCCGGTTTCGGGAAAATCGGCCAGCAGCTTGTCCAAAATGTCACCCAATTCAGCCGGGGTGATGTCGCCGACAGCCGAGACATAAAGGCGATCTTTGGCGAAGACACTGCCATAGGCTTCGACCACATCGTCTCGCGTCAGGGCGGTCACGCTTTCAATCGTGCCCTTGCCTTCGGAACCATAGGGATGGTCGCCATAGGCCATCTTGGCAAAGCTGCGCCCCGCGATGTCGTTGGGATCGGTCTGATCCGATCGCAGCCCCGACAGGACCTGCGCCCGTACCCGGTCCACCGCATCCTGATCAAAGCGTGGCTCGTGCAGCGTTGTCCGCAGCAGGTCGATCGCCTCGTCGCGGTTTTCGGTCAGGAACTGCGCAGAGATCGACACCGTGTCATCCGAGGCGCGATAGCCGAACGAAGCCGCCAGCGCCTCAAGCTCGCGCGCATAGGTGCGGGCATCCATGTCGCCCGCGCCTTCCTCGATCAGGCCGCTCATCAGATTGACCGCACCGCGTTTTTCCGGGTCATCCAAAGAGGTGCCCCCACGGAACCGCAGTTCCAGCGCGGTGAAGGGGATCGAGTGATCCTCGACCAGCCACGCGGTGATACCACCGGGTGAGGTGACCTCTTCGATCTTGATCTCGGCCCAGGCGGGCAGGGCTACAATCAGGGCGATCAGTGTTGCAAAGAGATGTTTCATTGGGTCACCTCCTCATCGCGCATCAGCCAGCCGGTGACCGAGGCTTCGGGTTGCAGAACTTCGCGGGCGGCGGCGATGACATCTTCGCCGGTGACTGCTTGCAGGATATCGGGCCAGGCCTGAACATCCTCTACCGTCAGGCCACTGGTCAACGCCCGGCCATAGCGGTTGCCGATCCCGTCCACATTGTCACGGGCATAGGTCTGGGACGCGCGCAATTGCAGTTTGATCCGGTCCAGATCTTCCTGGTTCACACCTTCAGCGATGAAATCGGCAACGGCCTGATCCATGGCATCTTCGGCTTCTTGCAGCGTTACACCTTCCGCAGGCACGACCAGCAGATCAAACGTTGTATCGTCCAGAGAGACACCGCGATAGAACGCGCCGGTGTAGACGACCTTTTGCTGTTCGAACTGCAGTTTTTCGTTCAGGTAAGACGTCGTGCTGCCGCCAAGCAATTCCGCCAGCATGAACAAGGCCGCGGCCTTTTCCTGCGCACCGGCGTCACGTTCGGGCGCCAGATAGCTGCGCTGCACATAGGGTTGCGAGACACGCGGATCCTTGTAGGTCAGCCGCCGTTCCGCCGTTTGCGGCGGTTCTTGCGAGCGGATGCGCTCGGGCAAGTCCGGATTGGCGGGGATCACACCGTAATATTCATCTGCAAGGCTGCGCACCTCTTCCGGGTCCACATCACCGGTGACAACCAGAATGGCGTTGTTGGGCGAATAGTGGATTTTGTAGAAATCCAGCGCATCCTGCATATCCAGCGTTTCCATCTCGTGTTTCCAGCCGATGATCGGCACACCGTAGCGATGGTTCAGATATTGCGCCGCATTCATCTGCTCGCCGAACAGGGCGCGCGGGTTGTTTTCTGTGCGCTGGTTCCGCTCTTCTAGGATCACGTCACGCTCGGTCAGGATGTCTTCTTCGGTCAGACGCAGGTTGCGCATCCGGTCCGCTTCCATCTGCATCATAAGTTCCAGCCGGTCGGCTGCGACGCGCTGAAAATAGGCGGTGTAATCGTATGAGGTGAAGGCGTTGTCATTGCCGCCATTGGCCGCAACCGTGGCAGAGAACTCGCCCGGCTCAAGCGTATCGGTGCCCTTGAACAACAGATGTTCCAGAAAATGCGCCACGCCCGAGGATCCGATAGGCTCGTCCGCCGATCCGGCCCGGTACCAGACCATATGCTGCACCACGGGCGCGCGGTGATCTTCGATCACAACCACGTCCATGCCGTTGTCCAGCGTAAAAGTTGTCACCGCTTCCTGCCCGCTATCGGCAAAAAGCGGGGTCGCAGTCATCAAGGCGGCAGACAATGCCAGGGCCCGAACCATGGGGCGTCCTCCGTTTCGTTTCACGTTTCAAACTACGGTGGCGCGACGAGGGTTCAAGGCCGATGACGGAAAGTTAAGAAAAATTCAGTCTTTGAGAGGTGGCGCAGAGGGCGTTTCAATCCCTTGCCGACGCGCGGCCTCGTTCTGGGCATTGGCATCCAGCGATTGCTTGCGATAGGCCTGCTCGTACCGATCCACCTTGAACAGGCGCAAACGCGTGAACCGGCCCTTGCGCTTGCGATACTTCGCATCCTCTTCCGCCGTGACCTGACGGGTATTGGCGGGCACGCCATACCGGCTTGAGGCCGTCACCAGCGCCGCATCCGTTGACGGAATGGCCGTGTTCGGGTTCAGTGCCGCCTCGCTGCCACCCAATGCAACAACGGCATCCGCCTCGGGATTTGGGTCTGTCAGATTGCTGCCACCCGGTGTCGGTGCGGGCAAAAAGGCGTAGTCCTTGGGTTGGGTCAGCGGTTTGACCGGCAAAACCGAAAACTCATCGGGGCCCTGTCCGGGAGGCTCAAGATGGCGCAATCCAATATCAGAACATGCCGCCATAAAGGCAGGCAGTGTCAGAACAACAAGGGCGCGCGGCATCCGCATAAGAGTCTCCAGCCAGTTTCCGGCGCTTTTATCGCATTTCCAAACCCGCGTCACGAGGGCTTTTTGCTGTCAAAGAGGATCAGACCCAAAGCTCCCGCAAATATGAACACGTCGGCCAGGTTGAACACAAAAGGGTTGTTGATGCCGCAGCAGGACATGTTGAGGAAATCCAGCACATAGCCATGCAGCACCCGATCCACCACGTTGCCCAGCGCGCCGCCGATCAACAAACCACCGCAGAGCTGCATGAACCGTGTCGGCGTATTTCGCCCCAGCCAGATCAATACGCCGATGCAAATCGCCAGCGAAACGCCGATCAGTACCCAGCGCGCAGCCTCGGAATTGCCTTGGAACAGGCCGAAATTGATACCGCGGTTTTCGCCGTATTTGAACACCAGTAGCGGTGGCAGAACGTCGATGTCACCTTGGGCCACGCGCAGGACGTGAACAACCAGATACTTGCTGATCTGATCGATCAGAAACGCGGCCAGACCAGCCCAGAGGAGGAGCGGATACCGCATCAGTGCCGGAAATGCCGCATGCCGGTAAAGACCATGGCCAGCCCGGCCTCATCCGCCGCCGCGATCACCTCGTCATCGCGCATCGAGCCGCCCGGCTGGATGACACAGGTCGCGCCCGCCTCCGCCGCTTCCATCAAACCATCGGGGAAGGGGAAGAACGCGTCCGAAGCGACAGCAGAGCCGATGGTCAGCGGCTGCGGCAGGTCCAGCGCGTCCGCCATGCGTTCGGCTTTCTTGGCGGCGATCAGGGCTGAATCCACGCGGCTCATCTGACCGGCGCCAACACCGACAGTCGCGCCGTCTTTGACGTAGACGATGGCGTTGGATTTGACGTGTTTGGCGACTTTCCAGGCAAATAACAGGTCGCGCATCTGGTCTTCGGTTGGTGCCTTCTTGGTCACAACCTTCAGGTCATCCATGCCGACAAATCCATTGTCCTTGTCCTGAACCAGAAGACCTCCGGCCACCTGACGCACAGTCTTGCCTCCAGCGGTCACATCTGGCAGCGCGTCGGTGGTCAGCAGGCGCAGGTTTTTCTTGGCGGCAAAGATCGCCTTTGCCTCATCGGACGCGCCCGGAGCAATCACCACTTCGGTGAAAATCCCGGTGATCTCCTGCGCGGTTTCCGCATCCAGCGGTTGGTTCAGCGCCACGATCCCGCCGAAAGCCGAGGTTCGGTCACAATCGAACGCGGCCTTATAGGCGTCCAGCAGCGTGGCGCCCTTGGCCACACCACAGGGGTTGGCGTGTTTGATGATGGCGCAGGCTGCACCCTCAGCAGGGTCGAACTCCGCCACCAGCTCAAACGCGGCGTCGGTGTCGTTGATGTTGTTGTAGCTCAGTTCCTTGCCCTGATGCTGAACGGCAGTGGCCACGCCGGGGCGGCCCGAGCCATCCACATAAAACGCCGCCTGCTGATGACTGTTTTCGCCATAGCGCAAGGTCTGTTTCAGCTCACCTGCAAAGGCGCGGCGTTTGGGGGCTTCAAGCTGCAGCGCATCGGCCATCCAGTTCGACACCGCCGTGTCATAGGCCGCCGTGCGGGCATAAGCCTTTTGCGCCAGCCACTGGCGGAACCCGTAAGAGGTCTTGCCGTAATTCTCTTCAAGCTGGTCCAGCAGCGACGAATAGTCTTCGACATCGACCACGACATTCACAAAGGCATGGTTCTTGGACGCCGCGCGGATCATCGCCGGACCACCGATATCGATGTTTTCGATGCATTCATCATAACCCGCGCCTTTGGCCACGGTGGCCTCGAACGGATAGAGGTTCACCACCAGCAAATCGATTGCGCCAATGCCATGTTCATCCATTGCGGCCACATGGGTGTCGTTGTCGCGCAGCGCCAGCAAGCCGCCATGCACCATCGGATGCAGGGTTTTGACCCGGCCATCCATCATCTCGGGAAACCCGGTGATCTCGCTGACGTCTTTGACCTCAAGCCCCGCATCGCGCAGCGCGCGCGCAGTACCGCCGGTTGACAACAGTTCGATCCCGCGTTCGGCCAGCGCCTTGCCCAGTTCGATCAACCCGATCTTGTCGGAAACGGAAAGCAACGCGCGGCGCACGGGGTGAAGATCGGTCATGGGTCCAAAGGTCCTTTTGGCGTCAGTCGAAATCGGGCTCGTCCCGGTGGATGTCTCGCACGGCGTAGGCAGTATCCTGCGCCTTGCTCAGCGTCCACTGGATGCGCGTCGCATACTCCATTGCGCGGCCAGATAGAACGATCTGTTTTGTCGCGCGTGGCTTTAGACGGCCTTTTTCCAGATAAACGCTTGGTTCGACTGACAACTTTCCAATGTTGTCATGGCGGAAAACCCAGATCTCTCCGCTTTTGAGCGCCATGGACACCGCAGCACCCCCAAGATCCAGCGCCGCATCAACGTCTGGATGCAGGTGAAACCGGACATCAAACGGCACGCCTTTCAGCCCGGTGGCGTCCAGCGCGCGGTCAAATTGCTTTTTGGCCTTGTCGGTGCTGGTCAGCAGAATGTCTTCGCCAATCAGCTCTCGCCCGTCAAAGCGCAGCTCGAATGTGCGGGCATGGGTCAGGCCGAACACTTTGGCATAGCCGTCATGGCCGACCATGAACCTTTGGCCTTCAAATGCCTCTTCGGTGTCGGTCGGAACGCTCGTTGGACCGTCCACAAGCGCCTCATGCGCAGTTCCGCGGGCCGGTTCGGTCAGGCGCGCGCTGGAAAACCCATCGACCGCCAGCGTTGAATGAGATGGGGTCGCACGCCCTGCCCGCCGCCAGTCGCGCCCGAAGCTTGCGCCCGATCCACAATTCACGATCAGCGGCCGCCGGCCCGAGGTCAGCTCGAACGCCCCGGTGGAGGCATGCGCATTGTACGATGCCGCGCCGGTGGGCGGCGCGCTTGCGTCAATGATCAGGCTGGTTCTGGCGGCGGTCAGCCGGGCAAACCCCATCGACAGGCCCGGCACAGGTTGGGCCTTGACGCCGCTTTGCGCCAGCGCCTGATCCAGACGCCCGTCCAACCCGCGCCCACCGCCGTGAAACCGCGCCAAAGCGCCGTCGGAATGGCGCAGATTTCGCAGAGTGGGTGCGACGCGCCGGATCGCCTCGGTCTGCGCAGCAGGCGTGCCCCGACCGACCTCGCTGAGCGCGGCAGAGGTCCAGGACAGAAGCGTGAAGACCTCAAGCAGTTCTTCGGGATTACGGGTAGGAATGCCGCCCTGAGCGTCGATCTGGCGTTCACATTCGCGCGCCAAACCGCGCAAGGCCGGATCGGCCAACTGTTCCAGCCCCTCCAGCGCAAGGCCCGCCTGAACCAGACCGCACAGCGCCTCGAACCGGGGCAAACCGGGTGTGGCGGCTTGCCAGCGTTTTGAAAGAAACCAGGATTGCTGTGCCAGTGACCGGAAGAAAAGCTTGGACTGCGTCTCATCCATGCCACGCAACAGAAACAAGCCGTGATTGATCCAGCGCATCACGCGCCGCCCCGTCAGATCGGGCGCCCAACCGGCGCCCTGACCCTGCCCATGGGCCTCAATCCAGCCCCAGACCCAACGCTGGGCTTTCTCGCGGGCACGCATGTCGCCCACGGCAGCCAGATCATCCAGCCAGGCAAAACCGTGGCGTTCATCATCAAAATCGACGCTTGGGGCGGTGACATCCCACAGCTCGGTATCGTCAGCCTCGACCAGAAACCCGGCAAACAACAAGTTGCCCGCGACCAGCTGGCGCCCGCGTGCGAAGGATCCGACCGTGCGCGGCTCGGGTTGACCGACAAAGCCCGACACCGCTTTGCGCCGCTGGCTGAGCCGCGCATAAAGCCGGTTGCGAAACCGCATCCATCGGTTGGTCATGGTGTCTGACTGTGACATGACGCTCGTTACTCTGCCCCTGACGCTCTGCTGGCGCCTGACCCAACGATAGACGGGTTAGAAGGTCAAGTCATCGAAAAGAACAGGCTTAGGCACTTTTGTTGAGGCACGCGATGTAGAACCCGTCCATTCCGCCCTCCTCTGGCCAGTAATCCGGGCGCAGACGCAACCCACCTTCTTCGGTGATCCAGGCGGAATCGACACCCGCAACTTCAAGTGCGGTCCGGTCCACAGACATGTCACTATGCTGCGCCAGCGCCTCTTCGATCTGCACTTCGCCTTCGTCCGGCAACAGCGAACACGTGCAGTAAACCAGCCGCCCGCCGGGTTTCAAAAGGGTCCAGGCATGGGCCAGCATCTGCGCCTGCAGATCGATGAGCGCTCCAAACTCGGACCCGTCCTTGGCAAAAGGCAGATCCGGATGGCGGCGAATGGTTCCGGTGGCAGAGCACGGCGCATCCAGCAGGATCGCGTCGTACTGGCCCTGATGTTCCAGCGCGTCGGCCGCAATGACTTCTGCCGTCAGTCCGGTGCGCGCAAGGTTTTCGCGCACACGCTCCAACCGTCCTTCCGAGACATCCAGCGCTGTGACCTTGGCCCCTGCTGCGGCGATCTGAAGGGTTTTGCCGCCCGGTGCCGCACAGAGGTCCAGGATAGCCTCGCCCGGTTGCGGGTCCAGAATGCGGACAGGCAAAGCGGCCGCCGCGTCCTGCACCCACCAGTCCCCGGCGGAATAGCCCGGCAAGGCCGATACCTGCCCCGCATCCGCCAACCGGACCGACCCGGTGGGCAAGGCTGTACCACCCGGCCCGGTGACACCCGGTTTCAGGGTCACGTCCAGCGGTGCGCCCGCGAATTGGGCCTGTTCCATGCCCATGACAGCATCGGCACCCCAAGCCATGATCAATGGCTCTCGCAGCCAGTCGGGCAGGCGCGGCACTCGCATTTTGGGCCAGGCTTCGGGTCCTTCAGCGGCGACCTTGCGCAGAACCGCATTGACCAATCCCTTGAGGCGGCCATGTTTTCGGGACCTGCCGACAATCTCGACCATTGAATTGACCACACCATGCGCCGCTGCACCCTGGCAAAGCTCAACCGTGGCCAACCGCAGGGCGTTGTATGCGGTCAAATCAGGCGTGCGCTTGAGATGATTGTCCAGCAGGCGATCCGCACGCTCCAGCCCTCGCAGGGTTTCCAGCGTCAACCGCTGTGCGCGGGCACGATCTTCGGGGTCCAGGCGGTCTAGGGCACCGGCAGACAGGCATTCGGACAGCAACCGCCCTTCGCCCAATATCTGATCCAGCAGGTAGATCGCGCTGCGCCGCGCCGCTGTTGCACTGTCGGACATGGGTATCGCCTTTTTCTCAGATTGCGCCGCATTGCCAACGGCGGACGGGGGCGTATATCAAGGCCATGCACGGAAAGGAACCCGATGTCATGAGTGACGAGCGCAAAGACCTGCCCCCCGCCGCCCAGCGCGCACTGGCCGAAGCGGAAGAGCGCCGCCGCAAGGCCCGGGCGCAGGCCAAAGAGCAGCCCAGGGAACTGGGCGGCCGCGAGGGTCCCGACCCGGCCCGCTATGGGGATTGGGAAAAGAAGGGCATCGCCATCGATTTCTGATCAGGCCACGCCTTTCAGCGCAGTCAGGAAATCTTCGATCAAATCCCGCTGCTTTCTGGATCGCAGTTGATCGTCGGGCCATGTCAGCCAATACCCATCCTTGGTTTCCAGCTTTGGCAAGTCCAGTTGACGCAGCTGACCCGATTGCAGGGTTCCCGACGCCAGAGGGATGGAACCCAGAACAACCCCCAACCCCTGCCGCGCCGCAACAAGGGCATGACCCATCGAATCAAAGCTGAGCCGCGTTGACGGCAGCTCATCAATCCCCGATTTGCGCGCCCAGTCCCGCCAACCGGGCCGTTCACCGCGCTGATCCACCAGCGGCGCGCCCCAGTCCACACCGGGTGCGGCCATCGGGACCAGTGCTTCGCGGGCGATCAGCTTGGCCTCGCGCCCCGGCCAGGCACCACGACCGTATCGGATTTGCAGCCAGGTCTTCTCTTCGTTCATCGAAGATCGCCGCGCCATCGAATCCGTCATCAGGCGCACCTTTGGCCGCAGTTGCGCAAACTGGGGTATGGCAGGCAGAACCAACGCATGGATATGCGAAGACAAACCTGCGACCCGCAACTCTCGTGGGGATTTCCCGAACAGGTCTTCGGTATTTCGCTCCAGCGCCTGCAAGCTGTCCTGCACCAACGGCAGATAGCTTTCGCCCTCAACAGTCAGCGAGACGCCCCGCGCCTCGCGCACGAACAAGGTCCGGCCCAGCCAGGATTCCAGATTGCCGATGCGCTGACTGACTGCGGCCTGCGTCAGCCCGAATTCGCGCGCCGCGGCTGAGAATCCACCCAGGCGCCCTGCAGCCTCGAACACGCGCAGCCAATCCAGCGGTGGCAATCCGACCTTTTTCTTAGCCATTAGTTATTCCATGCCTCAGCAGAAAGAAGGATTAATTGTCGTAATGCCATGAAGCGCGTATTCCCTCAAGCAAAGCCCGCGCCAGACAGGAGAGACCCCATGCTGCGCAACACCACCCACAACGCGTCCGTCGTGACCGTTGAGTTTGCGGACAGAACGACCTCGCGCTTTCACGCCATCTGGTTGCGCGACAATGCGCTTGACCCCGAAACCCGCGCACCAGGCAATGGTCAGCGGCTGATCACCATCGGTGATATTCCCGCGGACCTATCGGTCAGCGATGCCGCACTTGTGCAGGGTGATCTGCAAGTCACTTTCCAACCCGAAGGCAAAACCGTCACCTTTCCGGGCGATTGGCTGGCGGCCCACAGCTATGACCGGGATCTGGGCGAAGAAGCCGGGCGCATCGCCGCTGGCATCACCACCTGGGACAGCGGCCTGACCGCGCCCAGCGGTGACTGGGCCGCGGTACATGCCAACCCGGCGACGAAACGCGACTGGCTGGCGGCGATTGCCGAGTTTGGTTTTGCCAAACTGACCGGCGGCCCAACCAAGCCAGAATCGCTGCTGCAAGTCGCCGATCTGTTCGGCTTTGTGCGCGAAACCAACTACGGCCCCTATTTCGAGGTGCGTACCGAAGTGAACCCCAGCAACCTCGCCTATACCGGGCTGGGCTTGCAGGCGCACACCGATAACCCCTATCGCGATCCGGTGCCGACGCTGCAAATCCTCTATTGCCTGGAAAACAGCGCCGAAGGCGGCGATTCGATCGTTGTCGACGGGTTCCGAGCGGCCGAAAAGCTGCGCGAGCAAAACCCCGACGGCTTTGCCCTGCTGGCCGGTTACCCCGCCCGGTTCGAATACAAAGGTTCGGACGGGGTTTGCCTGCGCGCGCGCCGGCCGATGATCGAGCTGTCGCCGGATGGCGAGTTGATCGGCATCCGGTTCAACAACCGCTCGTCCGCGCCGTTCGTGGACGTGCCCTTCGACAAGATGGCGGCGTTTTATGCCGCCTATCGTCAGCTTGGCGACATCATCGACGATCCGGCCATGGGTGTTTCCTTCAAACTGGAGCCGGGCGAGAGCTTTATCGTCGACAATACCCGCGTGCTGCACGCGCGGCTTGGCTATTCCGGCGCGGGCTCGCGTTGGTTGCAGGGATGCTATGCCGATAAGGACGGTTTGCTGTCTACGCTGGCCGCACTGAACATGACACAACCGGAGGCCGCAGAATGAAACCTGACTTTTCGACCCTCAACCAAGACAATATCGTCGCTTTCATCGCTGATATTTTTGCCCGTCGCGGCAGCGAGGAATATCTGGGCGAACCCGTCACCATAGCCGAACACATGCTGCAGGGCGCAACAATTGCCGAACAGAATAGCATGCCCGAAGAGATCATCGTGGGCGCGTTGCTGCATGATATCGGGCATTTCACCTCGGAATTCGGCAGCTATCACCCCGATGACACCGAAGATCGCCATCACGAGGATGCAGGCGCCGCAGTGCTGGAGCAATTTTTCCCCTCGATCATCACCGATTGCTGTCGGTATCACGTCGCAGCAAAACGCTATCTCTGCGCAACCAAGCCCGACTATTTCAACCGCTTGTCAGAGGCCTCGGTCCATTCTCTGGAATTGCAGGGCGGTCCGATGAGTGCCGACGAAATCGCCGAATTCGAAGCCAACCCGAACCTGAAAGAGATCATTCAGGTCCGCTATCTGGATGAGGCAGGCAAACGGATCGGTATGGAAACCCCCGATTTCGCCCATTTTGCGCCCATGGTGCAGCATATGGTCGACAAGCATATGGGTGCGTCGTGAACGCACCCGAGTACATCTTTGAAGCCAGCACAAAACCGTCGCTGCCGTGGCATGAGGTCCCGCTGATCCGCGCCACCGACGCCTCGGTCAAGGGCTACGGCTGTCTGGTCGATGACCCCGAAGGGTTCGAGATCGAAATCACCCGCTGGCCGCAGCAAGGTTGGCGGCCCATCGACGAAGGCACCGGCGACGAAGGCGGCTGGGTCGAGGGCACGTTCCGCGCCGACTGGAAGGGCGATGTGCTCTATGGTGAAAACGAGGCGGTCAAAGGCCATTACGTTCTGGGCTGGTCCGCCGATCCGCAGCAGGCACAGACCACACGGCAAACGGCCCCCCGCGATCAGGTCCTGCTGTGGCACATGAACTATCACCCGGATGGCGGGCAGATGTTCTGGCCGCTGGACAATAGACCTTTCATCGTCCCCGCCGCCCTGCCGGGCGACAATCTGACGCCTGACAAGGTGGTGGCGTTCTGGTGCGACGGGTCACGCGGCCTCTATATCCATCCCGGCATCTGGCATGAGGGGATTTTCCCGGTCGAGGACAACCAGCGCTTTCTGGATCGTCAAGGCGCGGTCCACGCGCGGGTCAGCGCCGATATCGGGCAAGAGTTCGGCGTCTACCTCGCATGCCCGCTGCGAGCGGATAAAATCAAGGACCTCTAAAGTATTTTCAGAATTCCTTAACCGTCCGCCCAAACATCTGCGATACTCTGCTTATGCGAGCATCAGGGAGGCGCAGATGGCATTGAACAGACGCAAAGTGGTTCAGTTGGGAACGGCAGCGGCGCTCAGCACTGTCGCACCCCGTTTGGCAACCGGCGCGACAGGTGAAAACAACGCTTTTGAGGCTGAGTTCGCAAAAACCATCGCTGGCCTTCAGGCGGCGTTTGCGGGCATGGGCTTTGCTCAATCGGGCCCGTTACCGATTGTCACGGGAAACACCGACTACAATGGCGGGCTGAGGCACGATTTCGATCAGGACGTCCTGCCGGCGAATGCGTTCATCATCCAACCCCTGGCCCGCGTCGACGATGTGGATGAAAAAGCCCGTCCGGACGTCCTGCCCCTGTTTCACGAGGTTGGGTGCCACCCCGGCGCAGATATCTCGGGCCGGGACACAACCGCGTTGATGCTGCGCATCCTGACCGGTGACTTCGGGCTGGACCCATCCCGCATTGCCTTTGTCAGCGTCCCGCAGGCCGAAGACATGCGCCCTGTTCTGGATGATCTGGATATGCCGTTTGCTCAGAAGGTCCTGCTGCGCGATCAGGCCGAGGCGCTGGCCGCCCGCGATGCCTCGGGCTATTTCTTTCCTGACCCGTTTGGCCAGGACTATCTGGTGACAATGGGTGTCTATTACCGCGTCGGCGATGTGGACGAACCCGCGCCGACCGCCTATCCCCCATCCGCTAATTGGACCGAAATTGGCGAGATCATCATCGGCGGCGATGCCGCGCCTCTGGGCATCTCAATAGGGGCCGAACGCCTGACTTATGCACGCACTGGCCAGTTCCCCGCATGGAACCAACGGCTAGGCGCCCTTTTCGCGCAGGTTCAACAAGACGGCACGGAACCGCCGGGACTGGCCGCGTTTCGCTAAAGCGGATTACAGCCCCAGTACATCCACCATGTCATACTGACCGGGCGCCTTGCCCTGCCCCCAGAGCGCTGCCTTGAGCGCGCCGCGCGCAAAGATGGCGCGGTCGGTGGCCAGATGGCGAAGGACGATGCGCTCGCCGGGGGCGGCGAACAGGACGTCATGCTCTCCGACGATGTCTCCGCCCCGCACCGCGTGAAACCCGATATGGCCTCGTTGGCGGGCGCCGGTAATGCCGTCGCGGCCCCGGTCGGACACATCCGCCAGACTGACACCGCGCCCTTCGGCGGCGGCTTCACCCAGCATCAGCGCCGTGCCCGAGGGCGCGTCGACCTTGTGGTGGTGATGGCCTTCGATCACCTCGATATCGAAATCCTCATCTAGCGCGGCGGCAACCTTTTTGGTCAGTTGAACCAGCAGGTTGACGCCAAGGCTCATGTTGCCCGCGCGCACGATCACCGCATGGCGCGCGGTCGGTTCCAGCGCCGCGATCTGCTCATCGCTCATGCCGGTGGTGCCGATTACATGCACGCAACGGGCCTGCGCGGCCAATGCAGCAAATTCCAGCGTTGCCTCGGGCGCGGTGAAGTCGATCACCGCTTGCGCCTGCGCAAACGCCTCCAGCGGGTCATCCGTCACGGTGACGCCCAGCGCTGACCCGCCCATAGCCTGACCTACATCCTGACCGATCCAGTCATGGCCCGCACGCTCGACCACGCCGACCAGACGGGCCTGATCGCTATCCGACACGGTCTTGATCAGCATCTGCCCCATACGGCCCGAAGCCCCTGTGATGACGATCCCCGTAATATGGGTCATGGCGGTGTTCCCTTGCTGCAAACTGCTCAAAGCCTCCTACCCGGTTCGCGCCCGCTTGGCAAAGGTGGGATTTGGGCTTAGATCGAAGACATGGCAAAGAACAAATTCCACGACGGCCCCGGCCCGTCCCAACGGCAACTGCGTGTCGGCGAACTGATCCGCCGCACCCTGTCCGAGGTTCTGGCGCGCGGAGATGTCCACGACCCCGATCTGAACCGAATGTCGATCACCGTAGGAGAGGTGCGCACCTCGCCCGATCTGAAAATCGCCACCGCCTATGTGCTGCCTTTGGGCGGCAAGGGGCAGGAGGACGTGATCGCGTTGCTGGCCCGCAACAGGGGCGAGCTGCGGCGCATGGTTGGCAAGAAGGTCGGCCTGAAATTCTCGCCCGATCTGCGGTTTCGGCTGGATGACACGTTCGATCGTCTGGACGACACCCGCCGCATGTTCGAACAGGACGCGGTGCGCCGCGATCTGGACGAGTGATCCGGGCAGCCGTCACGACAGGCGCGCTCCTGTGGGCCGCGCAGGCCGCTGCGGTGACCTGTGAAAAGATAACGCACGACAACAACCGCTACACCGTGTGTACAGCAGACGCTGCAAACCAAGAGTTGCGTCTGTTTCTGAACGACGCGGAGGGCACGGTTCTTGGCCATTTTTCTTCGGTGAACGAGGCGCTGTCTGCGGAAGGCAAACGTCTGGCCTTCGCGATGAATGCGGGCATGTATCACGATGACCGCTCCCCGGTCGGGCACTATGTCGAAGACGGGCACGAGCAGATGCGCGTGATCGCAAACCCCGGGCCCGGAAATTTTGGTCTTCTGCCCAATGGTGTGTTCTGCATCCGTGAGAGCCGCGCCGATGTGTTCGAGACCCTGGATTTTGTCGATCAGGCCCCCGAATGCCGCTTTGCCAGCCAATCCGGCCCGATGCTGGTGATCGACGGCGCGCTGCACCCTCGTTTTCTGCCCGATTCAACGTCGCGCTATATTCGCAACGGCGTCGGCACCAGCGACGACGGAACGCGCGTGGTCTTTGCGATATCAGAGGATTACGTCACGTTTCACGAATTCGGCAGCCTGTTTCGCGACGTGCTGAAAACGCCCAATGCGCTGTTCTTCGACGGCAATATCTCTCGGATGTATGACCGGGCTACGAACCGTTCCGATGCAGGCTTTTCGCTGGGCCCCATCGTGGGTGTGGTCGAAAACACTCCGGAAAATTGACAGCGTCCCGATCATCCGCTAGGTCGCGCGCCTTGGCAGGACTCTGGGTGCAATATGGGACGAAAACGTAAGGGCCGCGACATTTCCGGTTGGCTGGTGGTGGACAAGCCTGCGGGCATGACCTCGACATCCGTGGTCAACAAGGTGCGTTGGGCGATGGATGCCAAAAAGGCGGGTCACGCGGGCACGCTGGATCCCGAGGCGACCGGCGTTCTGGCCGTGGCCTTGGGCGAGGCGACCAAGACGGTTCCTTACATCACTGATGCGTTGAAAGCCTACACGTTCACCGTTCGTTTGGGTCAAGCTACCAACACTGACGACGCCGAGGGCGAGGTGACCGCGTCCAGCGACGCGCGCCCGTCGGATGATGAAATCAAACAGGCGCTGGTGCCGTTTTTGGGCGACATCATGCAGGTCCCGCCGAAATTCTCGGCGGTGAAGATCGACGGTCAGCGCGCCTATAAACTGGCCCGCGATGGCGAGGATGTGGAACTGACCGCGCGGCCTCTGTGGGTCGAAGAACTGATCCTCGTCGACCGCCCCGACGAAGATCACGTGGTGCTGGAGATGACTTGCGGCAAAGGGGGTTATGTTCGTTCCATCGCCCGAGATCTCGGGGCCGCTTTGGGCTGTCACGGCCATGTCAAGGAACTGCGCCGCATCTGGTCCGGCCCGTTCGAGGCCGAAGATGGACTGACCATCGAACAGATCGACGAAATGGCCAAGACCACCGCGCTGGACGGCTATCTGCACCCGCTGGAAACCGGCCTGTCCGACCTGCCCGAACTGAAATGCACCCCCGAGGGCGCCACCCGCCTGCGCAACGGAAATCCGGGTATGGTTTTGGCCTCGGACGTGGAATACGGCGACGAAGCCTGGGCCTCGCTCGATGGCAAGGCCGTGGCCGTGGGTGTCTACAAATCCGGCGAATTGCATCCAAGCCGGGTATTTGTACAGGGCGATCCGAATTAAACGGCAGACTGCAGCTGATGACCCAGCCGTAGAACCTCGGACACCAAAAGCTCCAGATCTTGCGCCTGGGTACGATGATTGTTGATCGCCACCCGCAGGCAATGTTCGCCGCGAACGGATGTATCTGAAAGAACCGCCGTGCCTTCTTCTTGCAGGCATAGCATTATCTCAGAGTTGAGGGCGCGCAGCTTGTCCGGGGCCAGCCCGCCCGGATCGAACCGGAAACAAACGATGTTGATATTGGTGGGGAACATCAGGCTGAGGGTCTTTTCCGCCTCGATCAACGATGTCAGATATTGCGCCTTTTCGATATCCTGATCGATCAGCCGACCGAATTTCTGCACGCCATTTTCACGCAATGACATCCAGACCTTCAACGCCCGAAACCCGCGCGATGTCTGGAATCCGTAATCGTGCAGGAACGCCGCCCCTGCAACGCCCCGTTTTTGCGGTTCCAGATACTCGGGCGTCAATGTGAAGGATGCGTGATGCGCGTCGTGATCCCGTACCAGTGCACAGCCAACTTCGAACGGGGCGTGCAGCCATTTATGCGGGTCCAGCGCGACAGAATCCGCCCTCTCGATCCCGGACACACGCCAGCCATTCGCGGGCGCAATCGCAATAAGCGCGCCGATACAGCCATCGACGTGAAACCAGAGGCCCTCACGCTGACAAAAATCCGCAATCGCGTTTAGATCGTCGATGGCGCCGGTATTCACGGTTCCTGCGGTGGCAATGACGCAAGCCGGATTCAGACCGTCCGCGCGGTCCTGCTGCACCATCTGACGCAACTGCTCCAGATCCATCCTCTGGTCTTCACCGGTTGGAACCCGACGCAGGGCCTGATCCCCCAATCCGAGCGTCTCAAGCGATTTCTGATGGCAGCTGTGCATCTGATCCGAACCATAGTAGCGCATGGGGCGATCCATCGCTGCAACACCCAGTTTGCGCATATCGATCCCCGATTGCACATTGCGCGCCACGGTCAGGCCGATCATGTTTGCCACGCTGCCACCGCTGACCAGCGTCCCGCTTGACCCCTGCGGCAGGCCGATCATTTCGCGCAGCCAGTCAACGACCTGCCGGTCGATCAAAGCCGCCGCATGATTGCCTCCACCCAGGTTCGAGCCCTGAACGGCCGCAAGAAAATCCGCGATGGCGCCAGTAAAGTTGCTGGCCCCCATATACCAGCCCCAGAACCGGGGATGGATATTGCCCATCGGGTATTCCATGACCCGCGCGCTCACGTCATCCAGAAGGTCGCCCAGCGGCATTCCCTGCTGAGGCGCGGGGGTTTCAAACCCATTGCGAATGTCGGTTGGCATATCCTGCCAGATCGGCCGGTCGCGCACATCCCGCGTGTGATCCAGTGCCATGTCCAACATTTCATGAGCCAGCCTGCGGGTCTCTTCCCAATCAGACGGGTCTAGTGTTTCAAAATTGGTCATTCTGCCCCCAAAGAGTTCGATCAAATGCCAGCAGCCTAGCACATCTGCCGCTCGGCGCCCTCCCTCTTGTGAATCCGGTGGAAACCGGCCAAACCCGGCGGATGATCACCCGAACGCATACCAAGGGCGACGCGCCCTCGACCGCTGTCTATTCCGATTGCGAAAACTATCGCTATAGCCTGACCCGTGTGTGGGATCCCAAGGGGCGCAAAGCGCTGTTTGTGATGCTGAACCCCTCGACCGCGACCGAGGTACAGAACGACCCGACCGTGGAACGGTGTGAACGCCGCGCGCGGGCGCTGGGGTTCGGGGCCTTTCAGGTGACCAACATCTTTGCCTGGCGCGACACGGACCCACGCAAAATGCGCGCAGCCGCCGATCCGGTGGGGCCAGAGAACGACCAAGCCATTCTTGAGGGCGCGGCCTGGGCCGATCAGATCATCGCGGCCTGGGGCACCCACGGCGCACATCTGGAGCGTGGCCCGGCAGTGGAAAATCTGTTGCGCGGCACGGGCCAAGATCTGTTTCATCTGGGTCTCAGCAAGGCGGGCCATCCAAAGCACCCCCTGTACATCGCATATACCCAGCAGCCAGAACCGTGGTGACGAAAGGTTAACCACAAGCTCAGGTTGGTTTTGACCAACCGCCTGACAGTATGGAACATTTTCCCCGGGGCAATGCGTTCACGGAGGGTTCCCATGTTTCTGATCGGATTGCTGGGTCTGGCCGCCGTCGGTACCGCAGCTTATGCAGTGGGTGACGTGCTGTCTGCTGACGCGAACACCGAGAACGAGCCCGAGGATTTGCCGGAAGACAAGATTGATGAGGGAGCCTTTCTGGATATCGGCGACCTTGAAGCAACGGCCGAGGAACACCCGCCGGAAGATGCCCCGCCAGAATCCGATGAGGGCAAAGAAAACCCGGAGGCAGGCAGCGAACCCCAGGACACCGGCGATCCGCTGTATGGCGATGACATTCTGGTCGGCAGCGACGATCCGGATCATCTGCGCGGCGGCGACGGTGACGACGCGATCGAGGGGGCCGGGGGCGCCGACATCCTGCATGGCGAAGCCGGGGAAGACACGCTGTTGGGCGGGGATGGCGATGACGAGCTGTTCGGGCATGGCGGCGATGACATCCTGAACGGAGGCGACGGCAATGACGAACTGACCGGAGGAGAAGGGGACGACACTCTGTCCGGTGGCAACGGGAATGACGTGATCCAGGCCGGTTATGGCCATGACACGGTTACGGGTGGCGCCGGGCAAGACACTCTGTTCGGCGGGGATGGCGATGACGTGATCATCGGCACCGAAGGGGATGATCCGGCGGCGTCAGATTTTCTGAATGGCGGCGCAGGTGATGACAGCATCTTCGCCGGCGCAGGCGACATCGTCACCGGTGGTGAAGGGGCGGACAGTGTCATCATCGATGGCAACAGTGACCAAGAGGATGTCACCGTCATGGGCTTTCAACCCGGCGAGGATAAATTGTTGATCACTTGGGAAGATCAGGACCCACCCGAAATCAGGATCGAAACCGACGTCGAAAAGCCCAGCATGACCCGTGTAATGCTCAACGATCAGGACGTGGCCCATTTGTTCGGGGCCGAAGGGATTACCGTGGAAGATATCCAACTGATCACCGAGGCGGAATTGGCACGCTTTGGCACCCTGGCCTGAGCGCGCAGAATCCCTTTGCCATTTACCCGGAAAGCGCCTATACGCGCCCATCCGCATCGGAATCGGTGCGGTTTTCTCCATGGGCCTGTGCTGGACGACATCCCGGCCTGCGCCATTCACTCTAACCTTCAAAGGAGACCCCGATGTCGATTACTGCCGCTGAAAAAGCACGCGTCATGAAAGAATTCGCAACCAAGGACGGCGACACCGGTTCGCCTGAAGTCCAGGTTGCCATCCTGACCTCGCGCATCAACACCCTGACCGAGCACTTCAAGACCCACAAAAAAGACAACCACGGTCGTCGCGGTCTGCTGAAAATGGTCGCCCAGCGCCGTAAGCTGCTGGACTACCTGAAAGGCAAGGAAGAAGCGCGCTATCAGGACCTGATCAAAAAGCTGGGCATCCGCCGCTAAGGTTTTTTTGCCTCGGACTTGAGGCCGGAGTTTTCTGGTCGAAACGCCCGCCAATTCGGCGGGCGTTTTTTCTTGATCGTTATGGTGCAGGACCTGCGATTTCAACAGTTACTCTGTCGCATTTCACAAGGGTATCACACAGGTTACATTCCATATAAATTCTTTAAGTTACAAAGGCTTATTCATGATCGACCCTGTTGATCATCATTACATTCCAAAGTTCTACCTCAGGCGCTGGGCGATAGATGATGGTGAATTATTTTGTTTCAAACGCTCATATGGCAATAAGCTTGCAGGAAAGCCAGTTTCACCGAGTGGAACGGGATACATACCGCATCTTTATTCAATGCGTATTCAAGATGGCGTCCCAGACCCATTGATGGAAAAAAACTTTATGTCACTCGTAGATGATGAAGCCGCCATTGCCTTGGAGATTCTGGAAAAATGGCTTCCTGAAAACAAATGGAATACCCGAAACCGAAATGCATGGTCTCGGTTCATTTGGTCCATGCAAATCCGAACACCAACCGCGATTGCTCAACTCCGGTCTATGGTCAGGGAACCGAGTGAAAAGATTACCCCTGGCTTGAAAGAAGCATACGACAAAGTCCGCGAAGAAGATGGGCCGGACAATGTGGATGACTACCTTGCCAATCTAGAACCGCACGAGGTGGATCGGATATTTCGTTTCCTTCCAAAACTCATGGATAATCCACGTATCGGCGAGTTCATCAACTCCATGCACTGGAAGGTAATAGACTTCGAACAAACAGGTATCCCGCTGATGACTTCTGATCGCCCTGCTTGGATGTCTCCGGCTTTTGCAGACCCTGATCCAGCAATAGCTATGCCTATCGGCCCAACCCGGTTGTTTGTGGCAACACGCGATGCGGGAACAATGAAACGCATCAAAGGTCAAAGCCGCCGTCAGATGGCGAAAGAAATGAACCGGTCCAGTGTTCAGCATGCGTCCCTGTTTGTCTACACAACGCAGGCCTCGGTCACACCAAAGACAAAGGCGTTCATTGGAAAACACTTCGGAACACACCCACAAGCCGACCCGCTGGAAAAGATTGCAGCAAAACTTGGGCAACGGATCGTCGCGCAGAGTGACCCGCAGTAGAAGATAAGCACAGGGATAATAAACCACTCCCAAAGCAGTTACTAGTTCCCGGCGGCACTTCCCCCGGTTTTGCGCGTTCCTGCGCTGCCAAGATGGTTGAACAGACCCAGTGACCAATCCAGGCGGTCATCGCCGTCCTCCAACAGTTCGACCTGCGCGCTCTCCAGTTGGAACGTGGCGCGCATGGGCACCAGCCCGTCGATCAGATCGATCTCATGCGCGGTGGGGTCGATGGTCAGCACACCGGTCAGTAGAACGGGTTCGTGAAACCGCTCGGGCTGCCAGTCGCCGGTCAACCGCACCCGGATCATCTGGTTCGGCGGTGGTGGAGGGAAATGACTGCACATGCCGAATTGCGGAACCAGATAGGCGATGGCCTGACCATCCGCCGCTGCCGGGGCCGGGATCGCAAACCCGGCAATCGTTACAGTTTGGCCATCCAAAGCAGGGTTGCCGCGCGCGCGGGCCTTGTTTCGACGTTCAGTCACCGGCTGGCGCTGATCCAGCAGCCAGTCAATATCTATCCCGTCCGTGGCCAGCGCCTCTTCGGTCGCGGTCAGCAGGTCCTGCCATTTTTGTCGCTCCTCCGGGGTACCAAGGTCCTGCTGCAGCCGGTTTCGAAGGCGGATTACAAATAGAAAATCGTCAAACTGCTCGGCGTTCAGATCGCGAAACGGGTCGTCAAACTGTTGTGCTGCAGGGTCGGGCAACGCAGCCCAATCCAATGTGTTGATCCCCGCCAAAGCGGCCTGACCCACAGTCAAGATCGCAATCGCAAAACCAAAGACCCAAGCTTTCATCCGCAACCTCCCCAACGCTATGATCAATCTAGGGCTTCTCGACCCACGATTGTAGGGCCAGAGGCTTTGGTTTATCCAGCGGATCATGGTCCGGGTGAATTGACATCACATATGAAACGGTATGTTACTACAGGCACAACCATAAGACGTTTTGCATTGATTTCATGACACTTTTCTTTCGTTCGCTTGTTCTATCGCTCTCGGTGTTTGGGCGCATGATCTTTCCCGTTTTGGTAATCTCAGTCGCCTCCACTTTTGTTTGGACACTGGCCAGCATTCCGACCTTGGGCCTGTCGATCTATGTCAGCGAACCGATCACTGCTGCGTTCATCAGCCTGTTCGGCATTCGCATGGCACTTGCGGTCAAAGGCGATCTACGTCGTTACGAGATCGGTATCCTGCTTTTAAAGGCCGTTCTGTTTGGTCTTTTCTTCTTTGCGGTCAACTCAGGCCTGAACTGGACCCTCACATTTTTGTCCAAGCTTTTTGCGCTCTGGCAAGTTGGCGACGTGTCTCCGCTGGACATTAAGGATGCAGCAGAATCCACTCGCTTCGCGTTCGCTCTGATTTGGTTAGGCTATAAAACGGTTCTGGTGATCCTCGCAGTGTCCGTTTTTCAGGCCATTATGGCCGTACCGTTGGCAAGTGCTGCGCGCGAGGCAAGCCACAGGGAACCAAGTCGCGGATTTTTCTACGGTGCTGGACGCTGCTTCCTGCCTTTGTTCTGCGTTTTCTTCGTGTCCGTATTTTTGCAGATCTATTTTGGGTTCTATTCCTTTCTTTTTGCGATGATTCCGCTGTTTCTTTCTGTGTTCATGATCATTCTTGGGCAACCCCTGCCCGAGCTTGACCTTGAAATGCTGATGAAAGGGATCGGTGCATTGGCTGGGCTGTTGTGGCTGCATTCGTGGATCTGGTCGGCTTCAGCCTTGGCGTTGCTCAAATTCGTAGATGCGCCGGTTCAGCCAGAAGCACCGACAACCACCGACAATGACAAGACATCGACAGATATCCGCGCGCTGCGCAAATCCCGCGAATAAGCTGCCTTCCCGCCATTGTTCCACCCCCATCCGCCCGAATATGGGCATGGGCCGATGACCCTTTCAATCCGGTTCATTCTCATGTATGCGCGCGGTTATCTGAGACGTTGTGCCCTGACCCCGGCACTCGAACGGAAGATAAAATGGGGTCGGCGGCAATGGGGCCGCCATGCAAACCGGAGACCCGCAGGGGCGGGAGTGCTCCGATCTAGGATACGCATATGTTTGATGTAACGAAGAAATCAATGCAGTGGGGCGAAGAGACGCTGACACTGGAAACCGGCAAGGTTGCCCGTCAGGCCGACGGCAGCGTGATTGCCACGCTGGGCGAAACCAGCGTCATGGCAAACGTGACCTTTGCGCGGGCGCAAAAGCCCGGTCAGGACTTTTTCCCGCTGACCGTGCATTATCAGGAAAAATACTATGCCGCCGGTAAGGTTCCGGGCGGCTTTTTCAAGCGCGAGGCGCGCCCGACCGAGAAAGAGACGCTGACCGCGCGTCTGATCGACCGTCCGATCCGCCCGCTATTCGTTGACGGCTTCAAAAACGAAGTTCTGGTGATGTGCACCGTGCTGTCCCACGATCTGGTCAACGACCCCGACATCGTTGCAATGATTGCTGCCTCGGCTGCGCTGACCATTTCCGGCGCGCCGTTCCGTGGCCCGATCGCCGGTGCCCGTGTTGGGTTTGAAGATGGCGAATACGTCCTGAACCCGACCGTCGACGACATGCAGGATCTGCGCCTGAACCCTGAACAGCGTCTGGATCTGGTTGTTGCCGGCACCAAAGACGCCGTGATGATGGTGGAATCGGAAGCCTATGAGCTGTCCGAGGCGGAAATGCTGGGCGCGGTGAACTTTGCCCATGCGCAGATCCAGCCGGTCATCGACCTGATCATTTCGCTGGCCGAAGAAGCCGCGAAAGAGCCGTTTGACTTCCAGGCACCGGATTACTCCGAGCTGTCCGCTGCCGTTAAGGCTGCGGGTGAAGAGCAGATGCGCGCCGCCTTTGCGATCACCGACAAGCAAGAGCGCACCGCCGCTGTAGCCGCTGCCCGCGAAGCGATCAAAGAAGCTCTGACCGAAGAGCAGCTGGAAGACGGCAACCTCGGTTCCGCAATGAAAAAGCTGGAAGCTGGCATCCTGCGCGGCGACGTGGTCAAAGGCGGCAAGCGGATCGACGGTCGGTCGACCACAGACATCCGTTCGATCGTTGCAGAAACCTCGATGCTGCCGCGGACCCATGGGTCTGCCCTGTTCACCCGTGGTGAAACGCAGGCGCTGGCCGTGACCACGCTGGGCACCGGTGACGATGAGCAGTTCATCGACGCGCTGCATGGCAACTTCAAATCGAACTTCCTGCTGCACTACAACTTCCCTCCGTATTCGGTTGGTGAAGTTGGCCGCGTGGGTGGCCCCGGCCGTCGTGAGATCGGTCACGGCAAGCTGGCATGGCGCGCCCTGCAGGCGGTTCTGCCTGCGGCGACCGACTTCCCCTACACGATCCGCATCGTGTCGGAGATCACTGAATCCAACGGCTCCAGCTCGATGGCATCAGTCTGCGGCGGTTCGCTGTCGATGATGGATGCGGGCGTTCCGCTGAAAGCACCGGTTGCCGGTGTGGCCATGGGTCTGATCCTGGAAGATGACGGCGACTATGCCATCCTGTCGGACATTCTGGGTGACGAAGACCACCTGGGCGACATGGACTTCAAAGTGGCTGGTACCGAAAACGGCATCACCTCGCTGCAGATGGACATCAAGGTTGCGGGCATCACACCCGAGATCATGGAGAATGCCCTGGCGCAAGCCAAGGACGGCCGGATGCACATTCTGGGTGAGATGGGCAAAGCCCTGTCCGAGACCAACGAATTCTCGGTTCACGCCCCGCGCATCGAGACCATGAACATCCCCACCGACAAGATCCGCGAAGTGATCGGCTCGGGCGGTAAGGTCATCCGCGAAATCGTCGAGGTTTCGGGTGCCAAGGTCGACATCAACGACGACGGCGTGATCAAGATTGCCTCGCCCGATGGTGAATCGATCAAGAAGGCCTATGAGATGATCCACTCGATCGTCGCCGAGCCGGAAGAGGGTCAGATCTACACTGGTAAGGTCGTGAAGATCGTCGACTTCGGCGCCTTCGTGAACTTCTTTGGCAAGCGCGACGGTCTGGTGCACGTGTCGCAGATCGAAAACCGCCGTCTGAACCACCCTTCGGATGTTCTGAAGGAAGGTCAGGAAGTCAAGGTCAAACTGCTGGGCTTTGACGATCGCGGCAAGGTTCGCCTGTCGATGAAAGTCGTCGATCAGGAAACCGGCGAAGAGATCGTGCCCGAGAAAAAAGAAAAGAAAGAAGACGCGGAGTAATCAGCGCTTTCATACGACAACAAGGCCCCGGTGATCTGCCGGGGCCTTTTTTATGTTGCAACTGTCAACGCAGCGGCAAATCCCACTCGCGGTAGAGATTCTGTAAGTCTTTTGATGTATTACATTTCACAAAGGGCTTACCAGTTTTGCAAATTATGTCCTCATACCTAGCGGCTTTGTTGCGGGTCGTGATAATCCAACTTGTCATCTTCCATGAAAGCTTGTCTTGGCTACCTTCCAGGTGACCCGCACGCGCGCTGTTGTTGTTCAAAGTGCGCTTGAGATATCGATAGTAACGCAGCCAGACATTCGAAGTGACCAGGATGATGCCCGACGCGCGATCAAGGCGCTGAGGTAAAAGGCGCGAATAGTTTCCCTCCATCACCCAACGTTCTTTCAAGATCGCAGCATCATGGAGCCTCGCGAATTCCTCGTCCGGGCGCTCAAGCCAATTGGTGTTTGGCAAGTGCCGCAATTGGTCAAGATGCACGGCTTGAAGCGACAGCTTTTTGGCAATCGCAACCGCAAGCGTCGATTTGCCGGAATTTGAAGGGCCAACAATGACGATGCGCTGCCCAAGTGCGGATAGTGAACTCATTTTAGGCCTCGAAACGTATACGCTTGCAAATCATATCAAATTTAGAGGCTGTCTTAACTGCCGTCAGGATTCAAACCGTCAAGGTAAACCAATTCTTAACACTTATAAGTTGAGTTAGTTCACAGTTAAGGAAATCCGGGACTTCGCTCCGCTGTGGACTTTATCACCATCTACGAAATTGACGGCGACCCGTTCGGTAATCCAAGTGTCACGGTCACCCAAGGGTATCAGGTGGTGGTCACTGACAACGACAATTTCCTGCAAGACCCCGACAGCGGTGAACAGTTTGATACCAGCTCGATCCCCAATCTGAACAATTCCGCGAACTTCCAGATTTTCGAAGGCTATGCAGCCACAGTTGATGGCGCGCCGGTTACCTATACGCTTTTACAGTTTTCCGGGACGCAATACATCGTCGTGACCTCGGGCGATGTCGCTGTCGGGGATGAGCTGGTGGGCAATGCGACAGTGCAAAACCCGGCCCCGCCGGTGGCCTATGACAGCCTTCCCAGCTTTGTCTGCTTCACAGCCGGGTCTTACATTCTGACACCTTCGGGTCAGCGTCTGATTGACGAGATCAGGGCCGGGGACGCGGTTGTTGTTGCAGATGGCTCCAGCCGTCCGGTGCGCTGGGTCGGCAAAAGACGGCTGAGCAAAAGCGATCTCCAGCAGACACCGAAACACTGTCCGATCCGGATCAGCGCGGGCAGCCTTAGGCCGGGGACGCCGTCGCGGGATCTGTTGCTGTCGCCGCAACATCGCGTCGTGGTGTCTTCGCCTGCGATGGAGTTGCTTCATTGCCACCGGAACATGCTGGCCCCCGCCAAATCGCTGATCAACGGCAAAACAATCAACCAAACGCTGCCCAACCAAGGGGTGGAGTATATTCACATCCTGTTCGACCAACATGAGCTGGTGAATGTCGAAGGGTTGTGGTCCGAGTCGTTTTTTCCAGGTGATTGCACCCTGGACGCGATGAGCATGACGGTGAAACAAGAGCTGTTCGCGTTGTTCCCCGAGCTTGACGCCGGTGCAAGCGGGTATGGCGATACCGTTCTACCGGTTCTGAAACCGTTCGAGGTTCAGATGCTGCGCCCGGATCTGTCCGTCCCTGTGGGGTCGGCAACCGCATTTGTTCACTGAGCGGCGCTGACGGGGGCCGGAACCCCCGCCCTTTTGTTGATCAAGACGGCGCTTTGGTCTTGCGCAGGTAGGGGAAGATCGTCTCGAACTCACCAAATTTCGCCTTGGCATCTTCGTTTGAGACCGCTGGCGGGATGATCACATCCTCACCCGGCACCCAGTTCGCAGGTGTTGCGACGCCTTTGGCGGACATCTGCAACCCGTCCAGCGCGCGCAGGATCTCGGCAAAGTTGCGGCCCACGGTCATCGGATAGGTCATCGACAGTTTCAGCTGCTTGTCGGGCCCGATGATAAAGACGGACCGCACTGTGGCACTGTCGGCGGGGGTGCGGCCATCGGGCAGGTAGGCCTCGGCCGGAAGCATGTCGAAGGCTTTCGAGACAGCAAGCCCGTCATCGGCAATGATCGGAAAGCCGGGATTGGCGTTGCCGTAGGCTTCGATGTCTTTCTTCCACTTCTTGTGGTCCTCGACACCGTCAACCGATACGCCGATCACCTTGGTATTCCGCGCCGCCCATTCGTCATTCAACTGTGCTACAGCCGAAAACTCGGTGGTGCAGACAGGGGTGAAATCTTTGGGGTGGGAAAACAAAATGGCCCAGCTGTCGCCGATCCAGTCATGAAACTGAATGGTGCCCTGATCCGTTTCTGCGGTGAAATTCGGGACGGTGTCGTTGATACGCAAACCCATTTTGTTTCTCCTTTCCTGAGAAATGTCCGAGTCGAATGGTGCAAACTTAATCAGTTTGCGCGCGGGTTAAACCACCGATGTCGACCCTAGCCAGATTTGAAGGGTTCTGACCCACAGAAAATCGACTTGCCCGCACGTGTTGCCGGTGACAGAGTGGCCCGCAAAGCCGACCAATCGGTCGGTTGATTCCGGATCAGGAGGAACTGCCATGATCGAAAAACGCGATTTCTATATCAACGGCCAGTGGGTCGCGCCTGCGCAATCGAATGACTTTGCGGTCATCAACCCATCGACCGAAGAGCCCTGCGCCGTGATCTCTTTGGGGTCGCAAGCGGACACCGACGCAGCGGTTGCGGCAGCAAAAGCGGCGCTGCCCGGGTGGATGGACACACCTGTGTCAGAGCGTATCGCGCTGGTGGAAAAGCTGATCGATATCTACAAGGACCGTTCCGAAGATCTGGCGCAGGCGATGTCGCTGGAAATGGGCGCGCCGATCGATATGGCCCGCACGCAGCAATCCGGAGCGGGTATCTATCATCTGAAGAATTTCGTGCGCGCGGCTAAAGCATTTCAGTTCGAACGCCCCTTGGGCGAGCATGCCCCTAATGACCGGATCATCTATGAGGCGGTTGGCGTCACCGCGCTGATCACACCTTGGAACTGGCCGATGAACCAGATCACGCTCAAGGTCGGTGCGGCCGCCGTTGCCGGGTGCACGATGGTGTTGAAACCTTCGGAACAGAGCCCGCTGAACGCGATGATCTTTGCCGAGATGATGGACGAAGCCGGGTTCCCGGCGGGTGTGTTCAACCTTTTGAACGGGGATGGCGCAGGCGTGGGATCGCAGCTGTCGGCTCATAACGACGTGGATATGATCAGCTTCACCGGATCGACCCGCGCGGGCACAGCGATTTCCAAGAATGCAGCGGACACTTTGAAGAAAGTGCATCTGGAACTGGGTGGAAAAGGCGCGAATGTCGTCTTCGCGGATGCGGATGAAAAGGCCGTAAAGCGCGGCGTGCTGCATATGATGAACAACACCGGTCAAAGCTGTAACGCCCCCAGCCGGATGCTCGTTCAGCGCCCGATCTATGATCAGGCGGTGGAAACGGCGGCGGAAGTGGCGGGCAAGGTCACCGTTGGCAACGCTGCGGAAGAGGGCCGCCATATCGGCCCCGTGGTGAATGAGGTGCAGTGGACCAAAATACAAGACCTGATCCAGAAGGGCATCGACGAAGGCGCGCGCCTTGTAGCGGGTGGTACGGGCCGTCCGGAAGGTCTGAACAAAGGGTACTATGTGCGCCCGACCGTCTTTGCCGATGCCAACAACCAAATGACCATCGCACGTGAAGAGATCTTTGGCCCGGTGCTGACCATGATCCCGTTCGATACCGAAGCCGAGGCGATCGAGATCGCCAATGACACGCCTTATGGTCTGACCAACTATGTCCAGACACAAGACGGCGACCGCGCCAACCGAATGGCGCGGCACCTGCGATCGGGCATGGTCGAGATGAACGGCCAGTCGCGCAGTGCGGGCTCTCCGTTTGGGGGGATGAAGCAATCCGGCAACGGGCGCGAGGGCGGTGTGTTTGGGCTGGAGGATTTCCTTGAGGTCAAAGCCGTCGGCGGCTGGGCTGCCGAATAATCCCGTTTTGACGTGATCCAGTTGTGAGGCACCTGACGGTGCCTCGCTCTGGTTCCTCAGGCTTCCGCCTGAGCGGCCTCATAGGCCAGCATGGCGCGTTTGACCGGCAGGCCCCAGTGATAGCCACCCAGTCCGCCCGATTTACGCAACGCCCGGTGACATGGGATCAACCAGCTGACCGGGTTACGACCCACGGCGGTACCCACGGCGCGCACCGCCTGCGGTGAGCCGACCCGCTGCGCAATCTCTGAATAGGTGGTGACCTGGCCCGAGGGGATGTGCATGAGCGCCTCCCAGACCTTGATCTGCAAAGGTGAGCCGATCAGGTGCAGCGGGGTTTCCGAGCGATCAGCACCGAAGGACGCATCGACCCAGAGGCGCAGTCTTTCGGTATCTTCGACGAAATTGGCTTTGGGCCAGCGTGAGACCATGTCCTGCATCGCATGGCTTTCACCGGTTTCCGCGCCAAAGGCCATGCCACAGATGCCCTTGCCGGTGCCCATCACCAGCGCGGGTCCAAAAGGGCAGTCGAACCAGCCCCAATATATCGTGAGACCATCCCCCTTGCGGGCGTATTCGCCAGGGCTCATGGATTCCCATTTCAGGAACAGATCGTGCAGGCGGCCGCTGCCGGACAGGCCGACGTTGTGGGCGGTTTCCAGCGTGGTGAACCGTTCACGTAGCAACGCCTTGGCATGACCCAGCGCCAGATATTGCTGATACTTTTTGGGCGACACGCCGGTCCAGCGTGAAAACAGGCGCTGGAAATGGGCGGGACTCATGTCCATCTGGCGGGCCAGTTCATCCAGGCTGAGGGATTCGCCGCCTTGATCGATCAACTCGATCGCACGCCGCATGACGTTATAGTGGTATCCGCTTTCGGGGGTTTGGACGTTCATGGTTCACCTCAATTTCTGACAGAACCATAGCGCTTCGGTCACGCGCCCGCGACCCGGAACATGCGCATTGGCTTTAGGCTTGTATCGCAGGCCCTCGGGCGGCATTAAGGCGCGGATGGCAAAGCAACTCGATTACCACACGATCCGCGAGATCTTTACGCGTTTTCAGGACGCAGACCCCGAACCCAAGGGTGAGCTGGAGCATGTGAACGTCTACACTCTGGTCGTCGCCGTGGCGCTTTCGGCGCAGGCAACCGATGCAGGCGTTAACAAGGCCACACGGGAATTGTTCAAAATCGCCGATACGCCGCAAAAGATGCTGGATCTGGGCGAAGAGGGGCTGATCGAACATATCAAAACCATTGGGCTCTTCCGCCAGAAGGCCAAGAACGTCATCAAGCTCAGCCGCATTCTGGTCGACGACTACGGCGGCGAGGTTCCCAATTCCCGCGCCGCGCTGCAATCCCTGCCCGGTGTCGGGCGCAAGACGGCCAACGTGGTTCTGAACATGTGGTGGCGGCAACCGGCGCAAGCGGTGGATACGCATATCTTTCGCGTCGGCAACCGCACTGGTATTTGCCCCGGCAAGGACGTAGACGCCGTCGAACGCGCCATCGAAGACAATATCCCTGCCGACTTCCAACTCCATGCGCATCACTGGCTGATCCTGCATGGCCGGTACCATTGCAAGGCGCGCAAGCCGCAATGCCCGACCTGCATCATCCGTGATCTCTGTCAATTCGAGGACAAGACCCTATGAAGACCTACCAACTGACCGGCATCGGAAATGCGGTTGTCGATGTGATTTCCCAGGCCGATGACAGTTTCCTGGAGCTGATGGGCATCGAAAAAGGCATCATGCAACTGATCGAGCAAGAGCGCGGCGAGGTGCTGTATGCCTCGATGGAAGGCCGCGTGCAGACGCCGGGCGGCTCGGTTGCCAACACCATCGCGGGCGCTGGCGCGCTGGGTCTGGATGCGGCCTTTATCGGGCGCGTGCATGATGACGCTTTGGGCCGGTTCTATGCGGATGCGATGAACGAGGACGGGGTCGATTTCGTGAACCCTCCGGTCCCGGGCGGCGAGCTGCCGACGTCGCGGTCGATGATCTTTGTCTCGCCCGACGGCGAGCGATCGATGAACACCTATCTAGGGATTTCCTCGGAGCTGTCCTCGCAGGATGTCTCGGATGAGGTCGCGGGCAGCAGTCAGATCATGTTCCTTGAGGGCTATCTGTTCGACAAGGAAAAGGGCAAGGCGGCATTTCTTGAAGCCGCACGCGCCTGCCACAAAGGCGGCGGCAAAGCGGGGATCGCGATTTCCGATCCTTTCTGCGTGGAACGGCACCGGGTCGATTTCCTGCTGCTGATCGAGAACGAGCTGGATTTTGTCATCGGCAATGAGGCCGAGATCAAATCGCTATTCGAAACTGATGATCTTGAGGACGCGTTGGCGAAAACCGCCGCGATTTGCCCTCTGGTCGTGTGTACACGGTCAGGCGACGGGGTGACGGTTTTGCATGACGGTCAGCGCGTTGACGTGCCGGTTGAAAAAGTGGTGCCCGTGGATGCCACCGGCGCGGGCGATCAATTCGCCGCCGGGTTCCTGTTTGGTATGGCAACGGGCCGCGACTACGAGACCTGCGCCAAGATCGGCAACATCTGTGCGCGTGAGGTGATCAGTCACATCGGGCCTCGCCCCGAGGCGAATATGCAGGAGTTGTTGCGCGCCGAAGGGTTGCTGTAAGCGCTGAGCCGCGCGATTACCGGACCACGGGATGGCGATCGCGCGGCGGACTGACGGCCTTGGTTCCGCGCCGTTAAAAGCCCGCTGCAGCGTCGTTTAGTGCCCAATCGTACTCATATGCGCTTACCCTTGGGGTTTCCTGCAGCCGTGCCCGCAGCTCAGGCTCAGCAGCCGTTTCGAGATAGGCGATCACCGCTTTCTCATTCGCCCCGAAATCCTCGCGGAACCAGATATAGATCTTCGACAGGATCAGCCGCCCGCGCGTGTCATATCGCACTCCGCGTGGGTCGTTGACATAAGCGCGTTCGGCGGCGGCAAAATCACGTTCCAGCGTGTCCGCCTGCCAGGCCCGGTCCATCAGGTTGGGGCAACCGACAGCGGCGCAGTTCAGGGCATAGTGAATGCGCGGCTCTTTGAACGTCGGGCGGATGATCCGATGTTCGATATCGTTCAGCGTTAGTGTCTGGCCGGAAACCCGCGCAAATGGGCGATCCCAGGGTCCAAAGGAAAACGCCCCATCGTTTATGTCGCGGATTGAAGCGACCGGATAGTTTTCAAGGATCAGATCAACCGTCAGCGCATTATAGAGATTGATCCAATAGGCCAGTTGCTGATCGCGGGTCAGCCGGTCTGGCGCCACGGTCTGCAATTCCGCCAGATAGCCGTCCAGCCGTGCCCGGTCTGACCGTGACACCTGGCCATACGCCACCCGGTTCACACCTTGCGCGTCCTGGGTCACGTAACGGGACAGGAATGCGCTCCAATCGCGATGGTCAACCCGCTCACCCGGTGGTGGCGCTGTTTGCGTCAGGGCCGTTTCAGGCAAAGGAGCAGCTGCCGGCAAGGCCAGACGCTCGACGCTGGCGCAGGCGGCCAGAAGCGGCAGTAACAGGATCAACAAAATCGCTCTCATGAGGCAGTCTTTCTGTTCCGGCGTTCCGCTCGCAATTGCCCTTTGAGCTTTTTGAGCGGGGCCTGTTCCGGGTGCTGCAGATCGGGCAGTGTCGCTTTTTCCGAAAGGGTCCGCACCGCTGAATTCCACCACCGTTGCCCGTTTGGTGTGTCCACCTCATCCTTTTGGGCCAGGAACATGTCGCGCTGCGCGTTATGGGCACACATCGACATCGGCCCCTTGGCGGTGGCCACCATGAAGACGCACGAGGCGCAGCGGTCTTCTTCCAGGGCATCTGCGGCCATGAAGTTGTGAATGAATACCGATTGCCGCCGCACAGGGCCTTTCCAAAGCCCCGTGCCCAGCCGCAAGGCACGCCCGGTCAGGTACGCAGCCGCCCTGAGCGCAAGCGCCGGATGGCGCAGAACAAGGCGCCGGACACTGTCGCGGATCTCCATATGGCCATCTTCTGTCGTATCCACGCCTTCCAGGGCGTCGATCACGCGATGCACCAATGCACGGTCTGACAGCACGGAAACAGCGCGCCCGCCTGCGGTAAACACACTTGCATAGCGGTTGCACCGCGAATGCCCGACCGAGGCGGCATCAAAATCAAGCGGTGTCTCATACCCCTGTTCGACCGCACGCATCACGCTGTCCTGCGTGATCATGTCGGGTCGTTCTCGCAGGACACCGCGTCCGGTATCGGCCTGCATCTGGAACGAGACAAAGGCGACCTCGGGCTGATCGCGAAGAAACCGGGCCAGGTCGGGCAGCTCGGCAAAATTGTCTTCGAATACCGTTGTGTTGAACAGGATGCGCAGACCCAGACCCCTTGCGCGCCGGATATAGGTGCTGCGGACGGTGTTCAGTTCAACCTCGGTTTCAAACCCTTTGCGTTCCTGTGTCAGATCGACGTGAAAGGCCACATCATCCAGACCAGCGGCGGCCAAACGGGTCAACATGGCGCGGCTGGCCCTTATGCCATTGGTCATCAGGCAAGACCGCATCTCCAGGCGCCGGATTTCGCGGCAGAGCGCCTCAAGATCTTCGACCTTGCGCAGGGTCGGGTCACCCCCGGTCAGCTGGACCGAAACACCTGGCCCATAATGGCTGTGAATCGTCTCAAGCCGCGCGAACAGAACCGACAGGGGCGGGTCATAGGTCATCTCGGCCCGGTCCGAGAGATAGCACAAGGTGCAATCCAGGTTGCAGCGCTGGGTAACCTCAAGAGCGACGCAGGCGATAGGATAAAACCGGCCCGCTGTTTGACCGGGGCCGTATTCGCCACTGCTCCACAAACCGTCGCGCAGGGGCTCGCGCCGGTCAGTGCCGTGGAACCGGCGTCCGGCGGGTTGGAACATGGTCAGATCGGGCAGGGTGTCCTTCATGCGCACCAAGCTATGCGGCGGGGCACGGGCGGGCCATGCCCCCTCACGGCAACGTGCGGCGCGGTGAGTTTTGTTACCTCGGCCTGCTGTCAGGTGCCCGTCAGATAGGCGTCAAACGCTCCAACAACGCGCTCATAGACGTCCCGTTTGAAGGGCACGATCTCGTCAATCAGCTTTGCCGGATCCTGCCACTTCCACTCACAGAACTCGGGGTGGTCTGTGTCGATATTGATCTGATCGTCCGTGCCAGAGAATCGCATCAGATACCATTTCTGTTCCTGCCCGCGATACCGGCCTTTCCAGATTTTCGGCACGATGTCATGGGGCAGGTCATAGGGCAGCCAGCCCTCGGTTTCAGCCACTACCTCAACCAGATCGGTGGAGACGCCGGTTTCTTCCCACAGCTCACGCAGTGCGGCGTCGCGCGGATCTTCGCCCTTGTCCACACCGCCCTGCGGCATTTGCCAGGCGTCTTTGGGGCCGTCGTTGCGCTTGCCCACGAAAATCTTGCCATCAGCATTCATCAGCATCAGCCCGACGCAAGGGCGATAGGGCAGTTTGGCGATGTCTTCGGGTGTCATACGCGGGCCTCTTTCAGTGCTAAGCCGATCTCTAACAACCTGCGCCGCAGCCGCAAAGGGGGTGACGTTAGGTTTCGCGTGACAACAGGCGCATGCGCGTCGATTTTGACGGCACCTAAGGGAGAGGTTCCATGACTGCGTACCCAAACATGCTGGCCCCGCTGGATCTGGGCTTTACCACCTTGAAAAACCGCGTGCTGATGGGCTCGATGCATACCGGGTTGGAAGAAACCGGCGACTGGAATCGCGTGGCCGAGTTCTACGCCGACCGGGCGCGCGGCAGCGTGGCGCTGATGGTGACAGGTGGGATTGGGCCGAACCTCGAAGGCTCGGTCCTGCCCGGTGCCTCAATGATGACCAATGACACAGAGGTCGCCAACCATTCCATCGTAACGCAGAGGGTGCATGAGGCAGGTGGCAAGATCGCGATGCAGATCCTGCATGCCGGGCGGTATGCTTATGGTCCGAAATGCGTTGCACCCAGCCCGGTCAAATCCCCGATCTCGCCCTTCCCACCGCATGAGCTGGACGAAGACGGGATCGAGAAGCAAATCAGCGATATCGTGAATGCCGCGGTTCTTGCCCAAAAGGCGGGCTATGACGGAGTCGAGATCATGGGGTCCGAGGGGTATTTCCTGAACCAGTTCCTGGTGACCCATACGAATAAACGCACCGACCGCTGGGGCGGGCCCTATGAGAACCGGATGCGCCTGCCGATTGAGGTGGTGCGCCGAACCCGCGAGGCGGTCGGTACGAATTTCATCATTATCTACCGCTTGTCGATGATCGATCTGGTGCCCAACGGCTCGACCCATGACGAGGTTGTGCAACTGGCGCAAGAGATCGAAAAGGCCGGGGCGACGATTATCAATACGGGCATCGGCTGGCATGAGGCACGGATACCGACCATTGCCACAAGCGTTCCGCGCGCGGCGTTCGCGTGGGTGACGAAAAAGCTGATGGGCAAGGTGGGCATTCCGGTCATCACCTCGAACCGGATCAATACGCCCGAAGTGGCCGAAGAGGTTCTGGCGACGGGCTGCGCCGATATGGTGTCGATGGCGCGCCCCATGCTGGCGGATGCGGATTTCGTCGATAAGGCCATTGCGGGTGAGGCCGCAAAGATCGCGCCTTGCATCGCCTGCAACCAGGCCTGTCTGGATCACACATTTGGCGGCAAGCTGACCTCATGCCTTGTGAACCCACGCGCCTGCCATGAGACGGAACTGGTGATCGGTCAGGCCGAAACACCCAAAAAGGTGGCCATCGTCGGGGCCGGTCCTGCGGGCTTATCCACAGCTATGACAGCCGCGCAGCGGGGCCATGACGTGACGCTCTTTGATCGCGCGTCTGAGATCGGCGGTCAGTTGAACATGGCCAAACAGGTGCCGGGAAAGGAAGAGTTCTGGGAGCTGGTCGACTGGTACCGCACCATGATGGATGATCTGGGCGTGTCCGTCAAACTGAACCAAGAGGTCAGCGCCGATGACCTGACCGGTTTTGACGAGGTGGTGATTGCCACCGGCGTCAGCCCCCGCGATCCGGGGATTCCGGGCCAGGATCAGGACAATGTCCTCAGCTATGTCGACGTTCTGCAGGGCAAGGCCCCGGTTGGAAAATCGGTCGCCGTGATCGGCGCGGGCGGGATCGGGTTCGATGTTTCCGAGTTTCTGCTTGAGGAAGGGCACAGCCCGACCACCGATTTACCGTTGTGGATGAAAGAGTGGGGTGTAACCGACCCAGCGGATCACCGCTCGGGCCTGGCACCTGAAGGGCCGCAACCGGCCGCACCTGCGCGTCAGGTCACTCTGCTGCAAAGAAAGGCGCAGCGACATGGCAAGGGATTGGGCAAAACCACCGGCTGGATTCACCGCGCAGCCCTGAAGATGAAAAACGTCAACTTCGTGGGCGGTGTGAACTATGAACACATCGACGCGGACGGGTTGCATGTCAGCTTTGGCGAAGATCGCGCCGACCCCACGGTGATTGCCGCCGACACAATCGTGTTGTGCGCCGGGCAGGTCTCGGACCGCAGCCTGGCCGATGAGCTGATCGCGCGAGGAATCACGCCGCATGTCATCGGTGGCGCAGACGTGGCGGCCGAGTTGGATGCCAAACGCGCCATCAATCAGGGCACCCGGCTGGCGGCAACGCTCTAGCAACCGAACAGCTTGCGCATTCCGGTCAGATGTCATCCAGTCGATGGCATGGAGCAGCCGACAGAGCGCGACAGCAAAGACCCGCACCCGATCACCGTGCCGATCATGGCCGGGCAAGGTGCGCTGGCCGTTGTGGCCTGGTCCATGGCCAGTCCGTCTATCGTGATGACCTTTCTGGCCGTGGCAATGGACCTGCCCGTAATCCTGGCAGGTCTGCTGGTCACCATCCGCCACGGGGCAGGCACCCTGTCGGATGTGTTTCTGTCCGGCCGGATCGCAAAGATGAGCCGGAAGAAATCCATCATCGCACGAACGGATCTGGCGGTAGCCCTGTGCTTTCTGCTGGTTGTCCTCACCGTGTTTTACGGGTCCAGACCCATGGTCATCGCGGCCTTTGTCGTCGGGATTTTCATGATCGGCGTGTTGGAAGAGATCAAAAGCCTGATGATCATCGACTTCATCAGCGACAACCTCGCCTCACATGACAGGATGCGCGTCACCTATATGCAAAAGGCAATCGGCGGCGGCGGCACCATTGTGATGGCATTGGTGCTGCATCATGTGATGCAAGAGGCACCTGCGCTTACCCGGCATAGCGTTGTGGTCGCGTTCGGTGCCGTCTGCTTTGTGCTGTCGGCCCTTTTCATCATGCTCATGAACGAGGCTGCGCGCGCACCCGATCAAGCCCTCGAATCGCAGCCAATGACGCTCCGCGAAAAGCTTCAGACCTTCTGGCAGGACACATCCGCTTTGTTGCAGCAGGCCTGGTTCAGGAAATTCATCGTCATCCGGTTGTCTTTCATCTTTGCCGGGCTGTCCTTGCCGTTTTACGCGCTGATCGCTGCGGAATCCCATCACGGATCAACCAGCGGCCTGACGGCGCTGGTGGTGTCGTCTGCGGCGGCCCTGCTGGTGTCGGCACCGATGTGGCGGGCGCTCAGCACCTATTCCAACCGCGCGGTCATGATTGCCGGGGCGTTGATGGTCGCCGCCTCGGGGCTGGCTTTGATCGTGATCCACAACAACGGGCTGGACCACACCGTGCATCTTCACGCCGCGTCGCTGTTCGTAGCCACCGTTGCCGTCACCGGGCTGGGCACGGCGCGCACGCTTTATTTTATGGACATTGCTCCCAAGTCTCAGCGCATCAAAGCCATGGCGATTTCAAAAACGCTCGGACGGCTCGCGATTGTTTCGTTTTCCGCAATATTGGCCACGATTGCCCATATGAATGAGGTCACATGGGCCGTGGTCGCCATTTCGCTCGGCAGTCTGATGGCAGTTCTTGTTGTGTTGTCCTTCGTCGAGCCCGCACCGCGGAGCACGCAGGCACCTACTCGACAGTGATCGTTATCACATCGGAGACAATTGGCGTGGCATGCGGCACGTGCCCTGCATCGCCCAGAACCAGTTGCAACGTGTGCTCACCCGGCGCCAGATCAAGCGTAACCTCGGTCTGGCCGCCGCCGAAATGCAGGTGGTTGTCATCAGCGGGCAATCCATAAGCCAGCTCATCGGCGCCATCTTCGCCCTGACCCAAAGGGGGCCGGTCGATCAGAAGGTGATGATGGCCGGTATTCTCAGCTTCAGTGCCCGATGGGGCAACGCCCATACCGCTGAGCCCGAACACCACAGTCACCGGGGATTGCACGATGTCACCATCCGACAAAGTCACGAAATACACCTTGGCGTCGGGATTCGAAGGAGTCGGCCCGCCAGCCGCCGCGATTGTGGCGGACAGACAAAATACAAGTGTCGCGAGAATTGTTTTCATTTTCACCTCCCAGGTCACAAAATTGCCATTCTCAGCATAGCACGATTGGGCGATGGACCTGAAAAACCATGAAATAAGGCCTGTCTGCCCCGGCCCCGCAGCCTGCGCCCGGCGTTTCCCATCCGCAAACGATCCGATTCAAAACCCTGATATTATCCCATGTCTGCCCCGTTCTTGCCCAGATTGATCGCAATATTGAGACAACGAACAGGAGACCTGGGGAACGAGAATGGATCGACTGACCGAAATGGAGGCCTTTTCCAACGTGGTGGACCAGGGTGGTTTCACTGACGCGGCCAAGAAAATGGGTATCTCCAAATCGGCCGTCTCAAAGCACGTGTCGAGCCTTGAGGCCCGATTAGGTGCGCGGCTGCTGAACCGGACAACGCGCCGGGTTTCACCGACCGAGATTGGACTGGCCTATTATGACCGCGCGCGCCGCGTTCTGAATGATGCGGGCGAAGCGGATGCGCTTGTGACCTCGATGCAATCTGCGCCCTCTGGTCTGCTGCGGATCAGTGTGGCGACGGATTTTGGCGTCAATCACCTGTCGCCGGTTCTGTCGGACTTTCTGTCTGCCTATCCCGACATCACCGTGAACATGGTTCTGAACAACCGCTATGTCGAACTGATTTCCGAAGGGTTCGACGTTGCCGTCCGCATCGGAGAGCTTGAGGACAGCACGTTGCGCGCCCGCAAGCTGACCGAAACCGTGAAACGAATGGTCGCGGCCCCCAGCTATATCGAACAATTTGGGCGTCCGCAGAAGATCGACGATCTGAACGAACACAAATTGCTGCATTATTCCAGCCAGTCTTCGGGCAATGTCTGGAAACTGACTGCGCCTTCGGGTGAAAAACGTCAGGTCCGCACCGCCGGTTGGCTGAGTGTGAATGACGGGCAGTCCCTGCTGAATGCGGCGATCTCGGGTCTGGGTATCGCTTACCTGCCCAGCTATCTCTATGCCGACGCGCTGAAATCGGGACAGGTCGTGGACGCCATGCCCTCCCTGCCGAACGAAGTTCAGGGTGTCTTTGCCGTGTACCCGCCGGGCCGTTTCACACAGCCCAAAGTGCGCGCTTTCATTGATTTTCTTGTCGAGTCCTTTGCAGAACGAGGACCGATGGATTGGTAGAATTCTCCCTGCGGTAGCAAACTGGCCCGTGCTGAAAGGCGCGGGCTTTTTTTATGCATCGATGACACTTACCCCCATACTGTGCGCAACGGATCGCAAGGATTGGGTCAGGACGTTTTGTCCGGGCAAAGGCCTTTCACCGCTGCGCGACAACAGCGCAATATCGCGGTTCGCGTTCGCAATGCCCAACGGGCGCAGGCGCACTTCGTCGCGATAGATGCCCTGACGCCGCGCATAAAGGTCCGGCAATACCGCAACCCCGACGCCCGAGGCCGCCATCAGGACAATCGAATCCAGCGTCGTGCCTTCGTATTCGTCTGATACCACACCGCCACATTCCGCGGCCAACGCATAGACGATGCGGGACAGGCGGTGGCTTTGATCAAGCGTCAGGAACAGTCTGTTTTGCAAGTCTTCTGCCGCCACGCTTTGCAGATCACTGGCCAGAACATCGTCAACCGCAACGGCAACCCAGAGGGATTCGTTAAACAATCGGTGCTGCACCGTGTTCGGGTGATCTTCGGGCGTGGACAGGATCAGGTCGAAGCGCCCCGATTTCAGTCCTTGCTCCAGATCGCGGGTGTTTTCCTCGCGTACGATGACGCGCAAGCCAGGTCGCAACCTGTGCACCTCTTTGATCACCTGTGGCAGCAAATATGGCCCGATCGAGGGCAAAACACCCAGCCGCAAACGCCCACCGACCGACATATCGCTGGACATGGCGTGACGCAGATCCTTCACATCCGCCAGGATTTTCTGGGCGCGCGCGATAAAGTCCTCGCCCCTGGCGGTGATCTGCACGCCACCCCGGTTGCGGTCGAAAATGCGAATGCCCAATTCATCCTCGACCGTCGCGATCTGGGCGGACAGGCTGGGCTGGCTGACGTTCAAAACCTCGGCGGCAAGGCTGAACCGGCCAAGGCGGCTGACGGTGACGATATATTCAAGCTGTCGTAGGGTCGGGCGCATTACATAGTTTTAACCTAATTAAAAATTAGAAAGATAGTATTTGGATAAACAAACTTTGCAAGGCACCTAACCCGCAACGAGGGAATAGGAGCATAAGATGCCCGGAGTGATCGAAACACTGTCCAGCAACCTGCTGGTGCCAACAATTCTGTTTTTCGCGCTTGGCCTGCTGGCCGCCTTTGCGCGCAGCGATCTGTCGATCCCCGCGGGCGCGGCCAAGTTCATGTCGCTGTATCTGTTGCTGGCCATCGGGTTCAAGGGCGGCGCGAGTCTGGCCGAACACGGTATCCATCTGGACCTGTTCTTTACCCTGCTGGGTGGTGTGGCGCTGTCCTTTGCCATTCCATTTGTGGCCTTTGGCCTTTTGCGGGTCATGACCCGACTGGATACCCTGAACGCGGCTGCTGTGGCCGGGCACTATGGCTCGATCTCGATCGTGACCTTTGTGACGGCGACCAGCCTGCTTGATCTGGTGGGTCTTGGCCATGATGGGTTCATGGTGGCTGTCGCGGCTGCGATGGAGGTTCCCGCGATCCTGTCGGCCCTTTGGCTGGCCCACAAAACCAGCGGAAATGGCGTCAAGGATGACGGGTTATGGCGGGATCTTCTGGCCAATGGGTCGATTGTTCTGCTGACCGGTTCGTTCCTGATCGGAGCGATCACCGGCGGCGAGGGCATGCAGATGATCGCACCCTTCATCGTGACCCCATTTACTGGAATTCTGTGTCTATTCCTGCTGGATATGGGTCTTTCGGCGGGGCGCAGCCTGCTTAAGAATCGCGACAAGCTGACACTTGGGCTGTTTGCTTTTGGCGTTGTCATGCCACTGGTCGGCGCATTCATGGCCTGGGGTGTCGGCAGCCTGATCGGATTGCAGCAGGGCAGCCTGTTCCTGTTCATGGTGCTATCGGCCTCGGCGTCTTATATCGCGGTACCGGCGGCCATGAAAATCGCGCTGCCCAAGGCCGAAGCCGGGATTTACCTGACCCTATCGTTGGGCGTGTCTTTCCCCTTCAACATCACTGTTGGGCTGCCGCTCTATCTGTGGTGGGTTGGCTAGGGGCTAGTTGACCAGCAACACGGCCTCGACCCGGCGATTGATATCACGCCCTTCGGATGTGGCATTCGACGTGATCGGGGCCAGATAGCCAGCCCCTTGCGCCTCAACCCGCGCCGCATCCACGCCATGCGCGTCGATCAAGCGCTGCCGCACCGCTTCGGCCCGGCGTTTGCTGACCGAGATATTGGCCTCCAGAGCACCGGTGTCATCCGTATGACCCACCAGCGCCAGACGCGTTCCGGGGTTGTCGGTCAGATAGGTTGCGATCATGTCCAGTGACGCAAACGGCCCCTCGCCCAGTGTCACCTCGCCGGTGCGAAAATGCAGGTCGTCCAGGATCACATGCCCGTTCTGCGCCAGATCGTTCAGCACCCCACCGGGCCCATCGACAACATCTTCGACCACCAAGGGGGGCTCGGGGCGTTCGCCCACCGGGGTCACCCGGATCATCTGCACATACCCGTCTGGTGGGTTGCGGCTGATCAGCAGGCTCAGAACTTCATCATCGCGCGTGGCGGACAAAAACCGATAGTCGTGAATGGCCACGTACATATCAGGCGTCGGCACAACCTCGGTGCCAAAGCGAAAATCAAAACCACCGCACAGGCTGGCTTCGCATTCAAATACGATCTCATAGCCCTGGGCCTCAAGCTGATCGCGAAGGGGGGCCAAAAGCTGCAAGGTCGTGCTTGACCCAGCGGTCATACGCCATGTCGTCCGCTCGACCCGGCCCTCGATGGTATTGGCGGGAACGTGACCATCGGCAAATACAGCTGTCGGCATCTCATAGCTGTCAAGCTCACTGATCCGTTCGCTGATCTGACGCGCATTGGCCGGCAGCTTGAGGTTCTGCGCGGCCACCGGGGCGGCCAAACACGATATGAACAGGATCAGGACCCGGATCATCGGTTCTGTGCGTGGTATTCGGGGTTCGGCACCATGGCCGTGGCACTGGCCACACGGTTGGACATGTTGAAAAACCCGGTCACGTTGGCGATGTCCCAGATATCGCGATCACTGAAGCCTGCATCGCGCAGGACTTGGCGGTCGCCCTCTTCAACTTCGCTGCTGACGGTTGTCATTTTGGCCGCAAAATCCAGCATGGCCCGCTGTCGGGCATCGATGGGGGCGACGCGGTAATTCATCACCAGCATTTCACCCAGCTGCGGATCACCAGACAGCTGCCGCACCGCAGCCCCATGGGCCACAAGGCAGTAAAAGCACTTGTTGATGGAGGACACCACAACCGCAATCATCTCGCGCTCCAACTTGGAGAGGCCGCTATCGGCCAGCATCAGATCGTTATACATCGCGGTAAAGGCATTCAGCTTGTCGATGTCGAACGCATAGGCCTGCAGCACATTGGGCACCATGCCCAGCTTGTCCATGCAGATGTCGAAATACTTCTGGGTTTCGGGCGGCAGCGGGTCCACCATCGGCAGGTTCAGCGCGGTGGGTTGGCTTGTCTTGATCACGGATGCCCCTCTTGTTCAACACGGTGACGATAGTGGTACTCTCCCACGATCTCCATCCCCAGCGCGGTGTAAAGCCCGTTGGCACCGGCATTGGCCTTGGTACAGATCAGGCTAAGGGTCTGCGCCCCGTTGTCCAGCGCCCAAAAGGCCGCGGCCCGCATTGCCCATTGCCCCATGCCATGGCGGCGATGGGCGGGTAGGACTTCGACCGCGTGGACCATGGCGACCCCACTATGAATGGCAACAAATGCCGTTCCTACAGGATGATCATTGTGCCGCATCAGCAGGCCGGTCTTGGGCCCCCTCGCCCGCGCCATCACGGCCCATCGCGCCGGTCCGATGCCGCCCTGCGCCCATATCTCGCGCATGATCGCCAAAGGCTCCCAGATCGAGAACACGGTCACCCGCGGAACCGGGATTTTGGTCAAAGCACGAACCGGGCAGACGTAGATATTCACCGGATCTAGAATGTCATATCCCTGCCCGGCCAGCCGGGTATCCAGTTCTTCGTCACCCGGCCAGAGGCAAAAGATAGGCTTTTGCCCCATATCCCTCATGGCCGCCTCTGCCGCCGCGATGTCCTCATCGGTTTCGTCGCCGATCCGATTGGCCGCCGAAACCCTCGAACCGCCACCTTGCCCGTTGCGCAGCTTGAAAGGGCCAGACACTTGGTATTCGGCGGCGGGCCAAGTGCCGTCTACAACATCCGGCCAATGAATGCTCAAAGCTCAAGCTCTTTGGCCAGGCGTGTCGCGGCGGCGTCAATCCGGGCGCCTTGGGTCCCACGAATGACCACATTCGCGCCAAAAACGCCGTTGATCTGGAACGGGTAGCATCCGATGGACAGATCGTCGAAACTGTCTGCCAAAGCGGCCAGCGTGGCTGCAATGTCACCTTCGCCCCGATCGACACGCAGCGTCTGGGACAAAAGCGGGCTGCCCCCGGTCAGTGAGGGCAAAACGCTGGCCACCATCGCCTGAAACACCAAGGGCACCCCGGCCATCACATGAACATTTTCAAGGATAAATCCCGGTGCGGTCGAAACCGGGTTGTCGATCAGGGTGGCCCCGTCCGGAATACGCGCCATGCGCAGGCGCGCCTCGTTCAGCTCAAGCCCCGATTTGTCGTAATGCGCCTGCAGCAGGGCGCGGGCATCATCACGCACGTCGATATGCGCCCCAAAGGCACGCGCAATGCAATCGGCGGTGATATCATCATGCGTAGGACCTATGCCGCCGCTGGTAAAGACATGGTCAAAGGACTGCGACAGCGCTTTGACGGCCGCTTCAATCGCCGGGCCATCGTCGCTGACAATGCGCACCTCGGTCAGGTCGATGCCATGTTTGGTCAGTTCTTGCGCCAGAAAATGCATGTTGGCGTCGCGGGTGCGACCGGACAGAATCTCGTCTCCGATCACCAGCATTGCAGCGGTTGGATTGGGCATGGCGCTCTTCCTCTTGATCGACCTCTGGCGCAGGTATAGGCCCTGAGACATGCGATTTGAAACCCCCCTTGTCTCCGCCCGCCTGATCCGCCGCTACAAACGCTTTCTGGCCGACTGCACGTTAGAGGACGGGCGCGAGGTGACCGCCCATTGCGCCAATCCCGGCTCGATGATGGGGCTGGCGGAACCAGGCGAGAAAATCTGGTTGGAGCCCAACGACGATCCCAAGAAAAAGCTGAAATACGGCTGGCGGCTGGTAGACCATGAAAACGGCCATTTCACCGGCGTCGATACTTCGGTTCCGAACCGCGCCTTGCGGGCGGCGCTGGAGGCGGGCGAAATTCCCGAACTGTCCGCCTATGAAACAGTGCGCCCCGAGGTCAAATATGGTGACAACAGCCGCATCGATTTCCTGCTGACCCAGCCGGGGCTACCCGATGCCTATGTCGAGGTCAAAAGCGTCACTCTTTCCCGCCAGCCCGGTCTGGCCGAATTTCCCGACAGCGTTACCGCGCGCGGCACCAAACATCTGGGAGAATTGACCAAGATGGTGGCTGAGGGGCACCGGGCAATCATGCTCTATCTGGTGCAACGCACGGATTGTGACCGGTTCACACTGGCCCGGGATATCGACCCGGCCTATGCGGCGGCGTTTGATGCGGCGCAGGTGCAGGGGGTTGAGCGGTTAGTTTATGGGACTCAGATATCGCCGCGCGGAGTCTCGCTAAACGCAAACAACTTGATTAAACTTTGACAGATCGCTTTGCCATCCACTTCAATTTCGAGCGGTGGACGGCAGGGCGTATTGAAACGCAGACTTTAACGGAGAGCAAGAAATTAAGAGCATCTTCTCACTGGCATTTTTTGCGTCGGTCGTGAGCGGCCCGGCGCTACTTTACTATTTTGGTGATGACCAAGACGATGATAAGATTAGCTCTTTCGAAGTAGCCGCATTTTATCTGTTTTTGGTTGGCTTGGTTATATTCGAATCTTTTAGAAAGCGGAATTCAGGTCGCGCCAAGCGACGGGCTGAGGACAAAGACTGAACACTGAATTGAATCGCTTGAATGCAAACCTAAATTTGCAAAAGGGTCCGCGACCCCGCACCCTCTGGAACTTTCTGCACAAGCAGCGTAAGTAAAGGGCTGCGCGCAACAATTGGAGCCTAGCGTCGATGAAAGAGCATCGTGGCCGCCTGACAAAGGACGGTATCCGCATCTATGAACAGGGTGACTTTGCCGGGATGCACGCGGCAGGGGCCTTGGCGGCACGGATTCTGGATGACATTGCGGATCATGTTTTTGTCGGCCAGACCACCGGCGCGATCGATGGGCTGATCACGCAGATGGTCGAAGAGGCCGGCGCTACCTCGGCCACGATTGGCTACAAAGGCTATCAGCACGCCAGCTGCATCAGTGTGAACCACGTTGTGTGTCACGGCATTCCCGGCGACAAAAAGCTGAAGGATGGCGATATCCTGAATATCGACGTCACTGTCATCGTTGACGGCTGGTTCGGGGATACCTCGCGCATGTATGTTGCGGGCAAACTGCCGCGCAAGGCTGAGAGATTGATCCAGGTGACTCATGATGCGCTGTTCAAGGGCATTGAGATGGTCAAGCCGGGCAACACCTTTGGTGATATCGGTCACGCGATTCAGGCCTATGTCGAGGCACATCGGATGAGCGTCGTGCGCGATTTCTGCGGTCACGGGTTGGGTCGCGTGTTTCACGCCCCGCCAAACGTTCTGCATTATGGACGCCCGGGCACCGGAGCCGTTCTGGAAGAGGGCATGTTCTTTACCATCGAACCAATGGTCAATCTGGGGCGTCCGGAAACCAAGACACTGGCGGATGACTGGACAGCGGTAACGCGCGACAAATCGCTGTCGGCGCAGTTCGAGCATTCCGTGGGTGTAACGGCGGACGGGGTCGAGATTTTCACCCACTCACCCGGCGGCAAATACCACCCGACCTATTCCTCGTGATCTTTCGCCTGATCGCGCATCAGCTTTAGCAAAAGCGTCTCGTCCCGCCACGGGATCACCGCGTCGTGGATAAACACCGGCGCGCGCATCGGCTTGGTCGGAGGTCCGGTTGCGGTGTCGGTATCCTTTGAAAAGGCCCAGAGCGGAGGTGTGATGGCGCGGTCCATGGCCGGACCTTACCATGTTTTCCGATCAGAGTCCCAAGAGCATTGGCACCTCAGCCATATCTGAGAATACCTCGGCCCCCAGTTCCGCCAACCGCGCCCCGTCATCATGGGCCGCATAGGCCAAACAGCGCATATTGGCGCGGATTGCCGCCGTGACGCCGCTGTGGCTGTCTTCAATGACAACCGGGGCCGTCGCGTTGAAGTGCCGGGCAGCAGTCAGAAACAAGGTTGGATCGGGTTTGCCAGTGCCCAGCACCTGCGCCGAAAACATCACGTCCTTGAACCTGTCCCAGAGACCGTTCTGACCCAAAGTGATTTGCATCTTTTCGGGCCGTCCGTTCGAGGCGACGCAATATGGGATCCCCTGCGCATCCAGCAGGGCCAACAACTCGCGGATTCCCGCAATCACGGGTGTACCGGCGCGCAGAGCCGCATAGGTTTGCGTATAGACCTGTTCGGTCCAATCGTCGGGAAGAGTTGCACCCATTGAACGCGCCTTGTCGCGAACACCCGTCATGGTGCAGCCCACAAACAAAGACATGCATTCGACAAGCGTCAGGTTCAGGCCATATCCTGCAAGGCTATCAACCAAAACCTGGTTTGAGATCACCTCGCTATCAACCAGAACGCCGTCGCAATCGAAAATGACCAGATCGTGCATGTTAGCTCTCAACGCGGCACATCAGCGAGATATGCGTGTCGCCGTATTTGCGCGTATCCTGCAGACCGAACCCGTCTGGTGCGGCCATGGGGGCATTTTCTTCCCAGACGATCAGGGCGTCATCCGCCAGCCAGCCGCCTTGGATAGCCGCGCTCAGGGCCTTTTGCCCAAGACCCTTGCCATAGGGCGGGTCAAGAAACACCAGATCAGCGGGCTCATTCGGGTTGTCACCCAACCGGGTGGCATCGCGGCGGATCAAAGCGGTTCGGTCCGCACTGCCGGTCAGGTCAATATTCCTGCGGATCAGCCCCTGTGCCGCGCGCCCGTCATCCACGAAGGTCACATGCGCCGCCCGGCGCGACAGCGCTTCAAGCCCAAGCGCTCCGGTGCCGGCAAACAGGTCCAGAACACGCAGACCGTCGAAATCGATCTGATGGCCAAGCACGTTGAACAGGCTCTCGCGCACCCGGTCCGTTGTCGGGCGCAGATGCGCACCCGCATCACCCTTGCCGACCGAGGCCAATGCCCGACCCCGGAATTCTCCGGCGATGATCCTCACGCGCGAAGCAACGGTTTCAGGTCTGCATCAGCGTCTGCCACGACGGCGGGATCAGCGGTTTTACCCGCGTCGATCAGGCGCTTGCCAACCATATAGGCGCGCGGGTCATTCATCGCGTCAACGGCGATCAGCTGATCGCCTTTATAGTACCAGAAAGATACCGTCTGCCCCTCGCCCTGGCGGGTCACGACGCGGTCATAGCCGGTGTTCAGCCCTGCAATCTGCAATTTGACGTCATACTGATCCGACCAGAACCACGGCGTCGCGACGTAGTCTTTGGCCGCGCCCAGCATGTTCTGGGCCACGATCTCGGCCTGATCAATGGCATTGGGCACGCTTTCCAAGCGGATGCGACCATCGCCATGCGGGAACGAGGCGCAATCGCCCGCCGCCCAGATCGACGGGTCCGAGGTGCGGCCGTGCGCATCGGTTTTAATGCCATTGTCGAGTTCCAGCCCGGCCATCTCGGCCAGTTGAGTCGAAGGTGCAATACCCACACCCACAACGACGAAATCGACCGGCAATTCGGTTCCGTCTGTCAGAATCGCACCGGTCACCTTACCCTCTGCGCCCACAAGCCGGTCCAAGCCTACGCCTTCGCGGATATCGGCCCCGTAGCCGCTGTGCAGGGCGCGGAAATAATCACTGGTCTCGGGTGCTGCGACCCGTTGCAGGATACGATCTGCCATCTCGACCAGCGTGACTTTGACGCCGCGCTTGGCGCAGACAGCGGCGGCCTCAAGCCCGATATAGCCACCGCCCACGATCAGTGCACGCGCGCCGTTCGCAACGCGAGGCTCCATCTCGTCGATATGCGCCAGATCACGCACCACATGCACACCGTCCAGATCGCCGCCAATCGCGGCGGGCAGCCGGCGCGGATCGGACCCGGTGGTCAGGGCCAGTTCGTCATAGGCAATGACCTCATCCCCGACAGTCACTGTCTTGGCCTGCGGATCAATCGCCGTGACACGCTGACCCAGGCGCAGGGTGATGTTGTTCTCGGCATAAAAGCTTTCGGGGCGCAGGAACAGGCGTTCCAACTCCATCTCGCCCAGCAGATAGGCCTTGGATAGGGGCGGGCGCTGGTAGGGCAAATGCGGCTCGGCCCCGATCAGTGTAATGTCGCCCTGAAACCCGTCTTTGCGTAGCCGCGCGACCAGCGATGCCCCTGCCTGCCCGGAGCCGATCACAACGATATGAGTCATGTTGTTTTCACCCGTCGATTTCCCGTGGTTACTTCCACACGCTCACCTATATTGCTGATAGCAGCCAATCTGCAAATCCAAACGACAGGAGCGATAAAATGATTTCATCCGGCGATACCCTGCCCGAAGCCACATTGTTGACAATGGGGGCCAACGGTCCTGAGGAAGTGCGGATTTCAGACAAGACCAAAGGGCGCAAGGTTGCGATCTTTGCCGTACCCGGCGCGTTTACCCCGACCTGCCATTCGGCACATGTTCCCAGCTTTATGCGCACCAAGGCGCAGTTCGACGCCAAGGGCGTGGACGAAATTATCTGCGTGTCCGTCAATGACCCGTTTGTCATGGGAGCATGGGGCGAAGCAACCGGCGCCACCGCAGCCGGTCTGACCATGCTGGCCGATCCGGCATCGGAATTCACCAAGGCGATCGGAATGGAATTCGATGCCCCGCCCGCAGGCCTGATTGCCCGCTCGAAACGCTATGCAATGCTGGTTGAGGATGGCAAAGTCACGGCCCTGAACCTCGAAGAAAGCCCCGGTGCGTGTGAGATTTCGGCAGGCGAGGGTCTGCTGGACGTGATCTGATCCAAACGGTCCCGGGTCACCTCGGGGCCGCCTTTGTTCTATTTAACTTGATACAACGGCTGGATGCGCGAATACTCATAGAACGCAACCATGAGGTCATCTGATGAAACTCAAAGCCATTGTTTTCACAATCGGTGCGGCCGGCGCGTTGGCCGCATGCGGCCCGGCGCCGACGCCACAGCAACAGGCCGCCCGTCAGCACGAAATCGCCTGCCTGAGCGGCACTTTGGGGGGCGCCCTGATCGGTGGCGTGATCGGCAATCAGTTCGGCGGCGGCTCGGGGCGGGATATATTGACCGCAGCTGGCGCAATTGCCGGTGGTGCCGGTGGTCAAAGATACGCATGCTGAGGAGACACCGGATGAGACACCTATTTCTGATCGTTGCGACTCTTGGATTGGCAAGTGCCGTTCAGGCCGAAACCGTGGCCGAACTGAACGAGGCCGAGCTGAAAGCCATCGACACCAACAACGATGGCTTTTTGTCGAAAGACGAATTCAACGCCTTTTCCGATTATGCGTTCCAGGAAATGGACGACGACAAGAACGGCACATTAGGTCAGGCCGAGGCGAAACCGTTTCTGGATATCAAGCAATTCCAGAATGTTGACCGAAACGGCGACAGCCTTATTTCAAGGGCAGAATATGACGCCCAAATGGAAAGTGATTTCACATCGGCGGACACGGACGGGAACGGCTTGCTGGACTGACCTCCGCCTTATCAGGAGCATGTCATGAACAAATGGTTGGCGTTTGGCGCAATTGCAGCGCTTGCGGCGTGTGACGTCCCGCAGGCGCCGGTGGTGACTGGCCCGGACGGGCAGGCCCGTATCCAGATCAACACCAGCGGGTTGACCTGTTACAACACGCGGTGTCTGGACATTGATCCCTTCGCGCGCACCGTGCGGTCCATTGGCAACCGAACAACCAGAATCCCCGGCAACATCAATGTCAGCGACGGGACCGTAACCCCGGCCGAGTTTGAACAATTGGGCGTGAAGGCCTCGTTGGCAGGCGGCGTGGGATCCAACGGAGATAGGCGCTAAGCGAGGCTGTCCATCTTGCGGGCCAGTTTTGCATCCTGCGACGACAGACCGCCCACGTCATGCGTGGTCAGCGTGACTTCGACCGTGCGGTATACGTTTGACCATTCCGGGTGATGGTTCCACTTTTCCGCCCAGATGGCCGCTTTGGTCATCCAGCCAAACGCCTCGACGAAATTGTCGAATGTGAACGTCTTGGTGATGGCGTCGCGGCCCTCGACCATTGACCATCCGTTGCTGAACAGCGGATCCAGCAGTGGGCCTCGGGTCTCGGTCGACAAAAGTTCGGTCATTGCTGTTCCTCCGGGTTCGATTTTCGAAACGGACCGTAATCCGTGAGAATCTCGATCTCTTCTCCTACAGCGCGGGCTTCGGCGTCCAGAAATTTGGCAACCGCATCCGCAAATCCGGGGTCGCCGACCCAATGCAGGCTGTGCGTGCGCGTGGGCAGGTAGCCGCGGGCCAGCTTATGCTCGCCCTGCGCGCCAGCTTCGACGCGGATCATGCCATGGGCGATGGCAAAGTCGATCGCCCTATAATAGCACAGTTCGAAATGCAGGCAGGCATGATGTTCGACACAGCCCCAATAGCGGCCAAAGAGCGTATCGCGACCAATGAAGTTCAGCGCCCCTGCGATCGGATACCCATTCCGTTCAGCCAGCACCAAGGCCATGTCATCTGCCATGGCTTCCTGAGCGATATCAAAGAATTGCCGCGTCAGATACGGCGCACCCCATTTGCGCGCGCCGGTGTCCTGATAGAACCGCCAGAACGCATCCCAATGTTCTGGGCGTAGTTCGGGACCTGTCAGCGTGCGAATCTCGCCGCCGAAATCACATGCTTGCGCCCGTTCTTTGCGGATGTTCTTGCGCTTGCGCGAGGACAGCGCCGCCAGAAACCCGTCGAAATCGTCATAGCCGTCGTTCAGCCAGTGAAACTGCTGTGAATAACGGGTCATCAGCCCCATCTGCTCACCAGCGAGGGCCTCTTCCTCGGTACAGAAGGTCGCGTGGATCGACGAAACCCGATTGTCGGCGGCCAATTGTACCGCCCCCTGAACCAGAGCCGACAGGCCGATGACCTCATAGCCCGGGCGCACCAGAAACCGCCGCCCGGTGGCAGGCGTAAACGGCACGGCAAATTGAAGTTTCGGGTAGTACCTGCCGCCCGCGCTTTCATAGGCATGGGCCCAGCTGTGGTCGAATATGTATTCACCCTGGCTGTGCGACTTTGCATACATCGGCGCGGCGGCAATCAGAGCACCGTCCTGATAAGCCGTCAGATATTGCGGCTGCCACCCGGTCCCCGGTCCGACCGAGCCGCTGTCTTCAAGCGCCGACAGAAACCGGTGCGTCGTAAAGGGATCAATTGGGCGGCCACCCTCGGCGGCTTCGGGGCAGGCACAACTGTCCCACTCTGCCGCCGGAATTTGGCTGAGAGAGTTCAGAACCTGTACTTCGATCTGTGCCTGATCCATGCGCCCTCCGCGATACCTCTAGTATCTGTGGTGGCCGGTGCCGGGTTCAAGCGGAGGCGGGCGACCAATGTGACCTTGAATGTCACATTGGCGGCACCGCGGAGGCTTTACCGCCAGCAGTGCTCCCAATGCCCGCGACGCGCCGTTATTGAACCTCGAAGATGCCTTCGATTTCGACAGCAACACCAAATGGCAGCGACGCCGCGCTGACGGCAGAACGCGAATGACGACCGGCGTCGCCCAGCGCTTCGACCAGAAAATCCGATGCCCCGTTGATCACTTGCGGCTGCGCTGTGAAATCGGCGGTCGAGTTCACGAACCCGGTCAGCTTGATCACCCGCACCAACTTGTCGATGTCACCACCACAAGCCGCTTTGACCTGCGCCAGCAGATTGATGGCGCACACCTTGGCCGCAGCGGCACCCGCCTCGACATCCAGATCATCCCCCAATTTGCCGGTGATCAGATCATCCGCCTTTGAGATCTGGCCTGACACGTAGACAATGTTGCCAACACGCACGAAAGGCACGTAATTGGCCGCAGGCGCCGGTGCGTCCGACAGTATGACACCCAGGCTTTCGAGTTTTGCTGCGATGCTCATGTGATGATCCTTCCCTTAAGTCGACTCGGGCGGACGCTAACCGGGATGGGCCCTTTCGAAAAGCGGGAAAGCGCCGAATTGGCCCAGGTTTGCGTAGTGAACCTATCTTATCGCGTTCAGAAAGTGTTGATCTGGTGTCACTTTACCAGCCCCTTGCATCTGGGTTAAACGCTAAGAGTTTCAAACCGCCCGTGAAACGTCTATGTGACAACGGATTGTGCGACCGGATCGCACCGAAACGTATTGATTGAATGCCCCGATCCCCCGAGGGCCGTTTTTTGGAGAAGCAAGGACAGTGCTCAGCCGGAACCCCATCAGATACCTTCTTGTCCTGTCCCTGATGACACTCCTGACCGCCTGCGCCTCGCAGCCTCAGGACGAAGCAGCACGGGGTGAGGTCTTTGATCCTTACGAAGGTACCAATCGTTCGATCCACAAATTCAACCTGGGCGTCGACCGCTTTTTGTTCCGGCCTGCATCCAAGGGTTACGTGAAGATCGTGCCCGACCCCATGGTCACAAGTTTCAGCACATTTGCCGAAAACATCTCGTTGCCTGGGCAGGCGGTGGACTATCTGTTGCAGGGCAATCTCAAGCAATCGGGCAATGCCTTACTGCGGTTCGTGATCAACATGACCGTTGGTGGTGCCGGGCTGTCTTCGCCTGCTGACGAATTGAACCTGCCGCCCGTAGACACGGATTTCGGCGAAACACTGCATGTCTGGGGCTTTGGCGAAGGCGCCTATGTCGAATTGCCGTTTTACGGTCCGTCGACCGCGCGCGATGCTGTTGGCGTCGTGGTCAACTTGTTCTCGAACCCGATCAATTTCACCCCGACCCGCCCGGCAGACAATCTGGGCGTCTATGCCGAGGTGGTGCGCCGCATGGGCGACCGGGGCCGGTTCTCGGATACGGTTGACTCGATTCTCTATGAAAGTGCCGATAGTTATGCGCAAGCGCGCACGATCTACCTGCAAAACCGTCGCTTTGAACTGGCACGAGACGACGAAGACGCCTATCTGGGACTGTATGACGATCCCTATGCTGCAATCGGGACCGACCCTGTCAGGGACCCCTATCTTGACCCGTATGAGGACCCCTATGCCGAATAACCTGTTGAACCGACGTCGATTTGTGGCCTCTGCCCTGACCGGGCTGACAGTTGCCGCATTGCCTCTGCCCGCTTTTGCGCTGACGGAAGCCGGGGCCAAACAACTGGTCGATAGCGTGGTGGCGGATATCACCCGCATCATCGACTCGGGCAAATCCGAAAAGGCCATGTTGCGGGATTTCCAGAAGGTTTTCGTACAATATGGCGATGTACCGATCATGGCGCGCTATGCGCTGGGTGCGGATGCCCGCACGGCGTCTCCCGCACAGCTGCGTCAGTTCACCAAATCGTTTGAGGGGTATATCTCGCGCAAATACGGCCGCCGGTTCCGCGAGTTCATCGGCGGTGAGGTCACCGTGCGCAATGCCCGCAAGATCAAAACGGGGTACGAAGTCAGAACCTCGGTGAAACTGCGCGGGTCGTCTCCGTTCGAGGTGACGTTCCTGGTTTCGGACAAATCCGGCAAGGGCAAGTTCTACAACATGTTCATCGAAGGGGTGAACCTGCTGTTGACCGAGCGCACCGAGATTGGCGCAATGCTCGATGCACGCGGCGGAGACCTGAATCGTCTGATCAAGGATCTGGGCAAGACGGGTTGATCGCTGCCAACAGCCTGGTTGCAATTCAATCCAAGGGACGCTTTTCCGGGTCGTCTTGGTCGGAGACGCAGATTTCAGAAAGATGCGCGCCTGCGCGGAAGTGTTCGAAAGTCATGCGGCTGAATTTCCAGATATGGGCAGCACCATCTTCTATTTTGTAGATCCGGGGCGTGTCTTCACCGATGATCCAGTTCAGCCGTAAATCATCCGGTTTATGAACCCTCCGCGAACCGCTCAGTCCGGATGTATAATAATCATAAACCGACTGGCGAATGACGCATTCGGTCTTCAGATCCAAAGCGGACAAGGCACGCAACAACTCAGTAGTGAAATGAGAGCGTGCCAATAAAATGCCGGACGGTACGGTCGCGGCAAGAGAAACGGCCAAAAAAGCGGCTATTCGCCAACTGGACACAAACACAAAAGCGAGCGCTGTAACACCCGCGAAAACCGATGAGTCAAAACCGCAATTTGTGAACCTGTCGTACCCACCCGACAACCCGCTGAAAGTACACTCGATCTGTCCTGGTATCGGTCCAAAATGCCAGATCAACGCAGCCAGAATGACTCCAATGAACAATCGCCTTGACCGGAGAATGTAGGCGAGAGCCGCCGCTGCACAGCATAAAAGAAATGACGCGCGTCTGCTCCACACCAATGCGGGGTAGACCCAGGTGTCTCCTTTTGCGGCGAGACAGATGTAGATCAGCGGAAACGCGCAACACGCGACCAGGAAGCTCAGCAAGAATTGCAGCGTTGTCAGTTTTGACATGAATGTTCCCGTTTGCGCATTCGACACCCGGGAAGCTTAGAGGCACTACACTCAATTTTTAGTGGAGCAGATTCGCAATTTTTGTGCAGATCCGTTGGGAAAGACCACGCGCGGGCGAGGTCTTCCAAAAGGTTTCAGAGACCTCAGTTTAACCGTTCACCGGTGTCTTTGGCGAAATAGGAAACCTTGCTCATGTCGATGGCGAGGTTCAGTTTTCTGCCGGCTGCAGCGCTGGTTTCGGCGTGCAGACGGGCTGTGACCTGTTTGCCGCCCAACTCCGAAACCACGTAAGTGTCGGCCCCTGCGGGTTCGACCATATCGACCAGGCATTCAGCCTCTTGCACACCGGCACCGGCGCGGAAACCCGCTTCGGCGATGTCTTCGGGGCGCAGGCCCAGAATGACGTCCTGTGGCAGGTCCAGATCGCGCGCGTCGTTCAGCACGATCGGATCGCCCGAGGCGCGCGTGATCGAGATTTGCGTGCCCGAGCCGTTCTTGGCCGCCTGCGCCGGGATCAGGTTCATGGCCGGTGAGCCCATGAAATCGGCCACAAACAGGTTGGCCGGGTGGTTGTAGATCTCGGCCGGGCTGCCGATCTGCTGCACGATGCCGCCTTTCAGGACCACGATTTTGGTGGCCAGCGTCATCGCTTCGATCTGGTCATGAGTCACGTAAACGATCGAGGCATCCAGGGTCTGGTGCAGCTTCTTGATCTCGGTCCGCATCTCAACCCGCAGCTTCGCATCAAGGTTCGACAGCGGCTCATCAAACAGGAACAGCTTGGGGTCGCGTACCAGCGCCCGGCCCATCGCCACACGCTGACGCTGACCACCGGACAATTGGCTGGGGCGGCGATTCAGCAGCGGCTCGATCTGCAGCAATTGAGCGACCTCTTTCAGCTTCGACTCTTGCGTGGCGGGGTCGACCCCGCGCACTTTCATGCCGAAGGTGATGTTTTTGGCCACCGACATGGTCGGGTAAAGCGCGTAGGACTGAAACACCATGGCGATGTCACGATCCTTGGGGCTGACATGGGTCATGTCCTTGCCGCCGATGGCCAATGTGCCGCCCGTGATCGGTTCCAGCCCGGCGATACAGTTCAACAAGGTGGACTTACCGCAGCCCGAAGGGCCGACCAGCACCAGGAAGTCACCGGGATCAATCGAGATGTTGATATCCTTCAAAATCTCGGTCGCGCCGTAATTCTTGTAAAGATTGTTGATGTCGAGGATGGGGGCCATGGGTCTTATCCCTTCACGGAACCGGCGGTCAGGCCGCGGATGAAATATTTACCGGCAACGACATAGACAAGCAGCGTCGGCAGGCCCGCGATGATCGCGGCGGCCATGTCGACATTGTATTCTTTGACGCCGGTGGTTGAGTTGACGATGTTGTTGAGCGCAACGGTCACAGGCTGTGTTCCCGCCTCGCTGAAGGACACGCCAAACAGGAAGTCGTTCCAGATCTGCGTGAACTGCCAGATCACAGTCACCACGATGATCGGCAGTGACAGCGGCAGGAAGATCGACCAGAAAATCCGCAGAAACCCGGCCCCATCGACGCGGGCCGCTTTGACCAGCTCGACAGGGATGGTGACATAGTAGTTGCGGAAAAACAGCGTGGTGAAGCCAAGGCCATAGACGACGTGCACAAAGATCAGGCCCGGAATGGTTCCGGCAATCTCCATCATCCCAAGCACGCGCGCCATCGGCAGCAACACCACCTGAAACGGGATGAAGCAGCCAAACAGCATCATCGAGAAGATGATATTGGCCCCTTTGAACTTCCACTGCGCCACGACATAGCCGTTCAAAGCGCCCAGCAGGGTCGACAACGCCACCGCAGGCACCGCGATCAGGACCGAGTTCCAGAAATAGGGCCGCAGACCTTCGCACTGAATGCCAGTACAGGCCCCGGACCAGGCGGTTTTCCAGGCCTCAAAGCTGACCTCACGCGGCAGCGACATAAGGGAACCTGTGCGGATCTCCTCAAGGCTTTTGAGCGATGTTGTAAGCATCACGAAAAGCGGCATCAGGTAATACAGCGCGAAGAGGCCCAGCATTACATATAGCAGCCAGCGCAGTGCGATTTTGCTGGTCGCGCTTTGGCTGCGCGTTTCGGTTTGGGGCATCGACAGATCAGTCATTTTTCGCCCTCAATTCTGAGTAGAGATAAGGAACAACGATGGCAAAGACGACCAGCATCATGATCATCGCGGACGAGGCCGCCTGACCGATATCGCCGCGTGAAAACGCCATGGCGTACATGTAGGTGGCGGGCAGATCGGTCGCATAGCCCGGGCCACCGCCGGTTAGTGCGATGACAAGGTCAAAGCTCTTGATCGCCAGATGCGCCAGCACGATGAAGGCCGACAGGAAAATCGGTGCCATCGAGGGGATGATGATCGCCGTATAGATGCGCCATGTGGGGATACCATCGACCTGCGCGGCCTTGATGATCTCACCATCCACAGACCGCAGACCAGCCAGAAAAAGGGCCATGACAAAGCCCGAGCTCTGCCAGATCGCGGCAATCACGATCGTGTAGATGGCGTAATCGGGGTTCACCAGCCAGTCGAATTCGAAGTTTGGAAATCCCCAGCCCTGCACCATGGATTCGATGCCGAGCCCTGGGTTCAGTATCCACTTCCATGCGGTGCCTGTAACGATCATCGACAGCGCCATGGGGTACAAATAGATCGTACGGATTGCCCCTTCGACGCGGATTTTCTGATCCAGCAGGATGGCCAGCAAAAGGCCCAGCACCATCGCGATCACGATGAACAGCGCACCGAACAGATAAAGGTTGTTGATCGCCGTATCCCAGCGGGGCGAGTCAAACAGACGTTCATACTGGATGAAGCCCTTGATCTCGTATTTCGGCAACAGTTTCGATCGGGTCAGCGACACCCATGCGGTCCATCCGATAAAGCCGTAGACAAAGATCAATACGGCGATGAACGACGGTGCCAGCACCACCTTGGGCAGGTGGTCTTCCAGCCATTCGGACATTTTAGCCTCCGGGGAAAGGTGCTCTGCCCCTCAGCATAGGGGACAGAGCGTGTTGGATCAGTAGCTGTTCGCCACTGCGTCCGCCAGTTGCTGAACCGCGTCAGCCGAGGACATATCCGAGTTGAAATGCGCGGTCACAACGTCTGTGATCGCTCCGGCCTGCGATCCGCGCAGCGCCATGCCATGGGCGTAAGATGGCAGCAGCGAACCGCCAGCCGAGGTCGAGCCCATGTCTTCGGCCGAGATTTTGGCGCAGATGTCAAACGCGTCCAGCGCCACATCGGTCCGTGCCGGGATCGAACCCTTGTTGAGGTTGAACACCTCCTGGAAGTTCGGACCGACAATCAGCTTGGCGAGCAATTCCTGACCGGCACGGTTGTCGTCGCCTTCCACTTCGAACATGGCAAAGCTGTCTACATTGTATAGATATCCGTCACCGGGAGTCGAGGCACACAGGAAATCCTCGCCGGGCTTTTTGCCTGCGGCCAGGAATTCGCCTTTGGCCCAGTCACCCATGATCTGGAACGCGGCTTCGCCGTTCATCACCATCGCAGTGGCAAGGTTCCAGTCCCGGCCCGAGAAGTTTTCGTCCACGTAACCACGCAGGGTGCGCATCTGATCAAAAACCTGCACCATCGTGTCCGAGGTCAACGCCTCGGGGTCGAGATCGACAAATGCCTTCTGGTAGAACTCGGGTCCACCCAGACCCAGGGCAACCGCTTCGAACACGGTCGCGTCCTGCCATGCCTGACCACCATGGGCCAGCGGGATCACACCGGCAGCCTGCAGTTTTTCGGCAGCGGCGTTGAACTCGTCCCAAGTGGTCGGCATTTCGATGCCATTGGCGGCCAGAACATCCGCATTGGCCCAGATCCAGTCGATCCGGTGGACGTTCACGGGTGCGGCGCACCATGTGCCTTCGCACATCATATGACCGGCGATGGACGCAGGCAGAACGTCGGCCCAGCCTTCGGCCTCGGCCACGGATGAGATATCAGCCAGTACACCCTCTTCATACCATTCCTGAATGGCGGGGCCTTTCAGCTGAACGGCGGTCGGTGCGTTTCCGGCCAGAACCCGGGCCCGCAGCGCGGTCATCGCCGCATCGCCACCACCACCGGCAACCGGCATATCGGTCCAGGTGCCGCCATTCGAGGCAAACTCTTCCTGCAGAACGCCAACGGCCTTGGCTTCGCCGCCGGACGTCCACCAGTGCAGAACCTCGGCCTGGGGTTCAGCCACAGCGTACGACCCGGCCACAACCGCCAGGCTGGAAACAGTGGCAAATGCAAAACGCTTCATTTTTTGATCTCCTCCCTAGAGAACTTAGTAACTGCGAAAAGCAGCGATGCTCGATATAGCGCTAACAGATTGGAACCTGGCAACGCGGAATCCACGCTGAATCTCAGCCACAGTCCAGTTTTTCACTGCTTTTGTTACAGCGTGTTACGTTGACATTGAATCTGTTTCCGTTCGTTACAATGCATGAAGTCGGAGGAGCAGAATTTGGGAGGAGCAACCGTGTGAGCATTCCGCGACTTCTGGTGGTGGATGACGACCCCGAGATGCGGTCGATGATGACCCAGTTCCTGCATCAGAACGGGTTCATCGCCCTGCCCGCCAGTTCGGAAAGTGAAATCCGCTCGCATCTGACCGCAGGCCGGATCGACCTGATCCTGCTGGACGTGATGCTGGGGGACGAAAACGGCGTCGAGATCTGTGCCCGCCTTCGCGCCGAACAGGATGTGCCGATCATTCTGGTCTCGGCCCTGTCTGCCGATCACCAGAGGATGGCGGGGTATGAGGTTGGGGCCGACGACTATATCGCCAAACCCTTCAACCCTCAGCTTTTGCTGGCCCGCGTGCGTGCCGTGATGCAGCGGGCGCAGCGCACACCGTCGCTGGCTTATCGCCGCCGTATCCGCAATTTCCGTTTCGACGGCTGGGTGTTTGACGGCAAGCGGGATGAAGTGTTTTCGCCCGAAGGCTATCTGGTATCGTTGTCTCAGCGCGAAACCGCCCTGCTCAAGGTGTTGCTGGCCAATCCACATATTCCCCTGACTCGCGATGAAATCGCCGCAGCGCTGGACGTGACCGGCGAGGCCGACAAACCCGAGGCGCAGGGCCGCGCCATCGATATGCTGGTGGGCCGTCTGCGGTCCAAGATCGAGGCCAACCCAAAAGACCCACAGATGCTGCGCACCGAGCGCGGGCTGGGATACGTGTTCGCGGCCGAGGTTTGTGTGGAAGAGGACACATGAACCTGCGTCTGCGCAGCTTGGGCTGGATCTGGACGCTGACCGCGTTTGCCGCAGGGCTGATCGCGGCCGGAATGTGGTTTGCCTCGGCCCGCGCCTGGGACACATTCCTGACCCGCGCCTATGTGGCCGGGTTTTCCATCTACGAAGAGCTGCGCACCGGAAAGGCACCGCTGCCAGACGTCACGATCATAGCCCTATCCGCGCAAGCGGCATCTCTGGCGAATGACGGCGTGTTCGAACAAATGCCTGGATTTTCAGATCGCCGCTTTGTCACCAACCTGTCCATCCTGACCGACAGCTCATCTCCGCTGAACGGGCGCGAATTGACCTTGGCGGTGATGTCCGACCGCCTGATCTATCCGGTTTCGGGCATCGTTTCGGGTATTGATCAGACCGGCCCGGAAAAGATGGGCAATCTGACCCGGCTGTTGGCAACCTATTGCAGCGAACCGGTGCTGATTGCCCGGTATGGGCGCGGGATGTGGCAACAGGTGGACGGCACCGGCATCTGGGGATGCGATGCACAACCGACAGACATGCGGCTGCCCGCCATTCTTGTGGGCATCGTGGCGCTGGCCATTATTCTGACCTCGGTGGGCAATGTGGCCGATCTGTTTACGCGGTTTTCCCAAGCCCTGCGCGACAGAAAGCGCCGCGGCGGGCCCGACAGCTATACCGCGGAAGGCCCGTCCGAGTTGCAGGACATTGTTGCCGCCGTGAACGACCACCTTGACGATGAGCGGTCTCAGCTGGAAAAGCGGGCGATTGTCCTGTCCGGTGTCAGCCACGATCTGGGCACACCCGCCACACGCATTCGCCTACGCGCCGCGCTGATTGCCGATGCCGAACTGCGTGAAAAACTTGAGGCCGACATCGACCAGATGACAGGCATGATCGAAAGCGTTCTGACATACACCCGGTCCGAGTTGAGCGTCGAGGAACCACGCCAGATTTCGCTGACCTCGCTGGTCGAAGCGGTCGTGGCCGATTACGAGGATATGGGCCAGCCTGTCACATTGCAGGCTATCGCGCCGGTTGCCGTTGAAGGGGCTCCGTCGCTGTTCATGTCGCGGCGGGGGCACGGGTCGATCCCCGAAACCCGGCGCATTCTGGTGACCGCGCGCCCTGTGTCGCTGCGGCGGGCGCTCACAAACCTGATCGACAACGCCCTGAAATATGGCCGCCATGCGGATGTGTATCTCGAAACCGATGCCAGCACCGCGACCATCATTGTCGAGGACAAAGGCACCGATTTGTCGGTCAGCGATATCGAAGCCCTGATGACCCCGTTTCAACGCGGCTCAAACACCGGATCCGCCGACGGGCTCGGTCTTGGGCTGACCATCGCAAAAACAGTGGCCGAACAACATGGCGGGTATTTGCGGTTTGAAAACGGCGAGTGCGGCTTGCGGGCGCGGCTTCAAATCACCCGGCAATAGGATCCTTAAGTGTAGCTGCGCACCAACGCACCCGCGATCAGCGCCCAGCCGTCTGCAATGACGAAAAACGCCAGTTTGAACGGCAGCGAGACCGTCGCAGGCGGCACCATCATCATCCCCATGGACATGAGCACGGCGGCCACCACAAGGTCGATGATCAGAAACGGCAGGAAGATCAGAAAGCCGATCTGAAACGCGCGCGCGATTTCGGACAGCATGAAAGACGGCATAAGCACCGAAAGCGGCGCGTCCGGCGACAGTTGTAGGGCTTCGGTATCCGGCCTCAGCGCCGCCATGGCCTGGAACGTATCCGCGTCCAGCCGCGCCGCCATGAACGCGCGAAACGGAACCAAGGCCCGTTCCAGCGCCGGTTCGACCTCCATGGTTTCGTCAACCATGGGTCGGATACCGGTTTCCCAGGCCTCAGAGAACACAGGCTCCATAATGAAATAGGTCAAGAACAACGCCAGGCTGACGATCAGCATATTGGGGGGCGATTGCTGTAGCCCGATTCCCTGGCGCAGGATGGCCAGAACCGTGATCAGGAACGGAAAACAGGTGATCATGATCGCCAAACCGGGCGCCAGGCTGAGCACGGTGATCAACAGGATCAGTTGTATGGTTCTGGCCGAGATCGACTGCCCGTCGCCCAAAGAAAGCGACAGATCCTGCGCCAGACTGGCCGAGGGCACAAGCACCAGTACGGCCAGAGCAACCAAAACGGACAGGCGCATTATCCCAACCCGTTCTGAATGTCCGATATTTCGGTCAACCGCACCGCAAGCTGGCCGGCTTGATCGCCTTCCATCTCCTCCAGCAACCCTCGCGCAACCAACTGGTCACCAACATAGAGGTCGACGTGGTCCTCGATCCGTTTGTCCAACGTCAGAACCGCGTTTTCGCCGAGGTTCAACAGATCGCGCACCAATGGCCGTGCGCGTCCGACCGAGACGGTAACCTCAATCGGTACGGCCTCGAACGGGTTTGGTCGTTCAGGCTTCGGGGTGTGTTCGTCACTCATGTGATGCTGCCCTTTTTGCTTCAAAGATATAGGCGTCGAAGGCCTCGGCGATGGATTGCAGGACCGCATCGCTGTCCACTTTGCGGCGCGAAATGCCGACCTGCAGAACCGCCTGCCCTTTGGATAGATCCGGGTCTTCGACAAGTTTTGGGGGCGGGGACAGATCCGTCGGCATGGCAGCACTCACCTGCTCCGCCAATCCTTCGGCCACTGACAAGATCATCGGCTGACCAACCTGCTCTAACGCCATGTCCCGCAATTCTTGGGTCAGACGCGCCGCAAATCCCCGATCCAGAATGTCGGGCAACACGGCCTGAACCAGGCTTTCGAACATTGGTTCCAACGACAGGGACATGCGGGTCAGCGCCTCATGATAAGTAAAGGACATGTCCGCAAGGCTGCCTGCTAGTTCTGCCGATATCTGACCCTGGCTTTGTTCCTGCGCGCTGATTGCGTCTTCCCACCCCGCGCCATAGCCCTGTTCAAAGGCTGCAAGCCGTTGTTCTTCCAATGCAGCGTCGTCCAGGCAATGAACCGGTCCTACGCCCGTGTGCACCGAAAAATCCTCAAGCAAATGGGCGATGGACATCAAACCTTCTCCTCGCCTTCTTCAAGCCAGCTGCGCAGGATTTCGACCGTTTCCTCTTGCTTGTCGCCAATCATCGAGCGCAGGCGGGCGACGGCATCTTCGCTTTGGGCGCCTCCAATCGCAGGCACGCTCTGCTGCGCCGGACCCGGCAGAGTTCGGGCTGTGTCCGGTTCAATCTCTCCGACCAAATAGGATGCATCTTCCATCTCGGGCGCAGGCGGGCCAGCCAGCATCGCGGTTTGTGCGGGCTGTTTCGTCAGGATCGGGCGGATGACAAATAGCCCAAGCACCAATGAGACTAGCGCCAGAACGGCCATCTGAATCAGGGACATGGCATCAAAATGCATGGTCTGCCAAATGGAGCTTGCCACCAGCGTGCCCTGCGGCTCGACCGAAGGCAGATCGAGGGATTTCAACGTGATCACGTCGCCACGCGCTGCGTCGTATCCCACCGCCGAGGCGACCAGTTCCTCCAAAGCGTCAAGCTCTGCTTGCGGCAGTGGCTCAAACGCCACTGTCCCGTCCGCGCCTTGGGTTCGGGTGCCGTCAACCAGCACCGCCACGGTCAGGCGCTTGACGGCACCGGGCGCGCGGTGAACCTCCAGCTCGGTCTCGGACACTTCGTAATTCACCCGCTCGCGTGATTGCGTCGCGGTTGAATTCGATTCGTCACCACCAGCGCCATCGCCATCCGGGAGATTCGACGCAACCGTGACGTCGCCGGACTGATTGCGTGCGCTGTCGGACCGCTCTTCGACATCTGTGCTGATGGCAACCCGACCGGCCGGATCGAAACGCCGCTCGCGAATGGACTCGGTTTCGGTCACTGTGTCGACGCTGACCTCGACCACCGCGTTGCCCGTCCCCACGCGCGCCTCGACCAATCGCAGCACGCTGTCCCGTAATTGCCGGGCCTTGTCGTCCGAGGTATCGGTCGCAACATTCGTGTCCTGCGCTCCGATGACTGAGCCGCTTGAATCCACAACCGTGACGTTTTCCGAGGCCAAACCGCTGACAGCGGAAGCCACGAGAAACCGCACAGCCTTGGCCTGATCCGCCGTAATTTGCGCACCCGAGGGCACGAGATACACCGAAGCCGTGGGCGCAACGCTGCGTTGAAACGGGTTGCTGGAGCCATTGGCAATGTGCACACGCGCCTGGCTGACATGCGGGCTGCCGACGATTGTTCGGGCCAGTTCCCCTTCTTTGGCGCGCCAATACGCGGCATCGAACATCTGCGAAGTTGTCCCGAATCCGCTGAGCGAATCGAGTAACTCGTAGCCCTGATTGCCGTTCGCAGGCAGCCCTTCACTGGCCAGGGTCATGCGCAGCTCATCCCGTTGCGCGCCTGGCACATAGATCGATCCGCCCCTGATCTCATAAGGGATACCGCGCTGATCCAGCGACCGGACAACCTCACCCGCTGTGCCGCTTTCCAGACCCGCATAGAGCAACGTCATTGAGGGCGACGACACGATCCGGGACATGCCCAGAACACCGAGGAATACCGCCACAGCAGCACCTGCCACCATGATCTGCTTACGCCTGTCCAAATTTGCCCAGACAGTACCGATTTGCTGCACGCTCACCTCCGACTCACCGACATTCTGTGCGGCTCGATCCCTGTTTGAACGATTGCCCTTAACAATCGGTTAGTCCCTCCGAGGTTATGACGGTTGTCGAACGGAATGATGAGGACGTCATGACAGACGCAACAAGTGGCGAGGTCGAAGCCGCTGAAAAATCTGGAAAAAAGGGAATCATCCTGGCGGCAATCCTTGCCGTTGCAGGGGCTGCAGGCGGATTCTATCTGACCAGTTCAGGCCTTTTGCCAATCGGTGGCAAAGCAATGTCAAAAGACGCTGAGGCCAAGCCGGAAACCAAGGCGGCAAAGGCCTTGCCCGCGGTCAGTTTCATAGACCTTCCACCCGTCATCGTTGCCGTGAATTCAAACGAATCGCGCCATCTGAAATTTCACGCGCAGCTTGAGGTTCACAGCGAATACGCCGGCGATGTCGAAAAGATGCAGCCGCGAATCATGGACGTCCTGAACAGCTATCTGCGCGCGGTTGAAACGTCCGACCTTGAGGATTCGCTGGCTCTGGTCCGCATCCGCGGTCACCTGCTGCGCCGTATCGGCATCGTCGTCGGCGATGGCAGGGTGCGGGACGTTCTCGTCATGGAATTTGTACTGAATTAGGAGGCAGCATTGGAACTTATCGCCGATATTCTGCTGGTCGCCGGCGCTCTGGGCGCGGGCATGTACTGTTTTGTTCTGGCCCGGCGTCTGAAACGGTTTACCGATCTTGAAAAAGGTGTCGGCGGCGCGGTGTCCGTGTTGTCGTCCCAGGTGGAAGAGCTGAAAAACTCGCTGGAATCGGCACGGACCGCATCGGATCAATCGGGGTCGGCACTGCAGGAATTGACTTTGCGCGCCGAGGCCGTGGCCCAACGGCTGGAACTGATGATGGCGTCTATGCACGATATCGTTCCGGCTGAAAAAGACGATCCCAAGCTCGAAAACGAGCCGGAACCCGAACCCGAGGCCGGGTCTTCCGATATTGAGGTTGAGAACACGGATGAGTCCTCGCCCAATACTGCCTCCAATGAAGAGGCTGAGGCTGAGGCTGAGGCTGAGAACACATCACACGAACCGGAAAAGGAAACCCCCGTCAAAGCACCGGAAGGTGTCATGTTTTTCCGACACGCCCGCGCGCAGGGCGGTGGTGCGAAATGAAACGCAAACATGCCCAGAAACGCCCGCATGGCGGGGTTCTGACCGTCATTTCCCTGCTGATGATTGGATCTGCAGCACTCCGGCTGGGGTTCGAGGCCGGTCCGGCCCTTGCCAAATCGGTTGAGGATGCCTCGCGCACGTCATCTGAGGCGGGTCTGAAACAGCTTCAGCCCGCTGACCTGCAAATCGTGCTGGATGCGCTGAAACGCAGAGAGATGGCGCTGGACAAGCGCGAAGGCGTGATCCTCGACAAAGAGAGGGCGATTGAAATTGCAGATCAGGCCATCGCCATGCGCCTGAAAGAACTTCGAAATGCCGAAGAGTCTCTCCGCGAAACGTTGGCGATCGCTGACAAGGCCGCCGAGCGGGATCTGACACAGCTGACCGATGTTTATCAAAACATGAAACCCAAAGAAGCCGCGCAGCTGTTTGAAACAATGGATCCGGTCTTTGCCGCCGGGTTCTTGTCGCGAATGCCAGCGGAAGCTGCGGCAAATGTCATGGCCGGTCTCAGCCCCGAGGCCGCCTATACGGTCAGTGTTGTCATGGCCGGGCGCAACGCCCTGGCGCCTGAGGAATAGGGCCATGTTTTACCATTTTCACCCCAGACCCACCGGAGCAGCCCGATGATTGGAATCATAGGAATTGTCGTCATTTTCGTCATGGTGTTCGGCGGGTATCTGGCCGCGGGCGGCAAGATGACGATCATCATGAAATCCCTGCCGTTCGAGATGATGATGATCGGCGGCGCCGCCGTTGGTGCCTTTTTGATCAGCAATGACATGGCCGCTGTGAAGCACGCTGCAAAGGATATCGGCAAGGTGTTCAAAGGCCCGAAATGGAAACCCGATGATTACCGGGATCTGCTGTGCCTTTTGTTCTCGCTGATCCGAATTGCCCGTGCCAATCCCGTTGAATTAGAGCAACATATCGAAGAGCCGGAAAACTCGGCCCTGTTTTCCGCCTATCCCAAAATTCAAGCCGACAAAGAGGCTGTGGATCTGATTTGCGACACGCTGCGGTCGGCATCGATGAACTACGATGACCCCCATCAGGTTGAGGAAGTTCTGGAAAAGCGCATGGATGCGAATTTCCATCATGCCATGCACTCCAGCCACGCTCTGCAAACGGTGGCCGATGGGTTGCCTGCGCTTGGCATCGTGGCCGCGGTCCTTGGCGTGATCAAGACGATGGGGTCTATCGATCAGCCGCCCGAGGTTTTGGGCAAACTGATTGGGGGCGCCCTTGTCGGTACATTTCTGGGCGTCTTTCTCGCCTATGGTCTGGTCGGTCCCTTTGCCGGGAAGGTGAAAGCTGTCGTGGAAGAGGACAATCATTTCTACCAACTGATCAAAGAGGTTTTGGTCGCCAATTTACACAACCACAATGCTGCAATGTGCATTGAAGTTGGCCGACAGAACACACCCACGCATAACCGTCCGGGCTTTGCCGAGCTGGAGGACGCCCTGAAAGAACTCAAACAGGCGGCGGCATGATCCGGGCGGTCATTCTGGCGGTTGTCACGGCCATATGGGCTACTTCTTCGGCCGCACAGGCGTTGCGAGTGCGGTCCGGTGAGCATGACGGTTTTACCCGGCTGGTGGTGCAGATCCCGCCGGGCACGAAGTGGTCCATCGCACAATCCGGAAAATCTGCGCAGCTTTCAGTAGGTGGCGAAACCACAACGTTTGACACAAGGTCGGTTTTTGGCCGGTTATCGGCGCAACGGTTGGTCGATTTAAACCAGCCCAAACCTGGCGATCCGCTGGACATGACATTTGGATGCGAATGCGTTGTGACGGCGTTCTTGCACCAAAACGCGATGATTGTTCTCGATATCGCACCCGGAACAGTGCCCGAAACAGTGGCCAAGACGGATGCACTGGGGCTTTTATTGCAACAAAGTAAGGTCCAGCCGCTACAGCCCCCTGAAATTCCGAGCGAAAACCTGGCTCTGCCGCTTTTGCAGATCAATCGCCGACAATTGGAGGATCTTGTGGTGCTCAGGGTTCTGTCAGGGGCGGACCGGGACGTTGTTGATCTGACCCTGTCCGAGGTTGGCCCGCGGCGCAGCCGGAGCACGGATCTGACGTCATCTGTTGTAGACGGCAGCAACAATTTGAAAGTCACCACGGTGCTGGATGAACTGCGCGCCTTGCAAGATCTGACCGAGCCCAGGATAAAGCAGCAGCCAAAGTGCATTTCCAATGCCGAATTGAGTTTCGCGGCATGGGCCGAACCGATCCCTTTTGCTGATCAGATCACCGGTCTGAGGGAGGGTTTGTATCAGGAATTCGACAAGTTAGACACTGAAAAGGCGATCAAACTGGCCAAGCTATATGCTTATTTCGGGTTTGGAGCAGAGGCTGTTCAGATCCTCGATCTGCTGCCGTCTCACCCCCCGGATTTGGACCACGTTCGCGCGGTCTCACTGATCACTGATAAGGACATGTCACCTGATCCAAATCCGTTCGGCGGCCAGCAAAGATGCGATGGGGACGTTGCCCTATGGGCGGTTCTGACCGAGCGGGCTTTGCACTCTGACGCGAATCTGGTCGCGATTGAACATGCCTTTGGCCGCCTTCCCCAACACTTACGGCATCACTTCGGCCCCCGACTGGCCGAGATTTTGGCGCGTGCTGAGAAACTGGAGGCATCGCGCCGCATTTTACGTGCGACGGATCGCACCTCGGATGCGCCTCAGCCTGGAACACAGTTGGTGAAAGCCCAAATCGCCGAAGCCGAAGGAAATGAGGCAGAGACCGAGACCCTGTTAAAGCAAGCCGTGGAAACGCCAGATGCCCCAAGCGATGCCCCGCTGGCTTTGGCGCGGCTGATCGAAAAACGCTGGTCTGACAGGGCTTCGGTGTCACAAAAAGAACTGGATTTGGCCGCGGCCTACGCGGTGGAGCTTCGACGGTCTGAGCAAGGGCCCATGATGGCGCGCGGCCATGCACTGGCGCTTGCGCTGACAGGAGATTTTGACGCGGCGCTGGCACTGACCAAAGAAGCCGAACAAACCCGCACGTGGAACCGAACGCACGGGCAGGTATTTCAATTGCTATCGGAACGCGCGGACGAGGTCACCTTCTTGCGCCATGCTTTAAGCCTTTCTGCATCCAAAGGCACTTTGGATGAAAACATCGCCCGGGTCATAGCTGAAAGGCTAAGCGCGATCGGATTTCCTGACGAAGCGGTTGCAATGTCCGATCTAGACACTCACGCGTCGTCTCAACGCGCGCAGTCACAGATCAAGGCGCGGGTTGCGTTGCAGGACGGACGCCCCGGGCAGGCATTACTCGAACTTTTGGATGATGACACGAAGGCCGGGATGCAGTTGCGTGCACAAGCTCTGGAACAAACCGAAGCCTTTGACGAGGCGGCCGACCTGAGGAAGCAGTTGGGTGACTTGGAAGCCGCTGAAAGAAACCGATGGCGCGCCGGGTCAGCAGAAGAAATCAATCCCGCCTCGGACAGCGTGTTTGCCGAGCTCTCCAGATTGTCGACGGCCGTGGCGCAACAAGTCGAGCAGCAGGCCCAAAAACCACTGGCGAATGCCGCGCTGCTGCTGGAAGACAGCGAGGCGACAAGAACCAGGATCCAAAAAATGCGCGCATTGCTGGACCAGGGTCAGGAGAATTAGGCAGATGCTTAACTGATAATGACGGCGCGGAGCGAAAAGTGTCTTGATTAGAGCCTATATTCTCAAGGGATCAAAGATCAGATCATGTACCGTCGAATAGCACGCCTCGGGCGCGTCGAGCCCCAAAATGGCGTCCCGGATCTGTTCCGCGCGCGATCGGCCCAGCGCAGGCTCTGACAACTGCATGAACTTGTCGACCACTTCGTGGGTTTGCATCGGTGCCTCGGGACCGCCACGGGCATGAACATCCCCCGACGCGAATTGCCTGCCGTCCGTTGTTTCAATGACCACATCAGCCCATCTGCCCTGCGGAAACCGGGCAGAGTGTCTTTCCTGTTCCTGGACATGAATGCGCGACATGACATCGGCCACCGTCGGATCAGACAGGCCCGCCCCGGAAATTTGCGCCACTCCGATATTGTTATGCACCGCGTAGGTAGCGACAGCAAACGGCAGAGAGTACTGAGCTTGGGATGTGGTTTGAGGCATATCCGAAAACAGGCAGGCGGCTTCGTGAAAGCTGTTGATATGTATTGATTTAATCTGCTGATGCGCGAGCTGATGATCCAGCATCAGTTTGCGAACCCCGTCAATTGCCGCGTGGGCCCAGCGGCAGATCGGATAGGGTTTCACATATTGATGCTCGATCTGCCAAAAGGTCCCCAGATCAGCCCAATGGTCGGCGACCTGATCTTCCTCGACGGTAGTGGCAGGCGCACCGGTGAAACCCTGCTCGGCCAGTATTGCTGCCGAAAGCCCAACCAACGCACCCCAGCCTGATCCGTCATGCAGCATGGTCGGATTTGCAATTTCGCGCATCATCTGACTGCGAGGACCGTGATATTCCGCGATGCCCAAAGCCTGTCGGAATTGCGCAGGCGTTTGCTGACGCAACCGGGCCGCCATCGCAACGATACCCAACGCATTCCAGGCCCCGGATGTGTGATAGTCACTGGCGGTCGCATGCAGGGCCAGACCCGCGCGCCCGGCAACCTCATATCCGATGATGACGGCCATCAACGCGTCACGCCCGCTCAGGTCCGGGCAGTGTTCCGCCAAGGCCGCCAGCGCTGGGACAACCACGACGCCGATATGACCTTTGGTCGGGTTATACCCATCATGCGCGTCCAGATTATCTGTCTGCGTTGCCGCCGCATAGGCCGCCCCCGCAAGGCTGACGGGCCGACCATCAAACATCATCCGGGCGCGGCAATCCGCATTGTTGCTGGCATAGAGCAAAGATGCGGTGTCGCGCGCGATCACACCGGCCTCCATCGGGGTCGACGCAATGATCACGCCCATGGTGTCGAGCATCATGAGAGCGGCGGCCTGCCGTGCGGATGCGGGAACATCCTCGGGATCGTGCTTCAGAACAAACTCCGACAGGCTGGCAAGCACGGGGGTCATGAGGTCAGCGCCTCGACAATACCCCTCAGCTTGTGCCCGTCAGGATCGAAAGGCGGCTTGTCGAGGATGCGCGCAGTGTGCGGTTTGCCCAGGATGAAAACCTCGACAGTATCGCCGGGTCTTGCCGTCCGAGGGTCGGCAAAACCAAGCGCGAGGGATTTGCCCACCGAATAGCCATATGCGCCCGAAGTTACACGGCCGACGGGTTTGCCGTCGGGGGTGAATATCGGCTCACCGCCCGTGGCGTCGGCAACGGTGGCGTCGACCTCAAAGATCGACAGAACCTCACGCGGCGCGTTGTCCTTAACGGCCAGATAGGCGTCTTTGTGCAGGAAATCTTTGTCCAATTTGATCAGGCCCGCCAGCCCAACTTCCTGCGGCCAGTATTCCTGAGAATACTCGCGCCCCCAGGATCCATAGCCCTTTTCGACACGCAGCGATCCCAGCGCGCGACCACCAACCGGGCCGCCGTTCAGGTCCTTGGCGGTCTCCAAAAGCGCTGTATAGAGCCTGATTTGATCAGATTCAGCACAGTGCAGCTCCCATCCCAGGTCACCCGTAAAGCTGACGCGGATGGCCAGACAGGCGACGCCCGCCACCTCGATCCTGCGCGAGCGCATGAAACGGAATCCCTCATTCGACAGGTCCGCATTGGTCAAACGCTGCAACAGCTCGCGCGATTTTGGCCCGGCCACATTGAAGCCTGCAATGCGATTGGTGGCGACCTCAAAGGTTGTGCCCTCGGGCAGGTCAACCATGTTGAAAAACCGCTGATGATACCGCTCGGCCATGCCCGAGCCGATCATCATGTATTCTTCTTCAGCCACTTTGGTTATGGTGAAATCACCAGCCACCCCACCCCGGACCGAGATCAGAGGCGTCAGGCAAGACCGGCCCACCTCGGTGGGAACCCGGTTCGCGACGAGGGCATCCAGCCACTCATGGGCGCCGGGGCCCTTGATGACGTAGTTGGCGAAATTCGAGATATCGATGACACCAACATGATCGCGCAGCATTTGCACTTCACGACCTACCGGTTCCCACCAGTTCTGACGGGTGAAGCCGTTGGTTTCCTGCGTTCCCGGCTGATCGGCAAACCACAGCGGATGTTCCCACCCGCAGTTCAGACCAAAGACGCATCCCATATCCTTTTGCATCTCATAGGCCGGGCGCACGCGGGCGGGTCGTCCGGCGCTGCGTTCTTCGTTGGGGAAGTGGATGGCGAAGCGGTGGGTATAGACATCCTCGACCCGCGCCTTGGTAAAGGCCTTGTCCGCCCAGTCACCAAACCGCGCCAGATCCCAGGCAAACATGTCGTATTGCGGCTCGCCCTCGATCATCCATTGCGCCGACAAAAGACCCAGCCCGCCCGATTGCGAAAAGCCCGGAATGATTCCGGTGCAGCAGAAATAGTTCTTCAACTCGGGCACCGGCCCCCAGATTGCGTTGCTGTCGGGGGACCAGATCATCGGCCCGTTGATCACCCGTTTGACGCCCGCCGTGGCAGCCACAGGCACCCGTTCAGTGGCACGAATGACGTTTTCCATGATCCGGTCCAGATCGTCGGGGAACAGATCATGAGCAAAATCCAGCGGCGTCCCGTTTTCGGCCCAGAACCGCATGTCTTTTTCATAGGCCCCAATCAGCAACCCGTTGCCTTCCTGGCGGAAGTAATATTCGCCATCGCGGTCCGCGATCGAGGGCAGTCGGCGGCCCAGATTGGCCACTTCATCTATGGCGTCGGTGACAAAATACTGATGTTCGGTCGGTTGCAGCGGCAGTTCGATCCCCGCCATCGCCGCGACCTCGCGCCCCCAAAGACCCCCTGCATTCACCACCCATTGCGTATGAATATCGCCTTTTTGGGTGTGCACGATCCACGACCCGTCAGGCTGCTGTTCTGTCCCTATAACAGGACAAAACCGCTCAATCGTGGCCCCCATAGCACGCGCGCCAGCCGCATAGGCATGGGTCACGCCCGAGGGGTCGACATTGCCGCCATCGGGTTCGAACATGATACAGCGGATATCGTCGAACTGCGCCAGTGGATGCAGATCCATCGCCTGCTCGCGGCTGATTTCATGAAAGTTCAGACCATAGAACCTGGCTTTGGCCTCTTGCAGGCGCAGCTGATGTTCCCGATCCTCGGTCTGCGCCAGATAGAGCGAGCCGGACTGAAACACACCGCAACCCTGCCCGGTTTCCTTCTCCAGCTCTTTATACAGGTTCATTGTATAGTGCTGGATACGGGTGATGTTGTTGTTGTCGTGCAGCCCGTGAATATTGGCCGCCGCGTGCCAGGTTGAACCGGAGGTCAGCTCGTCCCGCTCTAACAGCACCACGTCGGACCAGCCAAGCTTGGCAAGGTGATACAAGATCGAACAACCAACAAGGCCGCCCCCGATCACAACTGCCTGCGCATGTGTTTTCATCGTGCGACTCCCGTTCGTTCCAATACTCAGGTCAAAGTCAGCCACAGCTTGGGATGCGCGTATGCTCTGTTCCCGACGCGAAATGTCGGTATCTGATCACGGGTGACAGGTTGCGAGGCCCAATCAAACAGCATGGGCGGATCACCGCAAACGCGCGGTTTTGTGACTTGGCGTGGGTTGAAATCAGGTCAGGCGATTCTTTGATTAGAGACTGAAGCGTAAGAAATGCGCGATTTTTGGTCGTAAGAACGACGGGACAGGCCGAGTTGAACAAGGGCGACAAAAGCCCTGACCGGCAGAAATCTTGAAAAAGTTCCTAAAATGTTCTATATTTGTTCCTATGTGGAACGGAGGTTTTCGAGCTATGACCAACGCTGCCCGTCAAAGCTGGTTCGATGCACCCAGCAACGATTATCATCTGCTGCCGGTAACAGACCGGCAAATGCGCTTTGCCCGCGCCATCGCCGAGCAATCCGCGATGGAGATCCCGGTCGAGGCGAAGCGAGATCGCAAGTCCCTGTCCGACTGGATTTCGGCAAACAAACCGCACGATCCGTCGCCTTTCGCGAACTATCCGACAGGCAAGCAAGTGGCCTTTGCAGAACGAATTTCCCGGACCAAGCGTCGCCCGATCCCGTCCGAGTGTTTCCGCGACAAACAATTGATGTCCCGGTGGATTGACGCGAACAAATAAGTCGGCCGATCCCTCAATGCTCGTGATTGCGCGCATAAAGCGCGACGGCTGCCGCGACGAAAACGCCCAATAGGATGTAGCCTGTAACCGCCTCGAACACCGCCAAACCGCGGCACAGTCCAGTGGGGGCCATGTCGCCGTATCCTACGGTTGTGAAGGTCACATACGAGAAATAGAGGATGTCAGCGGGTCCATTCGCGCCGACAACACACAGATCGTTATAGCCGAACGCGCCATAGACGGCGGCAAACAGGAACGGCACGACCTGGATGAACGACACCCCCATGAGGAACAGAAGCCTTTTTGGGGATTTTACCTGCGTCATGTAGAACCACGATTGCGAGATCAGCCAAAGGACCAGCCCAACGGCGGCGATGGTTCCAATCGTGTCACCTGCGGCGGCTTCGCTCAGGCGCGACAGGCCGAACCACGCCAGAAAGCTGGCAACGACCAGCCCCAAAGCGGCGTAGAGCGTCGATTTCCATTCTTCCAGAGTTTTGGGTTCGCGGGACATGTGTTCTCCGAATATCGGCCTGACCGCGATCATCAGCCGGGCAGAGGCCGTCCGCAAGCCAAATGATCAGGCAATTCCGTCCGAGCCCAAATGCTCGGTCCCACGGGTTCTGGCCAAAAGTATCTGCTTTTGACGCTCACGAAAGCGCGCCTTGTCCTGATCTGAGGTCTCATTGATGCAGCGATGGCAGGTCACGCCATGTTCGTATTCGGGGCGCTTCATGTCTTCGGGCAGGATCGGGCGACGGCATCCGTGGCACAGCTTGTGCGGCCCCTCGATCAGCCCGTGCCCAACCGAAACGCGATTGTCGAAAACAAAGCACTCGCCCTGCCATGTGCTGTCATCTGCCGGCATTTCTTCGAGATAGCGCAGGATGCCGCCTTTGAGGTGATAGACATCCTCGACCCCCTGTCCCAACAGGTAATTGGTCGATTTCTCGCACCGAATGCCCCCGGTGCAGAACATCGCCACACGTTTGTTGTGGAACCGGTCCTTGTTGTGCTGCCACCATTCCGGGAATTCGCGGAAGCTGGCGGTTTCAGGGTCTATTGCGCCCTCAAACGTCCCAATCGCCACCTCGTAGTCGTTGCGCGTATCGATCACCACCACATCGTCTGAGCGGATCAGATCGTTCCAGTCTTCGGGCTCGACATAGTGCCCAACGCTGGCGCGCGGATCCACGTCGGGCTGGCCCATTGTGACGATCTCTTTCTTCAGCCGCACTTTCATCTTGCCGAATGGCGGATGGTCCGAGGTTGCCTCTTTCCACTCCAACCCCGAACAACCGGGCAAGGCACGAATATGCGCCAGTACCGCGTCGATACCGGCGCGCGGGCCTGCAATCGTGCCATTGATCCCCTCATGCGCCAGCAACAGGGTGCCTTTAACTTCTTCGGCCTGGCACAGGGTCATCAGGGCCGGGCGCAGGACATCCGGGTCGGGAAAACGGGTAAAATGATATAGAGCCGCGATCGTATACATGCGCGCGATCTAATCCCATGGCCCGAAAGACGCAAGAGATTGCATTGACGGATGCCACCCGTCCCCATACCGATAGAGGCAGAAAACGGAGGTCCCCGATGTCGCACGCCCTGCTTGTCATAGATGTTCAGAATGATTTCTGCCCGGGCGGCGCGCTTGCTGTCGAAACCGGGGACGAGATCGTGGCCCCGATCAACGCCATGATGGACGATTTTGATGCCGTGATTCTGACGCAGGACTGGCACCCGGCGGGCCATTCCTCTTTCGCCAGCTCGCATGCGGGCAAGGCCCCGTTTGAGCTGACCGAGATGCCCTATGGGCCACAGGTTCTCTGGCCGGATCACTGCGTGCAGGGCAGCGATGGCGCCGCGTTTCACCCAAAACTGCGCACAGACGCCGATCTGGTCCTACGCAAAGGCTTTCGCAGCGCAATCGACAGCTATTCCGCCTTTTTCGAGAATGACCAGACCACACCCACAGGACTGAAAGGGTATCTCGAAACACGTGGAGTAGATCGGCTGACGCTGGTCGGACTGGCCACGGATTTCTGCGTTCACTTTTCCGCCGTGGATGCAGCGCGGCTTGGGTTTGAGGTGACTGTTCGGCATGATGCATGCCGCGCGATTGACATGGATGGTTCGCTGGCCGCAGCACAACAGGCCATGCAGGCCGCCGGTGTCACGCTGGCTTAGGGGGTCGCACCACGTTCGGCCAGATATTTCAAGGTCACGAACACGACAACCGCCAGCCCAAAGGCAAAGCCCAGACGCCCCGGAACAGTCCGACGTGATGCCCGCGAAGGCAATGCTGGTTCAGACTGTGCGTCCGCCACAGGTTCAGATACGCGTGTGTCTTCGCCGGGTCGCGCGGTGCGCACGTGGTTGAGAAAGTGCCAGAAATCGAACTCACCACAATATTCGCCTTGAACACCCATATTCCGGATATTGGCAAACAATCGTCTGAGGATGCGCTCGCGATCTTCAGCCTCGGATGCCGGATAGATGCCGGACTCGGCCTCTTGGCCTCGGGTTTCCAGGCTAAAGCCGGATTCCTCGAAGATTCTGCGAATCTTAGGAGACGCTGCTCGCAAAGCATCTGCAGTTCTGACATCGCGGAACTGCGCGCGAACGGGTCGGTTTCCTGTGACCGCTGATACAGCGTGTTCAGGATCGACCTCATCTGGCGCTATGGCGACGATATCAAAGTCGTACTCGAGACCCATTCACAAACTTCAACTCAGTTAACGTTCCCACCTCGCTACCGCGCAAGGCGCACACATATTAAGCCCGCAATGTGACTTGACCTAGGCATTGTTACCAATTTGGCGACTCTTGCCAATCACCGCGTCGATTGATCTAACAACAGAAATTGCAGGAGCCCCCTATGGTCGACATTGCGACGCGCGTCTACAATCACAAATGGAAGATAGACCCGATTGTAAGGTCTTTAATCGACACGGATTTCTACAAACTGCTGATGTGCCAGTCAGTGTTTCGAAATAAGCCCCAAACCGATGTCACATTTTCGCTGATCAACCGCTCGAATCACGTGCCGCTGGCCCGTTTGATCGACGAAGGCGAGCTGCGCGAACAGTTGGACCATATCCGATCCCTGAGTCTCAGCCGCGGCGAAAGCACCTGGCTGCGCGGCAATACGTTCTATGGAAAACGTCAGATGTTCCGGTCGGATTTCATGGAATGGTTCGAGGATCTACGCTTGCCGCCCTATCACCTGGAACGCCGGGGCGATCAGTACGAATTGACCTTTGAGGGCAAGTGGCACGAGGTCATGCTGTGGGAAATCCCCGCGCTGGCGGTGTTGATGGAACTGCGCTCGCGCGCGGTGCTGAACGACATGCGCCGGTTCGAACTGCAGGTGCTATACGCCCGCGCGATGACCCGCGTCTGGGAAAAGATCGACCAATTGCGCGGGATCGAAGGCCTTGGAATCGCCGACTTTGGCACCCGGCGCCGCCATTCCTTCCTGTGGCAGGACTGGTGCGTACAGGCGATGATCGAAGGGCTGGGGCCTGCATTTACCGGTACATCAAACTGCCTGATCGCCATGCGGCGCGAGGTTGAGGCCATCGGCACCAACGCCCATGAATTGCCGATGGTGTATTCTGCGCTGGCCGAAAATGACGAGGAACTGGCCCAGGCGCCCTATGACGTTCTCAGCGACTGGCACGAAGAACATGATGGCAACCTGCGCATCATCCTGCCTGACACCTATGGCACCAAGGGGTTTCTGGATCGCGCGCCGGACTGGTTGGCGGGTTGGACAGGTATCCGGGTCGACAGTGGCGATCCCGCCACCGGCGGTGAGATCGCAATCGACTGGTGGAAATCACGAGGCGAGGACCCGACGCAGAAGCGGATCATCTTTTCCGATGGGCTGGACGTCGACAAGATCAAGGACCTGCACGCGCAGTTTGCCGGTCGGGTCAACGCCTCATTCGGTTGGGGCACTCTGTTGACCAACGATTTCCGCGGCCTTGTCCCGAATGATGCGTTGGCGCCGTTTTCTCTTGTCTGCAAAGCCGTGTCCGCAAATGGGCGGCCCACGGTGAAATTGTCGGACAACCCTGAAAAAGCCATGGGCCCCGCCGATCAGATCGAACGGTACAAAAGGGTTTTCGGCGTGGGTGCTCAGCAACCCATCGAGGTGATCGTCTGAGCTTAGCCGTGATAGGCTGCGACCGTCTTCAGCTGGGAGAACCCGAAAAGCGCCTCGAACCCTTTTTCGCGGCCATGGCCGGATTTGCCAACACCGCCAAAGGGCAGCTCAACTCCACCGCCCGCGCCATAGTTGTTCAGAAAGACCTGCCCGGATCGCAGCCCTTTGGCCAATCGCATCTGGCGCGCACCATCACGGGTCCAGACGCTGGCGACAAGGCCATAATCGGTGCTATTCGCTATGGTTAGAGCCTGTTCTTCGGTGTCAAACGGGATCAGAACCTGAACCGGGCCAAAGATTTCATCCTGCGCCAGAACATGGTCGGGCGCGACATCCGCAAACAGCGTTGGGCGCACATAAGCCACGGTTTCAGGCGCATCGTCGACGATATGACCTTGGGCGGCGATTGTCAGATCCGCGCCTTTCTCAAGAAAACGGCTGACGATTTCTTTTTGCCTCGCCGAGATCAATGGGCCAACCCGCAGATCATCCTGGGCCGGGCCAACCGTCAATTGCTGATATGCTTGAGCCATGCGGGTTTTGACCTCGTCATACACGCCACGCTGCACCAGTATCCGCGATGAGGCCGAACAGGTCTGACCCGCATTCTGGATGCCCGCATTCACCAGAAACGGCAGCGCCGCGTCCAGATCAGCATCGTCAAAGACCAACTGCGGGGACTTTCCTCCCAGCTCCAGCGTCACCGGCACCACATTTCGTCCGGCGGCCTGCTGCACCAGCGCGCCGGTCGCAACCGAACCGGTGAACGAGATATGATCAATGCCGGGATGTCCGGACAGCGCCGCACCGGCCTCGGCCCCCAAACCCGGCACGACGTTCAGCGCGCCGGCGGGCAATCCAGCCTCGACCGCAAGATGCGCAAATGCGAGCGCGGTCAGGCAGGCTTCTTCCGCCGGTTTTAGCACGCAGGCATTGCCCATCGCCAGCGCCGCACCCACGGAACGCCCGATGATCTGCATGGGATAGTTCCACGGCACGATATGCCCCGTCACGCCGTGCGGTTCGCGCAGGGTATAGACGGTGTAGCCGTCCAGATAGGGGATGGTTTCGCCCGTCACCTTATCCGCTGCCCCGCCGTAAAATTCGCAATACCGCGCAAGCGCCACCGCATCCGCACGCGCCTGAGTCAGCGGTTTGCCCACATCCATGGCCTCAAGCTGTGCAAGGTCATCGACGCGATCCAGAACCAACTGCCCCAGCCGCGTCAGAATGCGACCTCTCTCGAACGCGGGCATCCGCCCCCATTCGCCGTTCAATGCGGCCCGAGCAGCCGTGACCGCAGCGTCGATATCCGCTGCATCGCCACGCGCAATCTGGCAAATCTCGACCCCGTCGGATGGGTTGATCAGGGGCAATGTAGTGCCCGAGGTCGGAGCAACCCATTGCCCTCGGATCAGGCAAAGGGACGGATCAAACCATGGCATTTGGGTCATTGGACACTCCGATTCAGGCTCTAACTAGGGGTTTCAAGCGGCACCTGTTCTGATTTCCGGCAAGGTTGGCGCAGCCGCAATCAGCTTTTGGGTATAGGGATGCTGGGGGTCGGTAAAGACATCTTCGGTCATGCCCTGTTCGACAATTTGGCCCGCCTGCATGACCATGACACGATCGGTGATCGTGCGCACAACGCTTAGATCGTGGCTGATGAACAGATAGGTCAGGTTGTATTCCGCGCAGAGTTCAGCCAGCAAATCCAGGATTTGCGCCCGCACGGAGACATCAAGAGCCGAAACCGCCTCGTCAAACAGGATCAATTCGGGGCGGATGATCAGGGCACGGGCAATGGCAATACGCTGACGCTGTCCGCCCGAAAACTCATGGATATAGCGATCCGCATCATCGGGGGACAGGCCCACGGCGGTCAGCATCTCGGCAATGCGATCCTGCCGTTCAGATGCCGAGGGTTGCGTTTGCAGCAGGTGAAACGGCTCGGTGATCAGGCGCGACACGCGATGGCGGGGGTTGAAGCTGCCGTAAGGGTCCTGAAACACCACCTGCATCTTGCGCCGCACCGAAAGATCCGGCTTGTGTCCAGAAAAGACCGGCCTGCCATCCAACAAGATTTGTCCGCTTTGAACCTCTTCAAGTCCCAAAATGGCCCGAGTTAGTGTCGATTTTCCACAACCAGACTCTCCGACCAACCCCAAGCGCTCACCTGTGTTCAAGGTAAAGCTTATACCATCAACCGCGCGGTGATGGTTGGGTGGCTCAAACAGTTTATTTCGCGGCAGGCGATAGTCCCGAACTACATTCGTGACTTCCAGCAAGGGTCGCGGAACTGGTGCCGTGGGCAACGCGACCTGATGGCCAGAGGCTGCGAACAACATCCGGGTATAGGGGTGCTGCATATGTTGCAGCAGATGGTCGGTCGCACCGGTCTCGACGACTTCACCATGGCGCATGACGACGATGCGGTCCGCCATGTCCGACACCACGGCCAGATCATGGGTGATCATCAGCATCCCCATCCCGAACTCGGACACCAACCCTTTGAGCAGATTGAGGATTTGCGCCTGCGTCGTGACATCCAGCGCGGTGGTCGGTTCGTCGGCGATCAACAGGCGGGGGCGCAGGGCGATGGCCATCGCGATCACCACTCGCTGCCGTTGCCCGCCCGACAGCTCGTGCGGATAGCGTGACAGGGGGAAACGGTCTGATGGCAGACCGACGCGGGCCAGAACCTCTTTGACCCTGTCCCGCGCCTGATCAGGGGGCATGGCCTTGTGGATCAGGATGGTCTCCATCACCTGATCCCCGATGGTCTTAACCGGGTTCAGGGCCGTCATCGGTTCCTGAAACACCATGCCAATGGCCGCCCCGCGCAAGGCACACATCTGTTCCTCGGGGTGACCCACCAGTTCCTGCGCATCCAATTGGATCGCGCCTTGAATCCCGGCCCCATTTGGCAGCAGCTGCATCACCGACAGCGCCGTCATCGACTTGCCCGAGCCGCTTTCGCCAGTGACGGCCACGATCTCACCCGGATTGATGGACAGGTTCACCTGCTTCAGGATCGGCTGATCGTGAATGGTGACCGACAGGTCTTTGACATCCAGCAAGCTCATGCGCGGGCCACCCTGATCCTTGGGTCCAGCCAGTCGCGCAGCCCGTCCCCCAGCAGGTTCAGGCCCAGTACCGTGACAATGATCGCCAAGCCGGGAATCAGAGCCAAATGCGGGGCAAAACTGACCATTGTCTGCGCATCGGCCAGCATCCGACCCCAGCTGGGTGTCGGTGGTTGCGCCCCTAACCCGACATAGGACAACCCGGCTTCGGCCAGAATACCCAGGCTGAACTGGATGGTGCCCTGCACAATCAACAGATTGGCCACATTGGGCAGGATATGTTCCGCAGAAATACGTGCCGCGCCTTTGCCCGACACACGGGCGGCCAAAATGAACTCACGCTCCCACAGCGAAAGGGCCGCGCCACGGGTGATGCGGGCGAAGACGGGAATGTTGAAGATGCCGATGGCGATGATCGCATTGATCGCCCCTGCGCCAAACACGGCAGTGATCAGGATGGCAATAACCAGCGACGGGAAGGCAAAGATCAGGTCATTGCCGCGCATGATCACCTCGTCCAGCCACAACCCCTTTTGCGCGGCCGCCCACAGGCCCAGCGGCACGCCCAGCGCCATGCCAATCCCAACCGCGACCAGCGCCACGGCGATCGAGGTCCGCGCGCCCACCATGATCATCGAGAACATGTCGCGCCCGAAATGATCGGTGCCGAACCAGTTTTGCGCATTTGGCACTTGCAGCTTGGACGGGATGTCCAAAGCCGCATGGTCATAGGGTGTCCAGACGAAGGAAGTCAACGCCGCCAGCACAACCAGCGACGACAGCGCCGCGCCAAGGATGAGATTGCGGCTCATGTTCGGCTCCTCAGCCGCGGATCAACGGCGGCATAGGCAAGATCGACCAGGAAGTTCACGGTGATCACGGCAAAAACCAGCAGCATGACAACGGATTCGACGACGATCAGATCACGGGCCGAGATGGCCTGAAACACAAGTCGCCCAAGGCCGGGCAGATAGAATACCTGCTCGATAATGATCGAGCCCGCCAGCAGGAACGAGAATTGCAACCCGATGATGGTCAGCACCGGGATTAGCGCATTGCGCACCCCGTGCCGCCACAGCGCCTGTCGACGGGTAAGGCCTTTGGCCCGCGCGGTGCGCATGAAATCCTCGCCCAGAATATCCAACAGGGCCGAACGCATGACCCGCGCCAATATCGCCGCCTGTGGCAACGCCAAGGCGATGGCAGGCAATGTCAGCGAATGCAGCCCGGCCCAGATCCCGGTCTCCCACCCGGCAAAACCACCGGCATTGAACCAACGCAGGTTGATGGCGAAAATCAGTACAAGCATCATTGCAAACCAGAAATTGGGTACGGCGATGCCCAACTGCGTTGCCCCCATAACCGCCACATCACCCGGCTTACCACGGCGCGCGGCGGCATAGATCCCGGAGGGAAAGGCGATCAAGGTGGACAGGGTCAGCGCATAAAGCGCCAGCGGCAGCGACACCCACAACCGGTCCGCGATCATCTGCGACACTGGTGTGCGATAGGTGTATGAGGTGCCAAAATCTCCGGTCAGCATCCCGCCGACCCAGTTAAAATACCGCTGGGTTTTCGACACATCCAAGCCCAGCTCGGCCCGGAGGGCGGCCAGCGTATCCTCTTGCGCGTTGACGCCCAGCATGAACGACGCCGGATCACCCGGTGCAACCTCGATCACTGCAAAGATCACGACCGAGGCAACCACAAGGCTGACAAGTAATGAAATCAAACGTTTGAGCGCGTAGCGTAGCATTGGCAACAGGTTAAGTGCCCGGGCTTTGCCGGTGCAACACCTACTTGTAGAGCAAGCGTTCCTTTCGGACCAAATCTATCGCACAGGACGAAAGCTGTGCCGCTGGCGCGCTGTCGGCCAGCCATTCAAGGTTGGTCTCTGTCCGGGCCAAGGCCGCGCGGCGCAAGACCATCAGCCGTGCGCGTGGGCTGTCCAGAAATCGATCCTGCGGGATTACGGTTTCCAGTGGGCTATCGATGCGGATGACCTCGAAATACCCCCCCGACAGGGCAAGAAACGCAAAAGCGCAGGCTGGGGCCTCGTTTTCGCACTGATCCGAGCATAGCTGTGCCACCGGGCGCGTTGCCTCAGACGTCATCAACCAGCTTTCAACTGCCCCGCGCCAGGGATTTTCAGGGGAAAGGTCGCCGTATCCCAGGCCAAGCGCCAACACACCGGCCATGCCCAGCGCCTGATCCGAAGAGGCTTTGACCGGTTCGGGCTGAATATGCCGCAAAGCAGCCAGACCGTCACCGCGCGGCTCGGGCTCGACAGACAGATAGGTCAGATAGGGCTTGAGGTCCCACATCAGACCTGCATCAGCCAATAGATGCGCACGCAGGTCAGCATCACCATAAAGCGCCGCGATGCGTGTCGGATAGTCGGTGGCCTGGTGCTCTCCCGACGCGTTGAGCTGTTTGATCAGATACGGATCTGGCGTGGGGCGTTTGGCCGCCAGCAGTGCTTGCGCCAGCGGATTGCCCGCGTCAGCCTCGACCCTTAGCCATGAGCGGCCAAAGTTGCTGTGATCCCGCAAGCGAAACAGCGCACGCGATTGCTCGGGCGTCAGGGACTGCCGATAAGGGGAGGGTCCAAGATCCGCCGTCTCGATCCTTCCAAGCAAAAGACGAGCCTGGGCGTTCCCATCGTTGGCAAGCTTTGCCAACAAGGGTAATGCCTGCGCATCGTTTCCGGCCAGCCAAAGCGCGACCGCCTGCTCCAGGGGCGAATCTGCTTTGGCCTGCGGTGCCACCAACGCCAGCACCGCCACGACCAGCGCGGTGAAGAAGGGCCTCATCGTTTTGTCCCTCTCTCGGCCGTGCAGTCTATTCGTCCCAGCTGATCGCGGTCAGGTCGATGGCCGCGGTCGGAGCGTTCGCCCACAGACCCTGAATACCGGCTTTGGCCACGCCCAGCTTGGCCAGCTGGAACAGGTAGCCGTTCACATAGTCATCCGCGATCAGGCGTTGTGCCTCGCCCATCAGACGGGCGCGCTCCTCAGGATCAGTGGTCATGTTCAGCGTATCCATCAGCGCCTGGAAATCGGTGCTTTCATATTGGAAATAATAGTCAGGCCGCGCATAGATGTTGATGTCCATCGGTTCGGTATGGCTGACAATGGTCAGGTCGAACTCTTTGCCTTTGAAGACCGATTCCAGCCATTGTGCCCATTCCACGTTGATGATCTCGGCGGTGATCCCCACATCTGCCAACTGGGCTGCGATGATTTCACCTCCGCGACGTGCATAAGACGGCGGCGGCAGGTGCAATGTGGTTTCAAACCCGTCGGCATAGCCTGCCTCGGCCAACAGGGCCCGCGCTTTGTCCGGGTCATAAGCGGAATTGCCGGTCAGTTCGACATAGGCCGGGTTGTGGGGGGCGAAATGGGTGCCAATGGGCGTGCCATATCCAAACATTGCCCCATCGATGATCGCCTGGCGGTCGATGGCATGGGCCAGCGCTTGCCGGACGAGAATGTCATCAAACGGCGCCTGTTTGTTGTTGGTGGACAGGATCGTCTCACCCTCGGTCGAGCCGACAAGCACCTGAAAGCGCGGATCGGCCTCGAACTGGGGCAGGTTTTCGGGTGCAGGAAAGTTCTCATAGTAGTCCACATCTTCGGCCATAACGGCAGCGAAGGCAGCGGTCGGATCCGGGATGAACTTGAACGTCGCTTTCTCTAACGCGGGTTGATCGCCCCAATAGTCGGGATTGCGGTTCAGTGTGATGCTGTCGCCCTGCACCCAATTGCCAAAGGTATAGGCACCGGTGCCGACCGGGTTGGTCTTGATGTTCTCGATGCTCTCAGGTGCGACAATCACCGCATCGCCCCAGGCCAGGTTAAACAGAAAATTTCCGTTCGGCTCGGATAAGGTGATCTTGACCGTCAGCGGATCCATGACCTCGACGCTTTCGATGCCTGTAAACAACGCTTTCTGCGCATTGGCGCTGTCATCTGCGCGGGCCCGGTCCAGACTGAACTTGACGTCTTCGGCATCCATAGTGGTGCCGTCATGAAAGGTCACGCCATCGTGCAGTTTGAACGTATAGACCGTGCCGTCATCCGAGATTTCCCAGCTTTCGGCCAGACCGGGAACGATCGAACCATCGCCCATGAAACGGGTCAGACCTTCGAAAATATTGGTGTAGACAACCGAATCGATGGCCTGCGCCGCCGCGCTGGTTGGGTCCAGATGTGGCGGCTCAAGCTGTATCGCGATGGTGATATCGGATTTCGCAAGGGCCTGCGTGGCAAACAGGCTGGCACCGACCGCAATGGCCGACGCAAAGGACCGAAACGTCTGCAGTGTCATGAAATTTCTCCCTGTGAATGGTGACATGCCCTGATTTCGGATGGGCTGTTCTGCACCCAATGTCCCTGCAAACCTTGGGTCAATCAAGGAAATGTTCGCGCAAACTGGGTTCCGCTTAATAGGCTGCATCTGCTATGCCGCGCTGCAACATGAACCTTGCCCGAGACGACATGAGCGCCACAGCCCGCAAAAAAGCCCCGAACGCACAGGACATCCGCGCCCGAAAGGGGGGCGAGCCTCTGGTCAGTCTCACCGCCTATACTACGCCGATGGCGCGGTTGATGGATGCCCATTGCGACTTTGTTCTGGTGGGCGACAGCGTCGGCATGGTGCTGCATGGGCTGGACTCGACCCTGTCTGTGACGATGGAGATGATGATCCTGCACGGGCAGGCCGTTGCGCGGGGTCTGGACAAGGCAATGATGGTCATCGACATGCCCTTTGGCAGCTACGAGCACACGCCCGCCGAGGCCTTTCGCAACGCCGCCCGGCTGATGGCCGAGACAGGGGCGGGTGCGGTCAAGCTGGAAGGCGGCGTTGAGATGGCCGAGACCATCCGGTTTCTAGTCAAACGCGGGATCCCCGTCATGGCCCATGTCGGGCTGACCCCTCAGTCCATTCACACGCTGGGCGGCTACAAGGTTCAGGGCCGGGACGCGCAGGCCGAGACCCTGCTGGAGGATGCCCGCGCCGTGGCCGAAGCTGGCGCATTTTCCGTCGTGTTAGAGAAGATCCCACAAGGTCTGGCCGACCGGATCACCGCCGAAGTGGCAATCCCGACCATCGGCATTGGCGCCTCGGCCGGGTGCGACGGGCAGATTTTGGTGGTCGACGATATGGTCGGGTTCTTTACCGCGTTCAAACCCAAATTCGTCAAACGCTATGCCGAGCTTGGGCCACTGGCCGAGGCCGCCATCGCCGAATACGCAGCCGAAGTGCGCGCGCGGGCCTTTCCTGCGGCGGAACATGTTTTCTCCGATCAGGCCCCGGCCAAAAGGTCTGCGCGATGACAGCACAGATCCTCCGCCGCCTTGCCGATTTGCGGGCCCGGACGTCACAATGGCAGGGGAAAACCGTAGGTGTGGTGCCCACGATGGGCGCTTTGCACCAAGGACATTTGTCCTTGGTCGAAGCCGCCAAATCCGAATGCGACCATGTGATCGTGACGATCTTTGTGAACCCCAAACAGTTCAACAGCCCCGAAGATCTGGCCAACTACCCCCGGACCGAGCATGACGATGCAGAAAAACTGGCGCCCTTTGGCGTTGATCTGATCTATGTCCCCGAGCCCGAGGAAATCTATCCCGACGGCTTTGCGACCACAGTTACCGTATCTGGCCTGACTGACATGATGGAGGGGCCGAACCGTCCCGGCCACTTTGAGGGCGTGGCCACCGTGGTGGCGAAACTGTTCCTGCAAACGCAGGCGGATCGAGCCTATTTCGGGGAAAAAGACTATCAGCAACTTATGGTCGTGCGCCGAATGGCCCTGGATCTGGATATTCCCATTCAGGTGATTGGATGCCCAACGGTGCGCGAACCCTCGGGCCTTGCGAAGTCGTCGCGCAATCAAAGGCTGTCCCCGCAGGGTCTGGTCACTGCCGCCCAAAAGCACCGGATCATGACGGACATGGCCGCACGGTTGCACGCAGGCGACGCATTTGCCGACCTCGTGCCAATGGCCAAAGCCGAGCTGCGCGACGCGGGGTTTACCGATGTTGAATATATCGAGTTGCGCTGCGCTGAAACGCTTGAGCCGTTGGGCCATACTGATCGACCTGCCCGGCTGTTCGTTGCGGCCTGGGCGGATGGGGTACGGCTGATCGACAATATCGCTGTTCCGGCGGGGTAAATTCCCCTCTGGCACCGGCGCGTCTGTTTGCGCTAAAGTTCCGCGAAACATCACGGGGAAAGGGCAAGCATGACCTATATTCTGGCTATCGATCAGGGCACTACGTCATCGCGGGCCATTCTGTTTGACGCGCAGATGCAACGGGTGGGCACGGCGCAGCGCGAATTCCCCCAGCATTTTCCGCAGGAAGGCTGGGTCGAGCACGACCCCGAAGATATCTGGAACAGTGTTCTGGCCGTCTGCCGCGAGGTCATGGACCAATCGGGTATCTCAGCCGATCAGATCGCCGGGATCGGCATCACCAACCAGCGCGAAACCACTGTGGTTTGGGATCGCAAGACGGGCGAGGTAATCCACAACGCGATTGTCTGGCAGGATCGCCGCACCGCCGAGATCTGCGAACGCCTGCGCCGCGCCGGGTGCGAAGATGACGTAACAGCGCAAACGGGGCTGTTGCTGGACCCTTATTTCTCGGGGACCAAGCTGAAATGGGTGCTGGATACCGTCCCAGGCTCCCGTGAGCGGGCAGCGGCAGGCGAGTTGCTGTTCGGCACGATCGACACATTCCTGATCTGGCGCCTGACCGAAGGGCGGATGCACAGCACCGACGCAACCAATGCTGCGCGCACCATGCTGTTCGATATCCACAGAGGCAAATGGAGCGCAGATATCTGCGAATTGCTGGATGTGCCCGTTTCCATGCTGCCAGAAGTCCGCGATTGCGCCTCGGACTTTGGCACCACGACCCTGTTTGGCGATGAGATCCCTGTTTTGGGCGTGGCCGGAGACCAGCAGGCCGCCACAATCGGACAGGCCTGTTTTCAACCGGGCATGATGAAATCGACCTATGGCACGGGGTGTTTTGCGCTGTTGAACACGGGCGATCAGCCGGTTGCTTCCAAGAACCGCCTACTGACCACCATCGCTTATCAGCTGGACGGAAAACGCACCTATGCGCTAGAAGGGTCGATCTTTATCGCCGGGGCTGCGGTTCAATGGCTGCGCGATGCGTTGCAGATAATCGAGGCCGCCCCGCAAAGCGGTGAACTGGCCCCGAAAGCAGACCCTAATCAACACGTTGTGCTGGTCCCCGCCTTCACGGGCCTTGGCGCGCCCTATTGGAAACCCGACTGCCGCGGGGCCATGTTTGGCCTGACCCGCAACTCGGGCCGTGCGGAAATCGCGCGCGCAACGCTGGAAAGCATCGCCTTCCAGACTCGCGACCTGTGGCATGCCATGCAGGGTGACTGGGGTGCGGATGCTGACGTGACTCTGCGCGTTGACGGCGGCATGAGCGCGTCGGACTGGACCATGCAGGGTCTGTCAGACTGCCTTGGCGCGCCCGTGGATCGGCCGGTCATGCAGGAAACAACCGCGCTGGGTGCCGCCTGGTTGGCCGGGATGAAAGCGGGCGTTTATCCCGATCAAGCCGGGTTTGCCGACACCTGGGCCTTGGATCGCAAATTTGAACCCGCGCTGTCCGATGCCGACCGCGACGCCGCCTATGCGCGCTGGCAGCGGGCGGTTGAGGCCACGATGGCGTTCTAACTGTGGTCCTTCAGCAGGCGCTGTTTCTGACGTGACCAGTCCCGCTTGGCCTGAGTTTCGCGCTTGTCGTGGGTCTTCTTACCCTTGGCGATGCCGATTTTGATCTTGGCCATGCCCTTGTGGTTGAAATACAGAACCAGCGGCACCAGCGTCATGCCCTTGCGCTGGGTCGCATTCCACAGGTTTGACAGCTCTTTGCGCGACACCAGCAATTTGCGGCGACGGCGTTCTTCGTGCTTGAAGACCTTGGCCTGTTCATACGGCGCGATATAGCTGTTGATCAGCCACAGCTCGCCGTCATCGACCGAGGCATAGCTTTCGGCGATGTTCGACCCGCCTGCACGCAAGGATTTGACCTCGGACCCTTCCAGCATGATGCCGCACTCAAGATCGTCCTCGATTGCATAATCGAAGCGCGCACGCCGGTTTTCGGCAATCACTTTGTAATTCGGGTCTGTCTTTTGCTTGGCCATGACGCGTTGATTTAGGCGGCTTGCGCCTGCCTTGCAAGACAGGCTTTCGCCCGGCACGTCAGGATTTCGCAGAAATGATCAGGTCCGGGCCAAAGATCGTGTCAGCATGATTGTGCAAATAGATCTTGAGCCAGGGCGTAAATCGGTCTGGGTGTCGTTTCACCTCGGCCAGCAGATCATGATAATCGATCCAGCGAATATCCATGACTTCCGCCGGATTAGGCTCGATCTTCAAGGGTCCGCGGACATGGGCAAGGAAGACATCGACCACTTCGTTCTCGACCATGTGGTTGCCGACATCGGCGTGGTATTCCAGCCGGTGCCGGTATTCCGGGTAAAGACCGGTTATCCCCAATTCTTCGCGCAGACGCCGCACCGCGCAGGCGGAGGCGGTTTCGTTCCAATCGGGATGGGTGCAGCAGGTATTCGCCCACAGGCCGGGCGTGTGATATTTGCTCAGCGCGCGCCGTTGCAGCAGAATTTCGGTGCCGCGCACGGCAAAGACAGAAACGGCTTTGTGCTTTAGCCCTTTTTCATGCGCCTCCAGCTTGTCGACGGGCGTCAAATGACCGTCCACCCATGCCGGAATCATCATACCCATTGGTTTTCTCCTGCAGCCGATCCCAAAAGGGGCGATCTTTGTGGAATGGCTTTGGCCTGCTTGGCCTGGCGTGCGTGTTGATGGATGCGGGTTTTAAACCGCATGGCACCAAGGTGACGCTGAATGACGCTTGGATCAATCGCACGAAAGGCCGCAGGGGCTGCGGCCTTTTGAATGGTAGTGTTTGGATAAACAGGCGTGCGATTATTCGCCGGACACACTCACGATATAGGCATAGACGTCTTTGGCGCCTTTCTTGAGCTTGAAGGTCATCTTGGACTTGGCTGAGGTCTCACCCAGATAATCCTTCAGGAACGCTTTGGGGTCCTGGGCATACGCAACAAACGTTTCTTCGTCCCAGACCAGGCCGTTTTCACCCGCGGCGACGATGCTTTCGCCATATTTGAACCCTTCAACAGTGCCTGCGGTGCGCCCCGCGATACCATAGAGGTTAGGACCGGTCTTGCCGCCCTTGACGATGACTTCACCCGCCGGGTCTGCAATCAGATGGCAGGATTTGCATTTGTTGAACGCTTTCTTGCCAGCATCTGCGTCACCTTCAGCATAAGCCGGAAGGGCCAGCAGGCCGGTCATTGCGATAGCTAGGATGCGATTCATGGCATTTGCTCCGATAGAATTGGCTGTGTCCAAAGGACAACCGGCCTTGGGCCGAGTCAATGCGCAGATTGCCGCGTAACGACATCGTGCTGGTCCCGCACGACCCATCAGCTTTAGCTGTTGAGCGCAGTCCAACAAGGAAGCAAATCATCTTTTGCCGGTGTCGCCAGGAAGATCGCGCGCGCGATGGCACGGCTGAGGCACAAAGACGCAGCATGGCCGATCAGGCCCAGCGCATCAGGCGTGCAGGCGCGATCGCCGGTGCTGACACCAAAGACCAGATCCCCATCCCCCAGCGTATGAGCCGGCAGGATTGCACGCGCGATCCCGTCATGAGACGCCACCGCAAGCCGAGAACACTGCTGTTTGGTCAGGGCGGCATCGGTGGCGACAATTGCAATGGTCGTGTTTGTCCTATCCGAAGGCACCCCTTGCATGGCCTGCGCCTTGAGGCTTGGTTGAACCTGTCCTTGACCGGATGACGGGTCAGGACCCAGGCCACCGAACTCTTCACCTTCTTCAAATGGTGCGGCCCAAAAATGGCGTCCTCCGGGTGTTGTAACACTACCCAGCGGGTTGGCCGCCACCAATGCACCTACCGTGACACCATTGTCCAGCACGTAGGATGCAGAGCCCAGACCGCCCTTTTGCATGGCCGCCAAGGCGCCGGTTCCGGCCCCGACCGAGCCCAGATCGAACTGCTCCGACGCCGCTTTGTAGGCGGCTTTACCAAGCGCGCGATAGGGATTGTCTGCCCAGTCCTTGTCCCCGCCATTGATCAGATCGAACAAGATCGCACCGGGCACAATCGGGACTTTGGCTTTGCCGACCGGAAATCCGCGCCCGTCGGCGCGCAGCCCGTCTGAAACACCGGAACAGGCGTCCAACCCAAAGGCGGACCCGCCGGACAGGGCGATGGCGTCAATTTGGTCGACCGTTTTATCCGGGGCCAGCAGATCAGTCTCTCGCGTGCCTGGAGCGCCACCCATCACATGAACCGATGCGGTGAATGGCTGGGCTGCGGTCAGGACCGTTGTGCCGGATTTCAGCGCCGCGTCCTGCGCGTTTCCGACCTTGAGGCCGGGGATGTCTGTAATCAGATTTCTGGGTCCGGCGATCATGGCAGTCGGTTGAAAAGCGCGCCGGGGCGCGCTGCCTTCGGCGAGAGTATTTTTGAAAAGATGAAGACGCGGGTCAGATGCATCGGCCTCCGTCCACTTCAAGCGCTGTCCCAGTGATCATACTGGCCTCGTCCGAACACAGGAAACAGGCGGCATTGGCCATGTCTTCGGGGGTTGAGAAGCGGCCCAACGGGATGGTCGACAGGAATTTGGCGCGCATTTCGGGGGTGTCTTCGCCCATGAAGGATTTGAGCAGCGGGGTTTCCCCGGCCACAGGGCAGATGGCATTGACGCGCACGCCCGATGGGGCGAGCTCGACCGCCATGGTTTTGGTTGCCGTGATCATCCAGCCTTTGGAGGCATTGTACCAATTCAGGTTGGGGCGCGGCGACAAGCCAGCGGTAGACGCAACGTTGAGGATCGCACCCTTACCGCGGGCTTTCATGGCGGGAACCAAGGCGCGGGCGGTCAGGTAGACGGATTTCATGTTCACGTTGAAGACGTGGTCAAAGTCATCTTCGGAGACATCCTCAAGCGGGGTCGGCATGTGGGTTACACCGGCATTGTTCACAAGGATATCGATGTTGCCATAGGCGTTGCGGGCAGCGTCGGCCATCGCCTGCACGCTGGTCCCGTCACCAACATCTACTTGCTGGGCCATAGCAGCTGTACCGGACTCTGTGGCCATATGGCGGGCCGCATCACCGTTGATATCTGCAATCATGACCTGCGCGCCCTCGGACAGGAACTTTTGCACAATGCCCGCGCCAAACCCGGATGCGCCGCCGGTGACGATTGCGGTTTTTCCCTCTAACCTCATGGTCTTGCTCTCCCTTGCAGGGCTCAGACTAGCAAGGCCGCGCGAAGTTACCAGATTATTCTTCCGAGACTTTGCCCCGCAGCGCCTTGACGTCTCCACGCGCCTTTTTGGCTGCAAGCCGCCGTTTGACCGATCCATAGGTGGGCTTGGTGGCAATCCGGCGCTTGGGTTTGACCAATGCGCGGGCGATCAATTCAGCAAGGCGGGCGCGGGCGATCTCGCGGTTGCGGGCCTGACTACGGGTTTCCTCACATTGGATGATGATCGCGCCGTCCTTGGTCCAGCGCCGCCCGGCCAGTCGCTTGAGCCGGTTCTTCACTGGATCGGGCAAAGAGGGTGAGCGGGCAGCCTCGAACCGCAACTCGACAGCGGTTGAGACCTTGTTCACATTCTGCCCGCCGGGACCCGAAGACCGAACGAAGCTTTCGGTCAGTTCCCAATCCTGCAGGGCGATATCGTCAGTGATGCGCAACATGAGGCGGACCTTACAAGGCGGCGGGCGAAACAGAAAGGGCCGCCCCGGTGGGACGGCCCTTCGAAAGTTCAGGAGGTCGGGTCGGTTAGATCAATCGACCAGCCGGAGCGAGCGCTCCGCCAAGGGCTGCCCTAACAGGCGATCCCCCCGGTTGTTCCGACACCTCTCTCCAATCTCTTTCTCGACACTGGATCACCTCCTTTTCTATCTGTTGCGGTTGATAAGGAGCGTGACACAAGTTGTGCCATTCTCAAAGAACTTTTTTATGCGGGCTGCGCCGTCATCCGGGCGACGATCACTTTGAACGGAATCAGCGCGATCAGCGCAATCGACAGCTTCACCAACCAGTCAGCCACAGCCAGCGTGACCCACAGCGGCGCCATCGGGCCGGACAGGAGGAAGGGAACCGGCTCCCACGCCCAGCTAATTGCGGCATCCGCATTTGCGCCAAAGAAGACGACCGAGGCCGAAAACGCCAGGGTGAAGAAGATCGCGGTGTCCAGCGCCGAACCGATCAGGGTCGACACCAATGGCGCGCGCCACCAGCGGCCCCCGCGCATCGCGTTGAATACGGTGACGTCGGTCAGCTGTGCGATCAGGAAGGCGGTGCCCGAAGCAACAGCAATCCGCAGCGGCACGGCAGCATAGGTGAATCCGTCACCCTGCAGCATGATCTGGCTGCCGATCAGCGAGCAGATGATGCCGGTGATGAAGCCAGCGAACACAACCTTGCGTGCGGTGGCCACGCCATAAACGCGGTTCATGATGTCGGTGACCAGAAAGGCCAGCGGATAGGTGAAGGCACCCCAGGTCAACAGCCCATCAAAGATCAGGAACTGGACCAGAATGTTTGAGGCCACGACAATGGCGGCCATGGCAATAATGCCGGGAATATAAGAGCGTTGCATGTTCAGATGCCCGTTTTGACAAGGTAGCGGCGACTTGGCCAAGGGGGAATCCCAAGGCAAGCCGTGCGTTTAGACCCTTGGCCGCGCCCTGTCAATCGGGCAAGAGGTATTCCACCAGCTCGGTCCGTTGCAGCGCCAGGAAATTGTCGTCCGAGATCATGGTCGCGCGCAGGCGGCCATTTGCATCCCGCCAGACGCAAAGCCCTTCGAGGTTGTCATGGGCCCCGGTGCCGCTGTCGATCAGAACCTCTTCGGCACTGGGGCGATCACCGCGGATCGCCCATCGACGCAGGCGCGAGCGGAACCCGATCAAGTCCACCTTACGTTCGAGTACATAAAACCGACCGTCCGGGCCGAAATCCGCCGCTACAGGCTGAAACCCGCCGCGCTCGGGCAAGGTAAAAGGCATGGACCACGCCACACCATCCCAGCGATAGACCGGGATCGTGCCTTGGCGAGTGCGGGTTTTTTCCGTCAACGTATACAGATGACCTTTGCCATCTATGGCCAGACTTTCGAAGGACCCGTTGCCATCCAGGTGCTCAAATTCACGCGGGCGAGGCAGAACGCGGGCCTTTTGACCGGGTTCGGCGTAATACGCGACACGGTGCACACCTTCGAACGAGATATAGAGGCTCCCGTCGGGCGTAACGGCAAGCCCCTCGGAATCTCCGGCCCGGCCAGACAGTTTTTTCCCGGAGCTGGACAAAAGCGGCCAGTGGTTTTGTACGGTGATCCCAGATATGCCGTCAGCGTCGCGCTCGATCCGGGCAGAGACCAGTACCGACCGGTCGCTAAGCGCATACATGTGACGCCCGCCATCGGGCAGGTGGATCGCTGAAAACCCGCCGAACCAGTCTGCGTTATGCCGCCAGGTATAGCTGCCCAGCCGCTTTGCCGGGCGCGTTTCCACGGCCCAGGCAGGTCCGACCAACACTCCCGTCGCGATCAGTTGGATTGCAAGACGGCGGCGCATTGCTGGGGCAGATCAGACAGTCGGTATTCCCGGCGCTTTTTCGGCGGCGGCGCATTTGGATCGGGCGGGGTTGGCGGCGGAGGGTTCAGGATGTTGTTCACCCATTGCTGGGCCTCGGCGCAGCCATCGCCCTTGGGTGGCGGATCCTGATTGACGCACCCTTTCGAACCGCGCGGGCATTTCAGACGGACGTGGAAGTGATAATGGTGCCCCCACCACGGCCTGATCTTGCGCAGATAGGCCCGGTTGCCCTTTTCGTCGTTGCACATTTGAACCTTGGCACCCGGGAACACAAAGATCCGGGCAACGCGCTTGTCCTTAGCCGCCTCGCGCAGCACAGCGTGGTGCTGTTTGGTCCAATTGCCGTTCACAAAGGCCCCCTCGGATCGGCGCAGGGAAATCGACGAGATATTCTCGCGCGCCCTGCGGCTCAGACGCATGTCACCGCCGGGCAGCATCCAGATGTCGATGTCCAGACCCAATTGATGGCTGCGGTGGCCCGAAGTCATGGGCCCGCCCCTCGGCTGGCTGATATCGCCCACGTAAAGCCCGTTCCATCCCGGTTGCTTGGCCGCAAACCGGCTGAGGTCCTGCACATAGTCAATCGCCTCGGGATGTCCCCAATTGCGGTTACGTGACAGGCGCATGGCCTGCCATGTGGGCCCGGTTTCGGGCAGTTGCACAGACCCCGCCGCGCAGCCGCGCGAATAACTGCCGTAAGCAGCAGGTTTCTGGGCAGAGCTGACTTTTTGCGACCCGAACAATTGCTTGGCCAGGGGCTGCGCACACGCGGCGCTGGACAATGTGATTGCGGCCAGTATTGCCAAAAAACGTAGTGAAATCATCGGTTCTGATCCCCTTCCGGTTTAACCCAGCGCATCAGGAATAAGCCCAGAATAAACAACCCGATCACCGGTGACACCCCTAAACGCGCGCTGCCGGTTACAGTTGTGGCTATTCCGATCAGCAATGGCGCAACAAATGCCGTGGCGCGCCCTGACAGACCATAAAGGCCGAAGCTTTCGACAGGGGCCGCCGGATCGGTGTGGCGTACCATCATCGACCGGCTGGCGGATTGCAAAATGCCACCCATGCCGCCGATCAGAATTCCGCAGCCAAAGAAGATCAGGTCCGGCAGGCCTGATCCTTCGGGCAGGGCGATTCCAAAGACCTGTGTGCGGTCCATCGAGACTATGGTGGCGCAGACAAAGATCAGCACCCAGATCGTCACCAGGATTACCGGTTTGGGTCCGAACTTTTTGTCCAGCTTGCCGCCAATCCACGAAAATACGGCAGCAGCCAGAACACTGACGATGCCAAACACACCGATCTTGATGAGATCCCATTCCAGCACCAGCCGCGCATAGACACCGCCAAAGCTGTAAAGCCCGTTCAACGCGTCGCGGTAGAACATGGATGACGCCAGATAGCCGGCAAGGCTGACCCGGTGGCGCAGGTCCGAGACTGCCTTGGACAGAACGCCCAGCGCCTCGCGCACGGTGCCGGTTTTGGTCACGACGTCTTCGTCCCTCACCCACAGGAAATACGGCACCATGAACAAGATGAACCATGCCGCGGTAAACGGACCGACAAATCGGGTGCCTTCCTGTTGGGCTGCATCCAGCCCAAACAGTGGATCAATCCCAATCAGGGTCTTGCCGTTGCCCTGTTCGACAAACAGCGTCAGCATGATCGCCAGGGCGATCAGCCCTCCGAAATAGCCAAAGGCGAATCCAGATCCCGAAATCTCGCCCACTTCGCTGTCATCACCCAGATCGGGAAGTTGCGAGTTGACGAAGATCAGCGCGTATTCCGCTCCGATGAAGCCCAGCCCAAAGGCCGACAGCATCAGCCACATGTTCGACCCGTCCGGCATCGTGTACCACAGCGCCCCCGATCCGACCGCGTACATAAGCGAAAAGGCAAAAATCCACGGGATACGTCGGCCCGACACATCCGCCATCGCCGCCAGAAACGGCGCACCAAACGCGATGATCAGCCCTGTGATGGTCAGGCAATTGGCCCACACGGTCTGCGCCTGCGCCGCTGCGGCCTCGGCATCCAGTCCAGAGGTCTGATAGTACCCGGCAGCGACCCCGGCAAAGAACGGGCCAAAGACAAAGGTCACAAGCAGCGTATGGTAAGGCTGGCTGGCCCAATCGAAGAACCACCAGCCCCAGATGCGCTTGCGCTTGGAAATCACTGCCATCGATGCCTCTGTTTCTTTTGTTTCATAAGACGTGGCTTTGCCCCGTTTCGCAAGCGTTGTGTTGCCATAGGCTTGCTCTTTGGCCCAAGGCCGCTTAGGTCTCAGGCAACCTGATTACGGAGTGCCCATGCTGTCGCTGATCCAAATCCTGCTGCTGATCCTGGACATTGTCTGGTTCATCATTCTTGCCCATGTGATCATGAGCTGGCTGATCAACTTCCAGGTGCTGAACCTGCATCAACAACTGGTCGCGCAGATCTGGTATGGCTTGAACCGGCTGCTGGAACCGATCTATGGCCCGATCCGCCGCGTACTGCCCAACATGGGCGGCCTGGATCTGACGCCGTTGGTGGTGTTGATCGCGGTCTACGCGCTGCGGATTATCCTGATCAACAATGCGGTCTATTTCGTCTGACCTCTTGCCCCGTGAATCCGAGTATGTGATGGTCCTGCCATAAGAGCAGACAGACCTCAAAAACAGGGCCACACCGCATATGTTCGACGCCGCACCCATGCTGCGAGATGTCTTTGGATTCGACGCCTTCCGCCCCGGGCAGGAAGAAATTGTCGATGCCGTGACCGCAGGGGACAACGTGCTGGCCATCATGCCAACGGGTGGCGGAAAATCTCTTTGCTTTCAACTGCCTGCGCTGATGCGCGATGGCGTGACCGTGGTAATCTCGCCTCTGATTGCCCTGATGCGCGATCAGGTGCGCGGGCTGCAAGAGGCCGGTGTTGAGGCCGGTGCCCTGACATCCGGAAACACCCCCGAAGAAACCGATGCGGTGTGGGACGCGCTGGAAGCCGGTCGGCTGAAACTGCTTTACATGGCGCCCGAACGGTTGGCGGCGGGGTCAGCACTGGGCATGTTGCGGCGGATCAACGTCAACATGATCGCCGTGGACGAGGCGCATTGCGTCAGCCAGTGGGGTCATGATTTCCGCCCCGACTACCTGCGGATTGGCGAACTGCGGCGCGCGTTGAACGTACCCCTTGCCGCCTTTACCGCCACGGCTGATGCGGAAACACAGGACGAGATTGTCCAAAAACTGTTCGACGGCACCGCGCCGCGCAAATTTCTGCGGGGCTTTGATCGGCCCAACATTCATCTGGCCTTTGCCGCCAAGGACGGGCCGCGCAAGCAGGTGCTCGACTTTGCCGCCGCGCGCAAAGGTCAGTCGGGCATCGTCTATTGCGGCACCCGCAACAAGACCGAAGTGCTGGCGCAGGCCCTGCGCGCTGAGGGTCATGTGGCTTGCCACTATCACGGCGGGATGGAGGCCGAGGATCGCCGCATCGTCGAAACCCGCTTTGCCCGCGAAGACGGGCTGATCGTCGTGGCGACCGTGGCCTTTGGCATGGGCATCGACAAACCGGATATCCGCTGGGTCGCCCATGCAGATCTGCCCAAATCCATCGAAGCCTATTATCAAGAGATCGGCCGCGCCGGGCGCGATGGTGGCCCAGCAGAGACGCTGACCCTGTTCGGCCCCGATGACATTAGACTGCGCCGGTCACAGATTGACGAAGGGTTGGCCCCGCCCGAACGGCGCATGGCCGATCACGCAAGGCTGAACGCTCTGCTGGGTCTGGCCGAGGCTTTGAAATGCCGCCGTCAAACGCTGTTGGGCTATTTCGGCGAAGAGGCTGAACCTTGCGGCAAATGCGATCTGTGCGACACACCGCCCGAGGTATTTGATGGCACAACGCCGGTGCGGATGGCCCTGTCCGCCATCCTGCGCACCGAGGAATGGTTCGGTGCGGGTCATCTGATCGACATCCTGCTGGGTCATGAGACCGACAAGACCCGCGCGCGCCGCCACGACGGCCTGCCGACCTGGGGCATTGGCAAGGACTTGTCCCGCCCCCAATGGCAGGCGATTTTCCGGCAAATGATGGGTCACGATCTGGTGCGCCCTGACCCTGAGCGCCACGGCGCGCTGCGCATGACCGAGGCCGCCAAACCCATCCTAAAGGGTGAGGTGCAGATCGACCTGCGCAAGGACACGATCCGAAAGGCGACCCGCCGCCCCGCGGTCAAGGCGATGGTCTCGGAAGAGGATGCGCCACTGCTGAGCGCACTCAAGGCCAAGCGCCGCGCGTTGGCGGAATCACAGCGGGTTCCGGCCTATGTCATCTTCCCCGATCGCACCCTGATCGAGATGGCGGAAAGACGCCCGATGACGCTGGATGACATGGCGCGGATCGGTGGGGTCGGCGCCAAAAAATTGGAACGCTACGGCGATATATTTCTTGAGGTGATCGCGGGTGCTATCGAAGCTGTCCACCCCGCGCGCCGCAAACTGGCAGGGCGTGAGCAGGGCGAAATCTATGATCAACTGCTGGAGGTTCAGTCGCAATTGTCGCGCGGCCCTGATGGGATCGACAAACCTCTGACCTGCTCGGCGTCGCAGCTGGCCAAAGTGGCGCAGTTGCGCCCTGACGACCCGCGCGGGCTGGAGCAGGTGCTGGGGGATCGTCGTCACGAAAGGTTTGGCGCTGCCTTTCTGGACGTGCTGCGACAGGCGGGCTAGATACCCCTCATCAGGCAAGGAACGAGGGCGGATATGCTGACAGTGATTTCCCCGGCCAAACGGCTGGATTGGGCAGAGCGGGATGTTGCGGTCACGCAGCCTGACTTTCAGGATGACGCGATCCGGCTGTCAAAAACCGCGCGCAATCTGACCTTGGGTGATTTGAAAAAGCTGATGGACCTCAGCGATGATCTGGCCCGATTGAACCGGGACCGGTACCGCGCTTTTGCCCAAGCACCGGAGAGCGAGAGCGTTCGCCCAGCCGCGCTGGCCTTTGCAGGCGATACCTATCAGGGGCTTGAGGCCGCATCGTTAGACGCGCAGGAAATGGCCTGGGCCCAGGATCATCTGCGCATACTGTCGGGGCTCTACGGCGTTCTGCGCCCGCTGGACGCGATACAGCCTTACCGCCTGGAGATGGGCAGCAAGCTGAAGACACGACGCGGCAAGAACTTGTATGAATACTGGCGCGACCAGCTGAGCAAAGCGTTGAACGCGCAAGCCGCCGAGATCGGCAGCGAGGTTCTGGTCAACTGCGCCAGCCAGGAATATTTCGGCGCGGTGGATCTGAAAGCGCTGAAACTGCGCGTCATCACCCCGGTCTTTATGGAAGACAAAGGCGGCACGCCCAAGATCGTCAGTTTCTTTGCCAAAAAGGCGCGGGGTGCGATGGCGCGATACATCACCCAACATCGCCTGACCGATCCCAAATCCCTGCGGGATTTCGACACCGGCGGCTATGCCTATCAGCCCGACCTGTCCCAAGAGGACAAGCCTGTCTTTCTGCGGCCATACCAAGCCTAGAGTGCTGGCCGAAAAACACTGCGTGCGAGTGAGGAGCCAGCCCTTCACGCCCAAAGGAAAATCGACAGAATAGATAGGACCCCGGTTTCAAATCAATCGCGTATCCGGGGTCGGTTCAGCTTGTCCCCTCATCCGTGGGGGAGGCCGGGCAGACGTCTTTCGGGCAGTGCAGCTGGATCATCTCGACAATCAGTTTCTTATGCAGCGGCTTGGTCAGGTAGTGATCCAGTCCGGCGGCGAGGATGTTTTTGTCGTCCCCGGCCATTGCATGGGCTGTTAGTGCCACAATAGGAACCCGGTGATCCGTGCCAATCTCGCGCCGTCGGATTTCGGACGCGGCCTCTTTGCCATCCATCTTCGGCATCGAAATATCCATGAAAATCAAGTCCGGTTTAAAATCCTCGAACATTTCGACCGCCTTCAGGCCGTTATCGACAAAGCGCAGTTCGATATTCTGATCCTTCGTCATCTTTTTCAGGATAAGCTGATTGGTCTTGTTGTCTTCAGCAGCCAGAACGCGCATCTGGCGCTTACCTTTTGACGGGCTGGCATCCGCCGCGCCCGCATCATCATGGCGGGCGTTTCGGTTAGCCTTTCCCGGCACGCCCAGCGCCAGAAGACGGCTGTACAGCTCGGCCCGAGGGATGGGTTTTTGCAACACGCCCTCAATCAGCCCCTGCGCGGGGTCTGCATGTATGACACCCGGGTTGGCCGACATGATAACGATGGGCAGATCCCCCCGACCGCGATCCCGCAGAGTGGTCGCCAGTTCCAGCCCATCCATATCGGGCAGATCATGGTCGCACAGCACCAGATCAAGGCTGTCATCCACAGCCTTCAACGCCTCCCCACCGGTGGCGCAAACCGTCACTTGTGACCCCAGCCGCCTGAGCTGTTTGGTCAGGATCGCCCTGTTGACCGCAAGATCTTCGACAATCAGCACATGCCGCAATCGACCGGCCAGGCAAGGGGGCACGGGTTGTGGACCCTCGGCAGTGGGCAAGGTGATACGAAAGCCAAAGCACGATCCCTTGCCCTCTTCGCTTTCGACCCAGACCGTGCCGCCCATCATCGTGATCAACCGTTTGGTGATGGCCAGGCCCAGGCCCGTACCTTCGAATTGGCGATTGCGCTCATCTTCGACCTGATTGAATTCCCCAAAGATGTGGCTGATTTTTTCTTCATGTATTCCGATACCCGTGTCTTCGATGGCCACGTGAATATCGCAGTTTTCGGCCCCGGTATCCGGCACACCGGTCACCCGGATCAATACGTGACCTTCCGAGGTAAACTTGACCGCGTTCCCAACCAGATTGGTGAGAATCTGGCGTACCCGCCCCGGATCGCCGACAAAGAGCGTGGGCAGGAACAGGTCATAGTCGACCAACAGGGTCAGCCCCTTGTCGCGGACACTCGGCTGCAGCAGCATGGCCACTTCAAGAATACACCGTTCCAGATCGAACTGTTCAGGGTGCAGGGTCAGTTTATCCGCCTCGATCTTGGAGTAATCCAGAACGTCGTTGATGATGACCAGCAAAGCCTCACCCGAGTTGCGGATGGTGTTCACATATAACCGCTGCTCTTCACAGAGCGGGGTTTCGGTGAGCAGCTCAGTCATGCCGACGATGCCATTCATCGGTGTGCGAATCTCGTGGCTCATATTGGCGAGAAAGGCGGATTTCGCGCGGTTCGCCGCCTCGGCGCGTTCGCGGGCTGATTGCAGCTCGGTCTCGTGCCGAACAGACGCGGTGATGTTGAGCGCAAGGCTGACCACGTCGCCGCCCGGGCCGCGCTGATCGATCAGCCGGATATATTGCCCGTTCCAAAGCTGTATGACCTTGGGTTCCGGGTTCGGGTTTATCCACCGGCTTTGCATCCGCTGCTGCCAGTCCGCTGCATTTTCCGCGCCGATATCGACGATCCCTTCGTTCGTCAGGATTTCGAGAATGCGGAAATAGCTGACCCCTGGCGCCACCTCGTCCAGACCGTCAAAAACCCGGAGATAGGCAGTATTGGCGCTGATCAGGTTGTTGTCACCATCGAAAAAGGCGAAACCATCCTGAATGGTCTGGATCGAATGCCACAGGCGGCGCTCGGCGACCTCGATCTTGGCATTGGCAACGGTCAGATCGGATTTCACCTTTTCGTTTTCGCCCCGTACGGTTTCAACCTCGGCCTGGGTTTGACCGATCTGGCGGGTCAAAGCGATGGCATGGCGGCCCAGCTTTCGGTTCGCCGCCGAAAGCTCGGCCTGTTTCAGCTCCAACAGGCGCTCCGCCGCCAGGCGGGCCCGGCGTTCCTGAGCCAGTTTTTCTGCAATATTCATTATGGGCTGCCCCGGGATGGTTTTCAGGCATCATCCCGTCAGACCGTGAAAAAGTGCTTAAGGGCTCAATGCCGTCCTTCGCGCAGCCAACCGGCCAGCAGGAAGCCGCCCGCCAGCAACAGAACAAGCCAGGGCGGCAGCAATCCGGCCTGGGTGACATCGCGGGTCTCATAGGCATTGCGCGGCGTCAGACCGATCCAGCCCCGGCCCGCGGCGGGGCGCCCCTCACGTACGGCGCGGATCGCGGGCAGACCATCTTCGATGCGGATCGCACCGCCACGCAGGGTTGCCAGCGTGGGTGACAGAATCTCATCGGTGGCAATGGTGCGCTCAAATTCCTTGGGCGCAGCAGGGCCAAGGCCGATCACAGCGGAATGCGTGCCCTCTTCCAGGCGGTAGAGCCCGATTTCAGGCCCGAGATACAGCGCTTCGAACCGGCCCGGGGATACCTCCTGCAGGTCGACTTCAAGGGTTTCGCCATTGGGGCGGGTCACTGTAACAGGCCCGATCTCATCCTCAAGGGTCTGACGAATGATGCGCATCGACTGACCGTTGGCCTCGGCCCACAGGGCCTCTTCCTCAAGCTCAGGCTCTTTCATCAGCCAATGCGCCAGACGGCGCAGCAGTTCCAACTGCGGGCCGCCGCCCTCAAAGCCGCGGCTCCACAACCACGCGTGGTCCGAAGCCAACAAAGCGACGCGGCCCTCTTTGACGCGGTCGAGCACAAGCAAGGGCCGTTCCTCCACGCCGGTCATCAGAACTTCGCCCGAGCGGTGTCTGACGTCGATCTGGCGCAGCCAGGCGCCCCAATCGTCAGACGATCCCAGATCAGAGGTAACCGGATGACGCTCACCCAGTTCGCTGACCATGGGGACAAAGCGTTCCTCGATCACCCGCGCGCTGGGTTGTGCGGGCAAGACCGGGCCAAGCGGGGATCGAAAGATGCTGTCGGCGGTGGCAAAATCCGGACCCGAAGCAATCAGAACTGCGCCACCGTTGACGATATAGTCGCCCACATTGTCCAGATAGATCGCGGGCAGAATGCCCCGTCGTTTGTAGCGGTCAAAGATGATCAGATCGAAATCGTTGATCTTTTCCAGAAACAACTCACGTGTTGGAAAGGCGATCAGGGACAGCTCGTCCACCGGCACGCCGTCCTGCTTTTCAGGCGGACGCAGAATGGTGAAATGCACCAGATCGACCGAGCTGTCGGATTTCAGCAGGTTGCGCCATGTGCGCCCGCCGGGATGCGGCTCGCCCGAGACAAGCAAAACGCGCAGCCGGTCGCGCACGCCGTTCATCTGGATCAGGGCGGTGTTGTTGCGGTCGGTCAATTCGCCCTCGGCCTGCGGCACCGAGAACTGAATGACGTTGCGCCCGCCATGGGGCAGCGTCACGGGCAGTTCGACATCAACGCCGATGGGTATGCTGAACTGTTCGGGTTCGGCCCCGTCGACCGAGATCTCAAGCGGCGCGGTCGAGGCTCCTGCAGGGGCCGCGCCGCTGTCTTCGACGCGCAGGGTCAGTGTGACCGGTTCGCCGATAATAGCGAAGGCCGGGGCGTTGCGCACGATCAGGCGCCGGTCCCAATCCGTTTCGCGTCCGGTTTGCAGCAGGTGCATCGGCGCAGGCAGATCGGGTGCCTGATCGGCGTCGTGGACGATCCCATCCGAGACGACCAGAATGCCCGCAATCCGCGCGCGCGGCTCTTCGGCCAAAGCGGCGTTCAGGGCAGCCATGACTTGGGTACCCTCGTCCCCGTCGCCATCGCCAACCGGAATGCGGCGCAGCTCGGTGTTGTCTCGGGCCTCGATCTCCTGGGCCAGCTCATCCGCGGCGCGCTGAGTTTGCTCGGCCCGATCCGACAGCGTCTGGCTAGCGCTTTGATCTTCGAGCATCAGAACAATGTCGGTCAAAGGCGCGCGGTCTTCGACCTGATAGACCGGGCCGGACAACGCTGCGATGACGACAATCGCTGCCAATCCTCGCAAGGCCCAGCCCGACAGGCCGCGCCACAGGGCAAGGATCACGCCAGCGACGGCGATCAGACCAATGATCAACAGCACGGGCCAAGGGATCAACGGGTCGAATATGACGGTTCCGGTCATTGTCCCAACCTGTCCAAAAGAGCGGGCACGTGCACCTGATCGGATTTGTAATTCCCGGTCAGCACATGCATCACCAGATTGACACCAAAGCGATGCGCCAGCTCTCGCTGCCGCTCACCCGCGTAACCCCGGCCAACCGGCAACAGCGCCTGACCGTTGTTGTCCACCGCCCAGGCCCCGGCCCAATCATTGCCGCCGATGACCACAGGGGTGACGTTGTCGTTCAGGTTACGGAACGGCATCCCTTCGATCTGTTCGGCATCGGGCGGGGCGGATTCAACCCAGACCTCGGTGCCCGAATGCCGCCCCGGAAAATCCTGCAGCAGGTAGAAGGCCCGCGTCAGCACATGGTCGCGCGGCACGGGTTCCAGCGCGGGGATATTCAACGGTGCCGCCAGCTGCTGCAGCTTACGGCCATTCTGGCTGGACGCGCCAAACCCCGCGATATCCGCATCGCGCGTATCAAACAGGATCATCCCGCCCGAGCGCAGATAGGCATTGAGCTTGGCGTAAGCCTCGGCCGAGGGTTGCGGTTGCGCTGTCGAAATCGGCCAATAGAGCAACGGAAAGAACGCCAGTTCATCCCGTTCAAGGTCAACACCTATCGGATCGGCGGGTTCCACGGAGGTTCGGAAATGCAGGGTCTGCACCAGACCGCGCAACCCAGCCAGTGCAATGTCATCCACCTGTTTGTCGCCCGTCAGCACATGGGCCAGCACCAGTTCATGCGTGGCCGCAAGCGCGAAATCGGTATCATCGGGCGTCTGCGCCTGTGCCTGAGGCACAATCAGCATCGCGCCCAGCGCCATGGCCGCCGCCCGCGCCAGACCCAGACGCCCCGACAGCGCCAATGAGGCGATCACGTCGATTGTCAGCAGGATCAAAGCGAGGCTCAGAAGAAGACCACCAATCGGGGTTTCTGTACTGACCTCTTGCCCCTTGACCGGAATATCGGACGGCCACACAGCCGGTGTCAGCGCGGCATCCTCGGAAATCACGTTCAGCGCCAGCTTTTGCTTGCCGCTTTCGTAAAGACCGGGCCACAGGTCAGGCCCGGTTGCGCCAGAGACAAGCGCAGCTCCGTCCACTCCGGCCAGAGTTCCGGCATCCGACAGAGTCCCAAACCCGTCCAGAATCTGGATCGGTTCCCACGTGGTGCCTTGCAACTGCTCAACCTGCCGGGATTTGGCGGCAGAGGCTACGGCCAGACGGTCGAGCATTTCGACAAACAGGCCAGACAGCGGCAGGCTGGACCATTCGGCATCAGCGGTGACGTGAAACAGCACGACCTGCCCCAGCCCCAACGCCTTGCGCGTCACCAAAGGTGTGCCATCCGACAGAGACGCAATCACCCGGTCGGCCAGATTGGGATCGGGCTGCGCCATCACCTGCGTCGTGACCACAACATCATCGGGGATCGTCAGGCCAAAGAAGGGCGAGTCTTCGGTGAACGGGGCCAGCCCCTTGGCCTCACCCCAACTCATCGCGCCCCCGACCGAGCGTCCACCGCTGCGCAGGCGGACAGGTAGCAGAATATCTTCCTCATCTCGGCCCAGATCACTTGCGGCCATGCGCGGGCCGGCAAAACGCAAAAGCAACCCGCCCTGTTCCACCCATTCGGTCAGGGCCAGTTTCTCGGCCTCGGCCAGCGTGGCGACATCGGCCAGCGCAATCGCGTCCGGGTTGGCAGGCAGCACATCAAGCAACGCACCGTCAACAAAATCAGCCGTCGGCACCAGAACCTGCGTCAGATAGTGCAGGGGCGACAACAGCTCTAGCCCTTCGCGGTTCTGAGTTCCGGCGATCAAAGCTATTTCACGGCGGCGCAAGCCATCGTCGGTCAGCGACACGGCCCCCGCCGAACGCTGGTTTTGAATCTCAAACCGGGTGATGCGCGCGCGCAGCTCGGAGGGCAGTGAAATCTCGACCTCGGCCCGGGTCGCGTCACTTTCGAACTCCAGTTCAACCGAGTGCAAGACCCGCATCGCCCCGGCCGGGTCGCGGCCTTGCGCCAAAACCGTAACGCGTTCGGAAAGGCCGGGTTCAGGGCGCAGGGCGGCCAATTGAATGACGCCGTCCTGATATTGCGCCGGCAACAGTGCCACGACAGACGAAGACGACAGATAGACGGTGACCGAGCCGCGCGATTCCAGGGTTGAAGTGATCTGATTGCGACCGTCATAGTCCAGACCATCGCTGAACCAATGGGTGTCAAAGCCTCCTTCGGTGATCGCGAATGCCTCAATCGCTGCGGCAATCTGATCTGCATCCGGTTGCCACGGCATCGGGATCAGCCCGGGCAGCCGCCCGCGCCAGGCCTCTGCCGCCTGAAACACCGGGGGTTCCGGATCAGTGAGGCTGAAGATCGAAACCGGACGACCAGCGCGGCCAGCCTCGGTCAGTTGCGCATCAATCTGATCCAGCGTCGCCGACCAGCGGGTCGCCCCGGCCCAACTGCCATCGAGCACCAGCAACAGCGGACCGGATCCGGCCTGATCCCGCGAGGGGTTCAGAACCGGCCCTGCAAGGCCAATGATGATCGCCGCCGCCGCCAGCATCCGCAGCAGCAACAGCCACCAGGGCGTACGGTCGGATACGCTTTCTTCGTCCTTCAGGCCCAACAAAAGGGTCACGGCTGGAAACAGCCGCCGGATCGGCGCCGGAGGAACGGCGCGCAGGATCAGCCACAGGATCGGCAAGGTCAGTAGACCCAGCAATATCCAGGGCGCGGTAAAGCCGATACCTGCCAGAACCGTCATCGAACACCCCCGTCCAACGCACGGTAAAGCCACAACAGGGCTGCCTGCGCGCTGTCGCCGGTATGGTGCAGACCCAGTTGCCAGCCCGTGGCCTGGCATAGCTGTGTCAGGGTTTGTTTGCGTTCAGCCAACCGGTCGAGATACCGGTCCCGCAGTTCCCCTGCTTTCAGGGTCTCGTGCCGGACAGACCCGCCGACGCTTTCGAAAACCGTGCGCCCGCGATAGGGGAACGCCTCTTCACTGGGGTCCAGCACTTGCAACAAAACGCCCCGCACACCGCGATCTGCGGCTTTGGTCAGGGCCAGCTCGACCTCTTCCATCGGTCCCAGAAAATCGGAAATGAACACAGCGCGCGCATGTGGGATCATGGCGCGGTGTTCCGGAGGGGTGTAATCGGTATCCGCATCCTCGGACCATGCCTGCGCCAGCCGGATGATCTGCGCATTACCCCGTCGCGGCGGCAGGGTGGTGCCTGTCAGACCCACACGTTCGCCCCCACGCACCAGTAGAATGGAAGTCGCCAGACCAAGCAAACGCGCCCGATCTGCCTTGGTTGGCAGGGTTTTTTCCGACGCAAAACGCATCGAGGCACCCTGATCGACCCAGAGCATCACCGACTGCGCGATCTGCCATTCGCGTTCGCGGACAAATTGCTGATCCCCCCGGGCCGAACGGCGATGATCGATCATCCGGCGGCTGTCGCCGATCTGGGCGGGGCGGTATTGCCAGAAATCATCGCCCATGCCCGAGCGTCGTCGCCCGTGATCGCCCAGCAGGACGGTGCCAGCCAAGTGTTCAGCCCGCGCCAAAAGGGGCGGCAGCCGTGACGCCTCGGCCTCGGATCTTTCGCGAAGGGTCAGCGCGGCATTCACGCCGCGGCCTCGGTGCGAACCAGTCCGGCGGCAGTGGATTCGATCAGATCAGACAAGCTGTCGCCGCGCGCCCGCGCCGCAAAGTTCAGCGCCATCCGGTGGCTGAGCACCGGACGCGCCATGTCCAGAACATCTTCGGCATTTGGGGCCAGACGGCCTTGCAGCATGGCGCGCGCCCGCACTGTCATCATCAGGGCCTGCGCCGCGCGCGGCCCCGGGCCCCAGGCAACGGTTTCCGCGACGCGCTCGGACACGCCCGCCTCATCGGGACGGAAGGCACGGACCAGATCCAAAATCAGTTCGACAACCGACTCGCCCACCGGCATCCGGCGCAACAGGACCTGCGCGGCCAGCAGGTCCTCTTTGGTGAAAATCTGATGCGCTTCGTCTTCTTCCACACCCGTTGTGGCCAACAGAATATCGCGTTCGGTCTGGCGATCCGGGTACTCGACATCAATCTGAACAAGGAAACGGTCCAACTGCGCCTCGGGCAGCGGATACGTGCCTTCCTGTTCAATCGGGTTCTGCGTCGCCAACACGTGGAACGGAACGCCCAGCGACCGGTCCTCGCCCGCGACGGTCACGGTGCGTTCCTGCATCGCCTGCAATAACGCGGACTGTGTACGCGGGCTGGCGCGGTTGATCTCATCCGCCATCAACAGCTCGCAAAAGATCGGACCAGAGATAAAGCGGAAATGGCGGCTGCCATCATCTGCCGTATCCAGAACCTCGGAGCCCAGAATATCGGCTGGCATCAGATCCGGCGTGAATTGGATCCGGTTGCCATGCAGGCCCATCACCGTCGAAAGCGTCTCAACCAGTCGCGTTTTGCCCAGACCCGGCAGACCGATCAACAAAGCGTGACCGCCGCACAGCAATGCGGTCAGGGTCAGGTCCACGACCCTCTCTTGCCCGATAAAGCGGCGCGTGATCGAGGATTTCGCCTCTTGCAGCTTGTTTTCAAGCGCTTCGATCTCGGTCACGAGGTCGGCAGGTTCGGTCATGAGTTTCCCTTCCGTGGACGAATATGATTGAAGTGTATCGCGCTGAGTGGAAATGGCAAAAGCAATGAGCGGACAAAAACCTGTGAAACCAACACCTGATGGCCTGGCGGCATCGGTCAAAGCGTCCGATTCACGGGGTTTACCCCCTGTTCACCTCTGGAATCCCCCGTTTTGCGGCGATCTGGACATCCGGATCGCAAAAGATGGTACCTGGAGTTATTTAGGGTCGCCCATCAACCGGTTCGAGCTTGTGAGGCTTTTTTCCTCAATTCTTAAGAAAGAAGGCGAAAAATACTTCCTCGTGACGCCGGTTGAGAAGGTGGGAATCATCGTCGAAGACACGCCCTTCATCGCGGTCGACGTCGAACCAAAGGGGAAAGGCGCGGCACAGACCCTGACATTCACCACTCGGGTCGGCGAAACAGTCACGGCGGGGGCCGACCATCCCCTTCGGATTGATATCGATCCGGAAACAGAAGAGCCGTCACCATATGTATTGGTTCGCTCAAACCTCGAAGCGCGCCTGGATCGCAAGACCTTCTATCGTTTGGTTGATATCGCCTCGCATCACGAGGGGTGGTTTGGCGTCTGGTCCGGCGGTCAGTTTTTTGGCCTGATCCCGTCCGATCAGCTCGACCTTGACCAGGTTGACTGATGCGCGGGCCGATCCTGCGCAAGAACAACAGCCAAAGCCACAATCCCCGCCCCAGCCGCACTGGTCCAGTTCCAGGCTTCGCCCATAACAAGCATGATGATCATCACATAGAATGGCGCGATGTTGATGTGAAAGGCCGACAGGGTCACACCGATCCGGCCCACGGACGCGACAAAAAACACCTGGCTGAGCCCCATGGAAACCAGCGCATACATCGCCAGCATCCCGGCTTGCTGCAGGTCAAGCGCGGTCGAAGGCATGACATCAAAGCCCAGTTGCATCGAAGCGAACACCAGGATCGAAGCCATCAGCAATCCTCCGATAAAGGTGATCGTGGTGCGTCCGGTCTGGCTGAGCTCTGGAAAATCCCGGGCGGTCGCCATGCTGGCCCAGCAAAACAATGCGGTCGAGGCGACAGCGCAGGCCGCGCCCAAACCCAACTGCGCGGGTGCCAATACACTTGTGGCGATCAGACCCCCAACCACCGAGACCGCGACACCCAGCACGAAATTCCAGCGCAGGCGCCGCGTGCCCGCCACAAGCTCAATCATCGCAGCCATCAAGGGGGCACAGGATGCAATAATCGCAACAGTTACAGGGTCGGTCAGCTTTTGCGCGAGGATGATCAGATACATCCCCGATCCAAGGCCAAGCCCGCCGACCAGCATGGCGTGTGTCCAGCGGGCATTCAGCACCCGGCGCGGGCCGTCGATCATCAGCCAGATCGGCACCATGACGATTACGGCCAACCCTAGCCGTGCGGCCAGCAAGGCGACCGGAGGCCAGGTTTGCAGCAACACCTCTGCCGCCGGAAACCCTGCCGCCCAGGTCAGCATCGAGGCGACAGCCAATCCATTTCCGGACAAAACGGCCTTCCGCGGATCGGACATAACGGTATTGGTCCCGCAAGCGGTCTCAGGGCGCATACCCATAACGAACAAACCTTCTGTTGGCGCAGCGCAGATGAATTGATTCGCCGCCTTGGTGCCACGCTCTCTTTTTTGAGCCGGTGGTTCTGGCCGATTTTCGACAAACTGTCGTTTTCAGTCCCTTTCGCGTAAATCATCAGACCGCTAAGATCACTGCACCACTCGCTTGAAAGCCACCGATGCCCAAATTTGCCGCAAACCTGTCGCTGCTTTTTGCGGAGCTGCCTTATCTTGATCGCTTTGCAGCTGCGGCGCAGGCCGGGTTCAAAGCGGTCGAGGTTCTCTATCCCTATGACGTGGCGGCCAAAGAAACGCGAAGGGCCTTGTTGTCCAACGGGTTAGAGCTGCTGCTGATCAATGCACCGCCGCCGAACTATGCCGGGGGTGCGCCAGGCTTTGCCGCCGTCCCCGGTGGTGAGGCGCGGTTTCAATCGGACATCCGGCGCGTCCTGCGCTATGCCGAGGTTCTGCGGCCACGCCTGATCCACCTCATGGCGGGTTATGCCTCGGGACCCGAGGCATTTGCATGTTTTGTGCAAAACCTGCAATGGGCCGCCGATTTGGCCCCGCAGCAACACTTTACGATCGAGCCGTTGAATCCCGTTTCGCAACCCGATTATTTCCTGAATGACTACGCGCTGGCAATTGACGTTCTGGACCACATCGATCGCCGCAATGTCGGCCTGCAATTCGACAGCTTTCATGCGCATATGATCCATGGCGATGCCCATGCGGTTTGGGATATGTATCATCCCAAAGTCGTTCATGCGCAGATCGGGGCGGCCCCGGATCGCAAAGAACCCGGCCACGGCCCCACGGATTTTTCGCGCCTTTTCGATGCGATGGACCAAAGCGGCTATACAGGTTGGGTCAGCGCGGAATACACACCCTCCACAGCCCAAACCTCAGACAGCCTTGGATGGCTGCCGTAAGGTTTTAAAGCTTGCTCTGGCATTTTGCGCCAGAATCCCGCAAACCGGGGCATCGCGTTGAAGAGGATGCCCCATATGATCCCCGCCCGCTTTGCCCATGCCCTGTTTGGCCTGATCATGTCTGGCCTGATGTCCTGTATCGTCACCGGCATCGCAACGGCAAAGGCTGTGGGGTTCGGTCCGACCACGTTTGGCGACTGGATGGCATCCTGGGCCTTCTGCTGGCCCATTGCGTTTTCCGTCATCCTGATCCTCGGCCCCGCCGTGAAACGGCTGGTCGAGCGTCTGGTCAGACCGCAGGGCTGACCCGCAGCAAAGAGGGCCCGCCGGGCCTGATGAGCGGCGTCCCTAGTGCGCCTCGGCCCAATTGGCGCCTTGCCCGGCATCTACGCTCAGCTTCACATCCAGCTTCACTGCAGGGTCCGAGGCCCCCTCCATTACGTCGCGCGCCACTTCGACCACCTGATCCACGGCGCCTTCGGCCACTTCGAACAACAATTCGTCATGCACTTGCAACAGCATCTTGGCCGGTAGCCCATTGATCGCCTCCGGCATCCGCACCATCGCGCGCCGGATCACATCCGCCGCGGTGCCCTGAATCGGCGCATTGATCGCCGCCCGGCGCGAGAAGCCCGCATGCGGCCCTTTCGCATTGATCTCGGGTGTATGAATTTTGCGCCCGAACAGCGTCTGCACATAGCCATGCTCTTTGGCGAAGGCGACGGTGTCGTCCATATAGGTCCGAATACCTGGGAATCGCTCAAAATACCGGTCGATGAACCCCTGCGCCTCGGCCCGAGGAATGCGCAAATTGCGCGCTAGGCCGAAACCCGAAATGCCGTAGATCACCCCAAAGTTTATCGCCTTGGCCTGACGGCGGATATCCGGCGTCATCTCATCCGGCGGTACATCGAACATCTCGGATGCGGTCATGGCGTGAATGTCCAGACCGTCCGAAAACGCCTGTTTCAGGGTCGAAATATCAGCGATATGCGCCAGGATCCGCAGCTCGATCTGGCTATAGTCCAGACTGACCAGCACATTGCCTGGCTCGGCAATGAATGCCTCGCGAATGCGACGGCCTTCCTCGGTGCGGACAGGGATGTTTTGCAGGTTCGGATCGGTCGAGGCCAGACGCCCCGTATTGGCCCCCGTGATCGAATAGGACGTATGCACGCGGCCCGTGTCGGGGTTGATATGGGTCTGCAGCGCATCCGTGTAAGTCGACTTCAACTTCGATAGCTGCCGCCAGTCCAGCACCCGACGCGGCAATTCGTGCTCGGTGGCTAGGTCTTCCAGTATATCGGCCCCGGTCGAGTATTTCCCGGTCTTGCCCTTCTTGCCGCCCTCAAGGCCCATCTTGTCGAACAGAATCTCACCCAGCTGTGCGGGTGAGCCGACATTGAAGCTTTCCCCTGCCAGCTCATGAATATCAGCCTCTAACCCGGCCATTTTCTGCGCAAAGGCGTTCGACATGCGGGACAGAACATCGCGGTCGACCTTGATGCCGTGCATCTCCATTTCTTTGAGAACCGGCACAAGCGGGCGTTCCAGTGTTTCATAGACCGTCGTCACCTGCACCTGATGCAATTGCGGCTTGAACAGCTTCCAAAGCCGCAAGGTGATATCCGCGTCCTCGGCAGCGTAAGCCGTAGCCTCGTCAATCGGCACCTTGTCAAATGTAATCGACGATTTGCCTGATCCCAGCAGCGGTTTGATCGGAATCGGGGTGTGATTCAGATAGCGTTCCGACAGCGTATCCATGCCATGCCCATGCTCCCCGCCATGCATCGCATAGGACATCAGCATGGTGTCGTCGATCGGGGCGACATCAATACCAAGCCGCGCAAAGATCTTGGCGTCGTACTTCATGTTCTGCCCGATTTTCAGGATCGATGGATCTTCGAACATGGGTTTTAGCAGTGTTAGAACCTCATCGAGCGGCATCTGCCCCTCGGCCAGCGCATCAGAACCAAACAGATCATCCGTTGCGCTTTCGCGGTGGGTCAGCGGGATATAGCACGCCTCCCCTGCCTCAACACACAGTGAAATACCGACCAGATCGGCGATCATTTCGTTCAGCCCGGTGGTTTCGGTATCCACCGCGACCCAGCCGCGCTCATAGGCCTGATCGATCCACTTCTGCAACGCCGCCGCATCGCGCACACACTCATATTTCGACGCATCGAAGGGCAGCGCCTCAGCCTCTTCCACCTCAACAGGCGCAGGCGCATCGGCGATCACGGGGGCTTCGGCCCCCAGCTTGTCGGCAATGCGCTTGGTGAGGGTCCGGAACTCCATTTCCGCCAGGAACCCAAGCAGGGTGTCAGCGTCAGGGTCTTTCACCTCAAGATCGTCCAGGCCGAAATCCAGCGGGGTGTTTTCGTCCAGCTGTACCAGCTTCTTGGACAACTCGATCTGATCGCGCTTTTCGATCAGGGTCTGGCGGCGCTTGGGCTGTTTGATCTCGTCCGCGCGGTCCAGCAGGGTTTCGAGATCACCATATTCGTTGATGAGCAACGCCGCCGTTTTGACCCCAATGCCCGGAGCGCCGGGCACGTTATCCACCGAATCCCCGGCCAGCGCCTGCACATCGACCACCCGTTCGGGGCCAACGCCGAATTTCTCAACCACCCCGTCGCGGTCGATGCGCTTGTTCTTCATCGCGTCCAGCATTTCCACACCGCCGCCGACCAATTGCATCAGATCCTTGTCGGAACTGACGATGGTCACACGTCCACCGGCCTCACGCGCCTGAACGGCCAGCGTGGCGATGATGTCGTCAGCTTCATACCCCTCCAGCTCTTTGCAGGCGATGTTGAAAGCGCGGGTCGCCTCGCGCGTCAGGGGCATCTGCGGGCGCAGGTCTTCGGGCATCGCCTCGCGATTGGCTTTGTACAGGTCATAGAGGTCATTGCGGAACGTGTGCGAGCCCTTGTCAAAGATCACCGCCACATGGGTCGGCGCATCCGGCCCGGCATTCCCTTCGACATATTTCTGCAACATGTTGCAAAAGCCCGAAACGGCTCCAATCGGCAACCCATCCGATTTCCGCGTCAAGGGCGGCAGAGCATGATAGGCCCGGAAAATAAAGGCCGATCCGTCGATCAGGTGCAGGTGGCACCCTTTTCCAAAATTGCTCATGCGCGCTCTCCCTGTCGGTCAGGGATGGTTCTGCCACAGGGTCGGTCGGGTGACCAGCAAAGAACGCCGCCTAACCCCCAAAGAGGCCCGAGAAGACATCCGAGAAACTGTTGAGAAGCGCCATGATGACGAGCACGCCCAGAAACGCGAAAAAAGCAAAGGCGAAAAACTGGAACAGGATTGCCCCGACACCAATCGAGATGCCCGCGATCGCCGGACGCAGCCTTTCGTGACGCAGGATGCCGATGACCGACAAGACGATGGACAACGCGCCGATCATCGCCACGGCCACGCTCAGGTAGTCGTCTAGGTCCCGGGTGCGGGCGACGGGCTCGGGCTGCTCTAGACCCGCGGCAGAGCGCAGGGTGGATTTGCCGATCTCGGCCGCCAACTCACCAAGCGACACACCGGTGGACTGCTGCGGAGCAAAAGGTCCTGCCCAGAACACAAACAGTGCCGCAAACAGCGCAATCGCTGCGGTACAGAATCCGATCCATCCGAATACGGGGGCGGCAGTCTGGTTGGCTGTAATGTCCATCGGTCTTCCTATCCGCAAATAAGCGCAGACAAGATACCACCAGAATCAGGGCAGGAGTTGGGCAAAGGCCATGGTAGCGGGTGATCAGCCCTGTTCTGTGCCTTTCAGAACATATTTGCAGTCACAATAGGGGCATTCGACCCAACCGATATCTTCGGGGATCTGCAGCCAGACGCGGGGATGGCCCAAAGCGCCCTCGCCACCGTCACAGGCAACACGGGAGGTTTCGACGATCTTGGTTTCCGGCGCTTCGATGGTCACGGCTGGCGATCCTTCACTGGTTGTCGGCCTCGCGGGCATGTACTAGGTGCGTTTATGAGCGATGAGCAAACCGGGGGCAAGAGCCACATGAGCGATGCGGCAATCAGGATCGAAGGGCTGCGCAAAACCTATCGGGGCGGCAAGGGGCAGCCTGAAAAGCAGGCGCTGAAAGGGATTGATCTGGCGATCCCGCGCGGCTCGGTCTTTGGGCTGTTGGGGCCAAACGGGGCGGGCAAATCGACCCTGATCAACATTCTGGCCGGTCTGGTGGTCAAAAGCGCAGGCAAAGTGGCGATCTGGGGGTTCGATCAGGATCAAAACCCGCGCCAGTCCCGTGCCGCGATCGGCGTTATGCCGCAAGAGTTGAACCTGGATCCGTTCTTTACCCCACGTGGCGCGCTTGAGGTGCAGGCCGGTCTGTACGGTGTGCCAAAATCCGAGCGCCGCAGCGACGAGATCCTCGAACTGGTGGGCCTCAGCGACAAGGCCGAGGCCTATGCCCGCACGCTGTCAGGCGGGATGCGGCGCCGGTTGCTGCTGGCCAAGGCGCTGGTGCATCAGCCCAAGGTGCTGGTGCTGGATGAACCCACCGCCGGCGTGGATATCGAGCTGCGCCAGATGCTGTGGACCAATGTGCGCAAGCTGAACGAACAGGGCATGACCATCATCCTGACCACGCATTATCTGGAAGAAGCGCAAGAGATGTGCGACCAGATCGCCATCATCAACCACGGTGAAAAGATCGCACAGGACAGCACCGCCAACCTGCTGAACCGTATGGATTGCAGGACAATGGTTATCGTTCCGGACAGCCCGGTGGCCGATCTGCCCAAGGCCGAAGGCGTCGAGGCCACCCTGCGCGACGATGGCGGGCTGATGTTGCAATACCGCAGCGCCCAGACCAGTGCCGAGCAGGTTCTGGAATCCGTCCGCACCGCAGGTATTCGCATACGCGACGTGCGCACCGAAGAAGCCGATCTTGAGGATGTGTTCCTCGCCCTGACCTCATCGCGTGCGGATGACGCCCCGACGGATGACCTGGATCAGCCGCGCCGGGGCATGCACCGTGTCAAGCTTTAACCCCGGTCGATCCGCGCGTGATAACAATTGTTGAGCGCTGAGCGGATGTGGATATAGGCCACATCGTCGCGGGCAAAGATATCGTCGGCAGCCGCATGCATCTGCGCCTGAGGCGTGATGATCCCGGTGCCGTATACGATCCGATCATCCGGTCCGTATCCCTTGATCAGATAATTGGGCGAGTCGGTCAGCGCCTCTGGCAGATTTTCAGGGTCTTCGTGGCGCTCACAAGACTCTGCACAAAGGAAAATCGGCCCGGTTTCTGCAAATGGCTGTGTCTCGGGGAAAGGTCTATGAGCCAGAACCAGCATCTCTGCGCCCTTGGGAATGTAGGTCAGGCAATGGCGGCAGGGATTTCCATGCCCGTTAGAAATGGTCCGTTCCGGCGGGTTGCCATACCCGTCTGACGCGCCGTTGCGATAGGCTTCGACCTGATCGGTCGGCAGGGCAGTTATCTTGTGCATGATGCGTCTCCTTCTTTGCCCTGAACATGCCGTCCACCCTGGGCCCAAGCGACCCGTTTCCTGCGCAATGGCCCAACGGGATCGGAAAAGAACTAAGCATGAGTGGAACGGAATCTGTAGGAAGGCGAGTGCGCAATTCGCTCTATCCTTTAGAAGCACCGCAATTTCTGCGTTGATCTCAGGGCATGGCAGCATTGCGATGTTAGCGGTAAAATAGGGGCTATGCGCCCTGACAAAATGGGTTTACTCAAAGGCACGTCAGCCGAGGTCAACCCCGTGCTGCCACGGCGCAATGCCACCACAGCGATACATCACCCGAGGCCGCAGCGATGAGCACTCAGAACACCACCGTCAAGGGACTCGGCTTTGCGTTTTTGGGCTTTGCCGTCTTCGCCAGCCATGATGCGCTGATCAAAGTGCTGGGCGGCACCTATTCCGTGCTGCAGATCATCTTTTTCGCCACACTGTTTTCCTTTGTGCCCATGGCGGTCTCGATGCTGGCCGACCGTACGCCCAGCAATTTCCGGCCGCATCACCCATGGCTGGTTCTGTTGCGTTCGGGGCTGGTGGTTACGGCCATGTCTTGTGCGTTTTATGCGTTTTCCGTTCTGCCCCTGGCCGAGGTTTATTCGCTTCTGTTTTCCTTCCCCCTGATCGTCACGGTCCTGTCGATCCCGCTGTTGGGTGAGGTCGTGCGCGCCCAGCGCTGGGCCGCTGTCGGGGTCGGCCTGATCGGCGTTCTGATCGTCCTGCGCCCCGGCACGACAGATATCACACTGGGCCATCTGGCGGCGCTGACCGCTGCGTTTTGCAGCGCGTTTGGCTCTGTTCTGGTGCGCAAGATCGGGAACGAGGAACGATCGGCCGTCCTGATCCTGTACCCGATGCTATTGGCCATCCTGGTCATGAGCCTGATGCAACCCGCCGTCTACCAGGCACCCTCGCTGCTGCATCTGGCGATGATGGCGCTGGTCGGCTTGTTTTCCGTCATCGCGCAGCACCTCATCATCCTGGCCTACCGTGCCGCTCCGGCGGGGGTCATTGCCCCCAGCCAGTACAGCCAGATCATCTGGGCCACGATCTTCGGCATGGTATTCTTCGGAGAACACCCGGATGGTTGGGTCGCGCTGGGCGCAGGCATCATCATCGCGTCCGGTGTCTTTGTCGTCTGGCGGGAAAGCCGGGCAGATGTTTCTCCAAACAAACCGGTTCTGCGCGTGCGCTCACCCCGCACAGATACCGGTGCCTCCGCGCGACCAAACAGGAATACGAACGCAGAAAAGTAAAATCGGTGCGCTCTGCAGCACACCGACCTATTTTTCATTGCAACTTGGTGTTTGAACGACCTTAGTACACCACCACCGAGCGGATGCTTTCGCCTTTGTGCATCAGGTCAAAGCCGTGGTTGATGTCGTTCAGGCGCATGGTGTGGGTGATCATCGGATCGATCTCGATCTTTCCTTCCATGTACCAGTCGACGATCTTGGGCACGTCGGTCCGACCTCGCGCGCCACCAAAGGCGGTGCCGCGCCACGAACGGCCCGTGACCAGCTGGAACGGACGGGTTGAGATTTCGGCACCCGCAGGGGCCACGCCGATGATGATCGATTCACCCCAGCCCTTATGGGCCGATTCCAGCGCGTCGCGCATGACACCGACATTGCCGGTGGCGTCAAAGGTGTAGTCCGCACCGCCTTTGGTCAGGTTGACAAGATAGGGAACCAGATCGCCTTCGACCTCTTTGGGGTTCACGAAATCTGTCATGCCGAATTTGGTGGCCATCTCGACCTTTGAAGGGTTCAGGTCGACACCAACGATCTGATCGGCCCCGGCCAGGCGCAGACCCTGAATGACGTTCAGGCCGATACCGCCCAGACCGAATACGATGGCACGGCTGCCAATTTCGACCTTGGCGGTGTTGATCACCGCGCCGATGCCGGTGGTCACGCCGCAGCCGATATAGCAGATCTTGTCGAAGGGTGCGTCCTCACGCACTTTGGCCAGCGCAATTTCGGGCAGGACGGTGTGGTTCGAAAAGGTCGAGCATCCCATGTAGTGCAGGATCGGGTCACCATCTAGGGTCGAGAACCGCGACGTGCCGTCGGGCATCAGGCCCTGACCTTGCGTTTCGCGGATCGCCTGACACAGGTTGGTTTTCGGGTGCAGACAGTACTCACACTCACGGCATTCGGGGGTGTAGAGCGGAATCACGTGATCGCCCGGTTTCAGGCTGGTCACGCCCGGACCGACCTCAACCACAACGCCCGCGCCTTCGTGGCCCAGAATGGCCGGAAACAGGCCTTCGGGGTCGGCACCCGACAGGGTGAATTCATCGGTATGGCAAATGCCGGTTGCCTTGATTTCCACCAGAACCTCACCCGCCTTGGGGCCTTCGAGGTTCACATCCATCACTTCCAAAGGTTTGCCCGCCTGAACGGCGACGGCGGCACGGGTACGCATGGTGCTTATCTCCCTGTCTTCACTTGCCTCGACCCTGCGTCAATTGCAGAGCGTTTTCAACTGTGCTTTCATGACACCTAACCTAATTCTTTGATTTTGCAGAAACGACATTGCCAGAAGGAGGAACGCCAATGCTCCGGTTTCTACCGATCCTGACCCTGCTGGCGGCCTGTGCAGACACAAATATTCCCCAAGACATTCCCCCGACGCCCGAGATCGCGCCGGTTGATCTGGCCTTTTGCAAGGGTGAGCCCTTTGCCAATTCCATTGGCCAGCCAGTTTCCACCATTCAGTTCGATCTGCCCGAGCGGTCCCGTGTTCTGGGCCCCGATGACATCGCCACGCAGGACTACCGAATTGACCGACTGAACGTCTATGTGAACGAAGTCGGCACTATTGAGCGGCTGACCTGCGGCTAAGCGTGAAATACCGGTCGCTTAGACCAGAGCGGAAATGGGACAGTTCGGTCAATGGCCCAGATTAGGCTCTATTTGCCGCGATACACCAGCAGGTCCGGCAGGTAATCGATCAACCGGATCACCCAGGAAAACGGAGCGGGAAAATCCGTGCGGAACCGACGACGCGCCATCGCCTTGACCACGCGATCCGCCGCATCCTCGGGCGTCATCAGCATGGGCATCTTGAAACTGTTCTTCTCGGTCAGGCGGGTTTTGATAAAGCCCGGGTTGACGATCCGCACGGTCACGCCCGTTCCGGCCAGATCATGGCGCATTGTCTCGGCCAGTGAGACCAGCGCCGCCTTGCTGGAGGCATAGCCGATTGCCGCCGGCAACCCGTGATAGCCCGCCAGTGATCCGATCAAAGTGATCTCACCCTTACCGGCGGTGACAAATCCGGGAACGGTTTCCCCCAGAATGCGCAAGGCACCCTGATAGTTCACGTCACTCATCCGCAGCGCAGCCTCGGTATCCCACTCGGCCGCGCGCATCGGATCGTAGGCCCCGGCGTTGTAGACCAGCCCGTCAACGGACCCGACCTCGGCCACCGCATGGCGCACGGATGCCAGATCGGTGACATCACATGGCACGGCCCGGGCATTTGGCAGCGCGGCACAGATTTCGGCCAGACGGTCGGCGTTGCGCGCGGACAGGATCAGATGCGCGCCCTGACGGGCCAGGGCCTCTGACAGCGCACGGCCCAGCCCTTCGCTGGCGCCAATGATCCAGTAGGTTTTTCCGTCAAAGCTGCTCATGCATCGGCCGTGTCAGTTAGGTTCAAGGGTTTTTACGGCCATATGACTGCGCTGGATCAACCGAACGCGACGGGATCGGAGACTGTAACCCAAGGTCACAATATAGTGCACCTGACAAAATCTTCTAATCTGATTGATCCACCCCACCTTATCCTGCGTATCTTGTTGTAAAACGTTACTTAACGAGGCTGGAATGTTCGACGAATCCCGGGGTGCTCGGAAAAAAATCGCAATCGTGGGTGCAGGCATTTCGGGTCTCTCCGCCGCTTACTATCTGTCAGAAAACAACGACGTGACCTTGTATGAAGCTGAACCTCGGCTTGGTGGTCACGCCCGCACAGTCATGGCAGGCAAGAACGGGGATCAGCCGGTCGATACCGGCTTTATCGTCTTCAATTATGTGACCTACCCGTATCTGACGAAGCTGTTTGATGAACTGAACGTGCCCGTCACGGAATCCGAGATGAGCTTTGGTGCAACCATCGACAACGGGCGCATCGAATACGGGCTGAACAACCTGCGCACCCTGACCGCGCAAAAGCGCAACCTGGCGCGCCCGGCCTATTACAAGATGATCGCCGACATCCTTCGCTTCGGCAAAGAGGCGCCCGAGGCCGCGCAGGACGATGACACAACAATCGGCGAACTGGTTGACCAGCTGCGCCTGGGATACTGGTTCCGCCACAATTACCTGATGCCCATGTGCGGCGCGATCTGGTCAACGCCGGTTGAGTTCGTGGATCAGTTCCCCGCCCGCTCGCTGGTGCAGTTTTTCCGCAACCATGCGCTGTTGGCCAGCGGACGCGCCAACCAGCATCAATGGTATACGGTCAAAGGTGGCAGCATCGAATATGTGCGCCGGATCGAGGCGGCGCTGCGGGCGCGTGGCGCTGACATTCGGCTGGCCGCGCCGGTGCAATCCGTGGAACGCGATGCGGTTGGCGTGACGATCAGCGCCCAGGGCCAATCGGATCTGTATGATGAGATCATTCTGGCCACGCATTCCGACCAATCGCTGGCCATTCTGGGCGAAAACGCATCCCAGGCCGAGCGTGATGCGCTGGGCGCGATCCGATATCAGCCCAACACCGCCATTCTTCATTGCGACCCTTCGCAAATGCCACGCCGCCGGGCGTGCTGGTCCAGTTGGACCTATCGTTCGCAAGAGGGCGACGTTGGGGTCACCTATTGGATGAACCGCCTTCAGAACATTCCCGACAGCGATCCGCTGTTCGTGTCGCTGAACGCATCATCAGATATTCCCTCGGATAAAATCTATGACAAGGTCGAATTTGCCCATCCGGTGTTCGACAAAGCCGCCCTGCGCGCACAAGGGCAAATCCGCGAGATGCAGGGACAGAACCGCACCTGGTTTGCCGGCGCATATAACCGGCACGGGTTTCACGAAGACGGGATCGCCAGCGCGATGCATGTTGTCGACCTGCTGAACGGCGTCCCGCATATTGACGGAGCTGACCATGCCATTCTTGACGAAGACGCAGCCCTACCCGCGTCGGCTTAGGCTGACTGCTGCAGTGACGCTTGCGCTGCTGGTCCCCGGTATGGGGCTGACGGCATCGGACATTTCAGGAAAACTGAGCGATGCCGAACTGCGCGGCACCGCCACCTATCGGTATCTGGGCCTTCCTCTTTATGACGCGCAACTGTTCACGCAGGACGGCGCGCCGCTGAACTGGGGGCAGGATTTCGGGTTAGAGCTGCAATACCGCCGCAACGTGACCAAAAAGGCGCTGATCAACTCCACTCTGGACGAGATGACGCGCATCGGACGCGCAGCCCCGGTGCGCGACCAGCTTGAGGTCTGCTTTGACGCCGTCACCAAGGGCGACCGGTTTCTGGCAGTGTCCGAAGGGCCAAACAAGGTCGATTTCTGGCTGAACGGGCGCAAGACCTGCACGATGTCATACCCGGGTATCACCCGCAGTTTCATGTCGATCTTTTTGGGCGACAACACGCGCTCTGCTGCGTTTACGCAGAAATTGCGAGGGCAGTGATGCTGTATCCGCGAGTCAGCCTCTATGCGCTGATGCTCGCGGCGGCGGGTATCCCGCTTTATATTCACCTGCCGCGGTTTGCGGCGGTAAATCTGGGGATCGGGCTGGGTGTGATTGGCACGGTCCTGCTGCTGATCCGGCTTGTGGATCTTGTGCAGGACCCACTGATCGGTTGGGCCATTGACCGCTGGCCCGGGCAGCAGCTGTTGTTCGCGGCGCTGGCAGCACTGGGTCTGGCAGTGGGTTTTCCGCTGTTGTTCGGCCTGCCTGAGGGCGCTGGTCTTGCTGCGCTGATCGCCATTCTGATCCTACTGTTTTCGGCCTATAGCCTCGGCACGATCCTGCTCTATGGGCGCAGCGCGACGCTTGCAAAACAGGCCAGCGCGAAAGAGCTGATGACGCTGGCTGCGTTTCGCGAGGGCGGCCAGCTGGCAGGCGTTGTGATCGCCGCCAGCGCGCCCGCCTTGTTCGTCGCATTTGGTGCGAGCGCACAGGGCTATCCTGCCTTTGGTCTGTTTCTTGGTATTCTCGCTGTTTCGACCCTATTACTTACGATTCCGATCTGGCGACGCACGCCGATCACCGGTCAGGGTTTGTCATTTGCGGCACTTGGGCAGGCCGGAGCGCTACGCCTGCTGGTTCTGGCGCTGGTGAATTCGCTGCCCGTGGCCATCACCTCAACCCTGTTTCTGTTTTTTGTTGAAGACCGGCTGCAATTGTCCGGCAAGGCAGGGCCGTTGTTGATCCTGTTCTTCCTCAGCGCGGGGGCCAGCGTTCCGCTTTGGGCGCGGCTTAGCAACCGAATTGGGCCGAAACAGACTCTGATCATTGCGATGCCATTGGCCATTCTGGGCTTCATCGGAGCCGCAACGCTTTCGGCAGGCAACCTTGCAGGTTTTGCCGTCATTTGTATCGCATCGGGTGCCGCACTCGGGGCCGATATGGTGGTTCTACCCGCAATGTTTTCCGTGGCGCTGACACGCGCTGGGCTGAATGCCTCGGCTGCGTTTGGCATCTGGTCTTTTGCCGGCAAACTGGGCCTCGCCCTGGCTGCCTTTTTCACTCTGCCGCTGCTGGAACGCAGCGGATTTGTCCCCGGACAAGCCAACTCGGCCGAGGCGCTGCAAACACTGAACCTCGCCTATGCCGTCCTACCCTGCATTCTCAAACTCGGCGCGTTCGGACTGGTTCTGACACTGCCGACGGAGGTTACTGCCAAATGACACTCATCGCACTTGTCCTTGTCGCCGTTCTAGCGCTGATCCTGGGCCGAAGCCGTTACCTGAGCTTCCGGTCGCAATCTCCGACCGACTACTCCGGCACGGGGCCGGACTTTGCCCTGAACAAGCACCTGAACGGAGAGATCCTGTCCGAGGGTCTGATCTATGGCCCGAACGGCAAGATGTCGAACAGCTTTGTCGCGCGCATGGTCGGAGAATGGGACGGAAATACCGGCACGCTGGCCGAGTATTTCACCTATTCCAACGGCAAGCAGATGACACGCAAATGGTACCTGACAATGGGCACCGGCAACACCTTCATCGCAACCGCTGACGATATTGTTGGTGAAGGCAAAGGCGTCATCTCGGGCGCGACGGTCAAGCTGAACTATCGGATCATCCTGCCGCAGGACGCGGGGGCGCATACTCTGGACGTGACCGACTGGATGTATCTGACCGAAAACGGTGTGATCATGAACCGGTCCGAGATGCGAAAGTTCGGCATCAAGGTGGCCGAACTTGTGGCCACGATGCGCCCGGCGCCTGAAACCAAGCCCATGAATCTGAACGGTGCCAACGGGCGTGATACTTCGGCCAATCTGAGGCCTTTGCAATGACGCCGCGTCGCATCCTTTTTGGCTTGGTCACGATAGCTGGGCTGGCGCTTTTGGCTGCGTGTTCGGCCAAACCAAATGTGCCCAAGACCTTCTTGTCCGATCGCCAATTGAACCTTGAGGAGTTCTTTGAGGGCCGCACCGTGGCCTATGGTCAGTTCCAGGACATTTTGGGCAACGTGCCCCGTCGGTTCGAGGTCGAAATCAACGGCACATGGGACGGTGAGACGCTGACCCTGGTCGAAGATTTTGTCTATGACGATGGCGCCACCGAACAGCGCATCTGGACCCTGACAAAAACCGGCGAAGACACCTGGACCGGTACCGCCCCGGGTGTTCTGGGAGCCGCAGAAGGCATCGAACGGGGCGATACGTTCAACTGGACATACAAGATCGATCTGCCAATCAAGGACGGAACCATGCGCGTCAGTTTTGACGACTGGATGTGGCTGTTGTCCGACGACCGGCTGTTGAACCGCGCTTATGTTTCAAGGTTCGGAATACGCATCGGCGAAGTCATCCTGTATTTCGAGAAAGAATAAGATCACTGTGCCGAACCTTTGGTGCTGATCGCGCAAAGACTGCGGTGAAAATAGAGCCTAACCAAAGAGATTGCAGCAGCTATTCCTGCAGGATCGCACTTTCCCATTCCAGCAGAAACGCGCGGCGTTTGAGTTGGTCCAGAAAGACCAAAAGCCCCGGACCGATGCGAATGCGATTCAGCGCGCCATCGATCCAGCCTTCTTCAAGACCCAGCGAAATCAGCGGCGCAGGATTCAGGCCAAAGGACTGTTCGATCAGGTGATCAACAAACTCCCGGGACAAATCCGGTTCAGGCGCATTGCGCGGGATCAAGGCGATACGCTGCATCACCGTGGTGAAATCGGTAGGCAGGATGATCTGGATCTCTTTTTCCTGCTGGTTGGCCGCATAGCTTCCAAGCACGTTATAGGCCACCAGTAGCTCGCCGGATTTAACCGCATCGATCATATCGGATGAGCAACAATAGAGCCGCGCATTCAGCCGCCCCATAACCTCGGTCAAGCGCCAATAGGTCTCAGAGGCACGGGCGTCCTGTGTGGCAAACAGATAGCCCAGCCCAGACGACCGCACATCATAAGTGCCGATCTTGCCCTCAAAGCGTTCGGTGTTCTGCCGCAGCAGGTTGATCAGCTCATTTCGGTTTTCCGGGATGTCCAGTTCATTGAATCCAGCGCGAGAGATCACGGTCGCGGCGGGCTCTTGCGTGAAGGCAAACAGCATATCGTTCCAGCTTGCCCAATCCGGCAGCAATTCCGTCGCGTCCGAGCTGTGCTGGGCCGCCAACCCGTCATTGGCCAGCTTTGTCTGCAAATCCATCGCGCTTGAGATGACGACATCGAACGCCTCATTCTCATCAACTACGGCTTTCATCACCTCGGTTGAACTGGCGACGATGTAATCGACGCGCGTATCCGGGTGGGTCGCGATGAATGACGTGATCATCGGCTGAAAGAATGCGATGTCGGCGGTGGAAATGATCCGCAGCTCTTGGCTGCCTTCACCAAAAGACGCACGATCTTCGACTTCAAAGGCCGACGCGATGCCCGCGAGGCAAATCAGGATTGAGGAAAGTGTAAGGTGACGCACGCCCCGCCCTCCGCTGAGTTGGTGAGATTCAACTGACCGCCATGGGCCTCGACAACCTCTTTCGCGATGGTCAGCCCCAGCCCCGAGCCGACCACGCCCGCTGCATTGCCACCGCGGGTAAAACGCTCGGTCATCCGATGGGTGTCGCCTTGTGCAAATCCGGGGCCAGTATCCTTGACCTGCAGGTTGGCCCCCGTCTGGTTTGCCTTGCAGGTGATTTCTACCCGCGACCCCCGCGGAGCATATTTGATCGCGTTGTCGACAATATTGTGCAGCGCGTTCTGCATCAGGATCAGGTCCCCATGAACCTCTGCCGCGTCGAGCGCGCCACAGGTCAGATCAATGTCCTTCAGTTCGGAAATCGGGCGCAGACGGTCAACCGTGTCCTCCGCCAATCGCACAAGGTCAATGCGTTCTGCGGCCAGATTATCCAGCCGGAACGTCACCATCGCGTGGTCCAAAAGCTGGCTGGCGGTGCGTGAGCTGTCATCAATGGCGTGGATCATGTCGCCAACCGCCGCCCGCGTGTCCGCATCTGCGGCCTGACGTTCGATGATCTCGGCCTTGGTGCGTACAATGGCCAGAGGCGTGCGCACCCGGTGGGCGGCCTCGGCGATGAAATCCTCGGACCGGGTCAGAGAACTGCTCAGGCGCCCCATCAAGGTGTTGAGCGATGCAACAAGCGGTCCCATCTCGCGCGGGACCGGGGCGCGCACCGGGCGTAGGTCCTTGGGGCCACGGCGCGAGACCGATCCGGCCAGACGATCCAGCGGACGTATCGTGCTGCGCGCAATGATTGCGGCGATCAGCGCCGACAGCACAAAGACACCCGCCCCGATCCCAAGTGCGGTGCGAGATATCTGTGTTAGTGTCTGTTTTTGGCTGTTCAGCGTCTGGGCCACGGCCACCTGCAATACAGCTTGCCCCACATCCGTGGACACGGCGCGCGCGATATTGGCCACGCGAATATCCTCGCCCAGAAACGCGGTCGACAGAAAACTGGGCGTTCCGGTTTCCACAACCGCGGCCACCGGAAGATCGGGGTAACCGCTCAGCAGCTCATCCCCCAGCCGGATGGCATAGAAAACCCGTTCATCGGCGTCGCCCTCAAGCATCGACAACGCGGAATAGGGCAGATCAACGTTCAACTGGCCGCCGACAAAGCGCGCGCTGTCCAGGATCGACCGGGCCGAGGCCGCCAACACGTTGTCCTGGCTTTCCTGCGCCACCTGCCGGGCCACCGAAAGGACCAGAAAATACACAACCAGCGCCATCAGGGCCGCACTGGCCAGCAGCGACAGTTGCAGGCGGCGACGGATCGAGCCCTGAACCCTTGGCGCACTCATCCGGTTTCCAGTTTGTAACCAAGGCCGCGCACCGTGGTGATCCTGACGCTGGAGCCATTCAGGTGACGGCGCAGACGCCCCACATAAACCTCGATGGCATTTTCCGAGACGTCTTCGTCATAAGAAAAGAGCCGGTCCACCAGTGCGGATTTCGAATGGATCTGCCCCGGAGATTTGGCGAAAACCTCAAACAAGCGCAGCTCGCGATTGCGCAGTTGCGCCGATTTTCCGGCAAAGGCCAGTGTGCCTGACCGCGAATCGAATCGCACATCGCCAAGCGCGATGCCTTCCTGCGCGGCCCCGCCACGGCGGCGTAAAACGGCGCGGCACCGAGCCTCAAGCTCGGCAAAATCGATGGGTTTGACCATGTAATCATCCGCGCCAAGATCCAGCAAACCGACGCGATCCGACACCTCGGACCGTGCGGTCAGCACGATCACCGGCGTGCGCCCGCTTTGGTCCCGATGCCGTGCCAGGAACGTGCGGCCGTCCCCATCGGGCAGCATAATATCCAGTAAAATCAAATCATAACTGGTTGTCGCGATGAAATCCCAGGCCGTCTGCAAATCCCCTGCATGATCGACGACATGACCATCCAGTCCCAGCCGGGCCACAACGGCCTCGGCCAGTTCCGGTGTGTCTTCGATCAGCAGAAATCGCATGCCCCTGTGGCCCTTTCCGGTTCCCACGCCCTGATGTCAGCTTTGTGTCAGGTTCATTTCCTAGCCTTTGACATGAGCGGCCAGTGCGGCCGTTGTCAAATGGGAGGAAATCGTCATGACATTTGAACTGGGCCGTCGTGCCCTTTTGGCCGCTGCTGCGGCTTTTGCCTTTACCGGCCCGGCATTGGCTGACGGCCACCAGGTGGTCGACAGCATCCACTTTCTGATCCCCGGCGGCGCAGGCGGCGGCTGGGATGGTACCGCGCGTGGCACAGGCGAGGCACTGACCAATGCCGGTATCGTCGGCACTGCATCTTATGAAAACATGTCCGGTGGCGGCGGCGGCAAGGCGATCGGCTTTTTGATCGAAAACGCCGACAGCAACCATGGCACGCTGATGGTGAACTCGACCCCCATCGTGATCCGTTCACTGACCGGCGTGTTCCCGCAGAACTTCCGGGACCTCACTCTGGTTGCGGGCACCATCGGTGACTATGCCGCCATCGTTGTGGGCAAGGACAGCCCGATCAATTCGATGGGTGACCTGCTGGCCGCTTATGACGCGGATCCGAACGGCACAGCCATCGGCGGCGGCTCGGTCCCCGGGGGCATGGACCACCTCGTTGCGGCGATGGTGATGGAAGCCGCCGGCAAAGACGCGCTGAACGTCAAGTACATCCCTTATGATGCGGGCGGCAAAGCCATGGCCGCGCTGCTCTCGGGTGAAATTGCGGCCCTGTCCACCGGTCTTTCGGAAGCGGTGGACCTTGCCAATGCGGGCGAGGTTAAGATCATCGGCATCACCTCGGAGGAGCGTGTGGACGCCGCTGGTGACGCGATGACCATGAAAGAGCAGGGCATCGACACAACCTTCGTCAACTGGCGCGGTTTCTTTGCAGCCCCCGGCCTGCCCGAGGACAAGCTGGTCATGTACCAGGAAGCTCTGACCAAGATGTATGACACCCCCGAATGGGAAGAGGTGCGGGCCCGTAACGGTTGGGTCAACATCCACAACAATGGCGATGACTTCCGCACCTTCCTGGAACAGCAGGAACAGGCCATCGGCGACCTGATGAAGAAGCTCGGCTTCCTTTAAGCTGAGCTTTTGGGGGCGGTACGCCGCCCCCTCATGACAAAGGGGAGGGGACACATGGCGCTTGACCGCTGGATTTCACTTATCTTGCTGGGCATATGTCTGGCCTATGGCTACGCGGCCTGGTTCACCATGGATGGGCAACTTGCACCGTTCATGCGGCGAAACCCGATCTGGCCCTCGACCTTTCCCAAAGTGTTGTCGGTGCTTGGCATCCTCACCTCACTTATCATCCTGTTCGGGCTGGAAAAGGGTGAGCCCAAGATCGGCGACATCGATTATCGGCGCCTTGGCGACTATCACCTGGGTCAAGCGCTGCTGCTGCTGGCACTGATGGTGGCTTACGCGCTGTGTTTGCGCCCGCTGGGTTTCATCTTTTCCACCGCCGGATTCCTGATCCTTGGCTCAGTCATACTGGGCGAGCGTAAGTGGCACATCATGGTGCCCGTCGCGCTGATCGCGACCGGGGTCGTCTGGTATCTGGTCCAGCAGGTGCTGGGTATCTACCTGCGCCCCCTGCCCGGCTTTTTCAACGGAGGCTGACATGCTCGAAGGACTTCTGATCGGGCTGCAAACGGCCTTTTCCTTTCAAAATCTCGCCATGGTCATCGCGGGCTGTCTGATCGGCACATTCATCGGAATGCTGCCCGGTCTTGGCCCGATGTCGATCATCGCGATCATGATCCCCATCGCCATCTCGATGGGCGACCCGTCCGCGGCGCTGATCCTGCTGGCGGGCGTCTATTACGGGGCCATCTTCGGCGGCTCGACCTCGTCCATCCTGTTGAATGCACCGGGGGTGGCGGGCACAGTGGCCAGTTCCTTTGACGGCTACCCGATGGCGCGACAAGGCAAGGCGGGCAAGGCGCTGACCGTTGCCGCCATCGCCAGTTTTGCGGGCGGCACAATCGGTGCGATCCTTTTGATGGTCTTTGCGCCTGCGCTTTCCTCGGTCGCTCTTTTGTTCCACTCCGCCGAATATTTCGCCCTGATGGTCGTCGGCCTTTCGGCCATCGCAGCCTTTGCCGGGTCTGGGCAAGTTGCCAAGGCGCTGATGATGACGGTGCTGGGCCTGATCATGGCGACCGTGGGCGAAGGCGCGCTGTTCAACATGCCGCGCTTCACGATGGGGGTCATGGACCTGCAATCGGGCTTTGGTTTCATCACCCTCGCCATGGCCATGTTCGCCCTGCCCGAGGCCCTGTTCCTGGTCCTCAAGAAACGCGATATGAGCGGTGATGGCAGCGGCGACATCAAAGATCTGCGCATCACCGGGAAAGAGGCCCGCAGTATCGCCCCGGTCATTGGCCGCCAGTCGGTGCAGGGCTTCTTTATCGGCGTTCTGCCGGGTGCGGGTGCGACCATTGCCAGCTTTCTGGGTTATGCGGTCGAACGCAACATCGCCCCCAAGGAAGAACAGGAAGAGTTCGGAAGAGGCTCTATCAAAGGGCTTGCCGCGCCTGAAACGGCAAACAACGCGGCCTGTACCGGGTCTTTCGTTCCGCTGCTGACGCTAGGAATTCCCGGATCAGGAACAACCGCGATCCTGCTGGGCGCGTTGATTGCCCTGAATGTCACACCTGGCCCCCGGCTGATGCTGGACGAACCGCAGGTCTTTTGGGCGGTCATCATGTCGATGTTCATCGGCAACCTCGTGCTGCTGATCCTGAACCTGCCGCTGATCCCTTACATCGCCAAGATCCTGACGATCCCGCGCAACTATCTGATCCCGTTCATTTTGTTCTTTACCCTCATGGGGGCCTATATCGGCCAGAACAACGCGACCGAGCTGCTTTTGCTGGTGGGCTTCGGGGTCTGCGCCACGGCGCTCAAGTTTGCAGACTACCCGCTGGCGCCGCTGCTGATCGGGTTCATCCTGGGCGGAATGCTTGAGGATAACTTTGCCCGTTCCATGCAGCTCTATGACGGGATCGCCTTTATCTGGCAGCGGCCGATGACGCTGGGCCTTCTGCTGATTGCGGTGGCGCTGGTGCTGCTGCCCAGCTACCGCGCCCGCCGTGCAAAGGCCCGCGCCGAAGGTGTCGCTGATGGCGACTGAGCCTCTGGCCGGTATTCGGGTCCTTGACCTGACAAATGTACTGGCCGGGCCATTTTGCTGCTATCAGCTTGCCTTGATGGGGGCCGAGGTGATCAAGGTCGAACGCCCCGGCTCTGGCGATCTGGCGCGGGTTCTGGGGGCTGATCCGGCGCGCAACGCCGCCGGAATGGGGGTCAGCTTTCTGGCCCAGAACGCGGGCAAGAAATCCGTGACGCTGGACATGAAATCCGAACGCGGCAAGGCGCTGTTGAAAGAGCTGGTCAAAACGGCGGATGTTCTGGTCGAGAACTTCCGCCCCGGTGTCATGCAGCGGCTGGGTCTTGGCGCGGATGTGCTGCGGGCTGAAAACCCGGCGCTGATCTACTGCGCCATCAGCGGCTTTGGTCAGACCGGCCCCCGGCGGGGCGATCCGGCCTATGACCAGATCGTGCAGGGCATCAGTGGCGTGATGTCGATCACCGGCGATGCGGACACCGCTCCCTATCGCGTGGGCTATCCTTTGGCCGACACGGTAGGCGGGATGACCGCGGCCTTTGCCATCACGTCGGCCCTCAATGCCTCACCTCGCGGTGCTGTGTTGGATGTGGCGATGAACGAGGCTGTGCTGTCGACCATGGGCTGGGTCATCTCGAACCACCTGATTGGGGGCGTGACGCCCGGTGCGCATGGCAATGAAAACACCACCTCGGCCCCGTCGGGCATATTCCAGACGGCGGATCAGCCCATCAATATCTCCGCCAATCGCGATGAACAATGGCAGGCACTGGCCGAGCATCTGCAATTGCACGAGCTGTTGGACCATCCCGACTACCGCAGCCGTGAAGACCGCAAACGCAACCGCATCGCCCTGCGCACCCGGCTTGAGGAGGTGCTGCGCACGCGCCCGGCCAGCGACTGGTTAGGTGAATTGAACGCGCTAGGCGTACCCACCGGTCCTGTCTTGTCTGTGCCGGACGCGTTGGATGATCCTCAGGTCGCCGGGCGCGGTCTGATCAGCGCGGTGAACACCGCCACCGAAACGCTGCGCCTTGCCGGCAGCCCGGTGATAATGGGCGACACGCGTGCGCATCCAGCAACGCCTCCGCCGGAGCTGGGTGCTGACAATGCCGCGATCTGGGGAGAGTTGGGGCTGGACCCGGACGCGCTGGCGGAACTGGAACAAGAGGGCGTGATATGAGCGATGTTTCCGATTGGTGGCGCACCAGCATCATCGACATGGAGCCCGGCCGGATCGAGCTGCGCAGCGAACCGATCGAAACGCTGATCGGCAATGTCAGCTTTGCACAGATGATCTGGTTGATGGTACGTGGGGACAGGCCCTCCGCTGCGCAGGCGCGTCTGTTTGAGGCGGCGTTGGTTGCAGCAGTCGATCACGGCCCCCAAGCGCCCTCAATCGCTGCGGCCCGGATGGCCGTGACCTGTGGCCTGCCGCTCAACAACGCCATGGCCACCGGGATCAACATGCTGGGCGATGTGCATGGCGGCGCAGGCCAGCAGGCGGTGGAACTGTATCACCGCATTGCAAAAGCCCCCAGCCTGACCGCCGGGCTGGATCAATGGATTGCCGATCATGGGCCAGTGATCCCCGGGTTTGGCCACCGGTTTCATCCCGTCGACCCCCGCGCCCCCCGGCTGATGGAACTGACGCGCGAGGCCGTGGACCAACAGGTTTGCAGCGGCGCATTCGTGGACATCGCCGAAGGGATCGAGGCCGAGCTGACCAAACGCAAGTCCCGCCCTATTCCGATGAATATCGATGGTGCGACGGCTGTGATCTATTCTGAGCTGGGGTTTGCCCCACCCTTGGCACGCGGGCTGTTTTGCCTGTCCCGCTCGGTCGGCATTCTAGCGCATGCGTGGGAACAAATGCAGCAAGGCGGCCGCAACAAGGGCCCAACCCCACCAGCTTATCGCTGGACCTATCTGAAGGAATGATCGCAAAGCGATGCGTAAATCGCAGGACCGTTCAGATCGTCGAATTGGCCGCAACCGTTGCCGCGACATAGTCAACAATCGCAGCGCGGCTGCCCTTTCGCCAGATCACGTTCAACCAGCCGGTGAAGGCATCGGCAAAACGACTGTCATCTCCGAAATCGCCATAGAAATGCTGCTGCCCGATCCATAGGGCTGGAGTCTCCCGGGCTGCCCGAGCAGTGTTTTGCAAATCCTCCCACAGCGGATCGTTTGCAGCGATCTCTGAGCCGTCCTCACGCAGACCTGCGCACATTCGGCACCACAACGCTTCGGCCAGTGCCAGCCCGCTCAGCCCCCCGCCCGAGGCCAGCGCGTCGCGCAGTGACGGCAGCAGGAACGCAGGATGCCGGGACGACCCGTCAAAGGCGACCCTGCGGGTGGTGTCATGGATGGCCGCGTTGGAGAACCGCCGTTCGACGAGGCCCAGATACTCCGTCGCGGATGTACCGGGGACAGCGCTGACATGGGGCAGAATTTCCTGCGCCTGTACCTTTCTGAAGAATGCCAAGACGTCCTCGTCCCGCATGCAGTCTGAGATCGTGGGCACGTTCAGGATTTCACCAACATTGGCCAGCACCTGATGACCACCGTTCAGAATACGCAGCTTCATCGTTTCAAAGCTGTGCACATCATCGGTCAGGGTGACGCCCACCTGTTCCAGCGGCGGCCGTCCGGCGCAAAAGGTATCCTCGATCACCCATTGCCGAAAGTTCTCGTGCGTGACCGGTGCCTGGTCCTCCACACCCAATTCCTGGCATTGAGCAATAACCTGAGCGTTCGTGGCAGGCACGATGCAGTCAACCATCGAGTTCGGGAATGCCCCCTTCTGATCGATCCAATCGGCCAGGTCTGGGTCAGACAGCCGGGCCAATCCAACAATGCATCCCCGCAAGATCGCCCCATTACCCTGCAGGTTGTCACAGCTGAGCGCGGTAAAGGGCGCCAACCCATTCGCCTGGCGTTGCCGAAGGGCCGCGACCATCGCGCCAAAAGCGGTGCGCGGGTGGTCGGGGTTTTCCGCGTCGTGGCGAATATCTTCGTGATCGACGTTGAACGCGCCACTGTTGGGGTCAAGAAAATATCCGCCCTCTGTCACCGTCAGCGAAACGATCCGAATACCCGGGTCGGCCATTTGACGGATCAATGCGGCGTTGCCCTGCTCAATCGGCAAATAGCCGATCATCGGGCCAATCACCTCGGCGGACATCCCGTTCGGATCCAGCTCGATCAATGTGGTCAGGCAATCCTGCGACAGCAACCGTTCGCGCATGTTGACATCATAGTCGCGCACCCCGGCGCCAATGATTGCCCAATCCCGGGCCAAACCATTTTGCATAAGTTTGTGAAGGTACCAGGCCTGATGCGCCCGGTGAAAATTGCCCAGCCCGATATGCACGATACCGGGCTTCAGCTCATCGGGATCATAGCGCGGCACAGCCACGGTCGATGGCAGATCGGCCAGCGTATCGAGCCGCAGCGGAACCGGATAGTTTGTGTGGGCCACAGGGTTCATCAGCTCATCCAGTTTCCGCCATCGACATTGTAGGTCTGGGCCACAATGTACTTTGCCTCATCCGAGGCCAGAAACACCGCCATGCCAGTCAGATCCTCGGCGCGACCCATCCGGCCATACGGCACGGCAGCGGCCACTTCGCGTTTCTTCTGACCAGCGGGTTTGCCTTCGTGCTTTGCAAAGAACGCATCGACACCGTCCCAGTGTTCGCCATCGACAACGCCGGGCGCGATGGCATTCACGTTGATCCCGTGAGAAATCAGGTTCAGACCGGCCGATTGGGTCAGCGAGATGATTGCCGCCTTGCTGGCGCAGTAAACGGCGACCAAAGGCTCGCCTCGTCGTCCGGCTTGCGAGGCCATGTTGATGATACGTCCTTTGGTGCCGTGCTTGATCATGTGGCGCGCGACGGCCTGCATCGTGAACAATGCGCCAGCAACGTTGATATCAAAGACGCGGGCATAGTCGGCGCGCTCGATCTCGGTGATCGGGGCGGCGGTGAAGATGGCGGCGTTGTTGATCAGAATGTCGATCGGGCCGAACTGCGCGGCGGTCTTTTCGATTGCTGCGTCAATGCTGGACTGCTGGGTGACGTCCATCTCAATCGCCAGCGCAGCCTCACCGATCTCGGTCGCAGCCTCTTGCGCACGTTGGACATCGATATCGGCAATCGCAACGCGCGCGCCTTCGGCAACATAGGCTTTGGCAAAGGCCAGCCCGATACCGCGCGCGGCCCCGGTGATCAGGGTGGTTTTGCCAGCCAGCCGCGTCATTCGATTCGCAAGCCTGTCTGGTCAAAGCGATGGATCACATCTGCCCGAGGTGTCAGATGGATGCGATCTCCGTGGCGGAACCCGACCTCACCATCTGCGCGCACGGTGATGGACTCGGCCAATCCGGTCTCATGCACATGGAAAAACGTGTCTGAACCCAGATGTTCCGAGACGCTGACAACCCCGGACCACTGGCCTTCGGTTTCTGACACCGTGATGTGTTCGGGACGCACCCCAATGGTGTGGGCCCCGTGTTTTGCGGCCTCTTCCCCGTCGATGAAGTTCATCTTGGGCGAGCCGATGAAGCCTGCGACAAACAGGTTGCGCGGCGTGCGGTAGAGTTCGAGCGGGCTGCCGACTTGTTCAATCACGCCGGCCTGCAGCACCACAATCTTGTCGGCCATGGTCATCGCCTCGACCTGATCGTGGGTCACATAGATCATCGTTGTCGCCAGACGCTCGTGTAACTCGCTGATCTCAAGCCGCATGCCCACGCGCAGGGCGGCGTCGAGGTTCGAGAGCGGTTCATCAAACAGGAAGGCAGCAGGTTCACGGACAATCGCGCGACCGATGGCGACGCGCTGACGCTGACCACCGGACAGCTGGCCCGGGCGGCGATCCAGATAATCACTCAGGTTCAGAACACTGGCGGCACCTTCGACACGCTTGTCGATTTCGGCCTGATCCAGTTTGGCCATGCGCAGTGGAAAGGCGATATTCTTGCGCACCGACATATGCGGGTAAAGCGCATAGGATTGGAACACCATCGCCAGACCGCGCTTTGCAGGCGGCACGTCGGTGGCATCCGAGCCGTCGATTTCGATATGGCCGCTTGTGATATCCTCTAGCCCCGCAATCAGACGCAAGAGGGTGGATTTGCCACAGCCCGAGGGGCCGACGAACACGGTGAACTCGCCATCTTCGATGGTCAGATCCAGCGGCGGAATGACCTGCACATCGCCGAAGCTTTTGGTCACGGACTTGAGTTGAATATGTCCCATGAGGTGTCTTCCTTATTTCACAGCGCCGAAGGTCAGGCCGCGGACAAGTTGTTTCTGGCTGAACCAGCCGAGGATGAGGATTGGCGCAATCGCCATGGTCGAGGCCGCACTGAGCTTGGCAAAGAACAAACCTTCCGGGCTGGAATAGCTGGCGATAAAGGCGGTCAGCGGTGCCGCATCAACGGCAGTCAGGTTGAGGGTCCAGAACGCCTCATTCCAGGCCAGGATGAAGTTCAGCAGCACGGTCGAGGCGATGCCGGGAATGGCCATGGGCGTCAGCACATAGAGGATTTCCTCTTTCAACGTGGCCCCATCCATCCGCGCGGCTTCCAGAATCTCTCCCGGAATTTCGCGGAAATAGGTGTAGAGCATCCAGACGATGATCGGCAGGTTGATCAGCATCAGAACGACCACCAGACCTCCGCGTGTGTCCAGCAACCCAAGGCGAATGAACAGCAGGTAGATCGGGTAAAGCACGCCAACCGCAGGCAGCATCTTGGTGGACAGCATCCACAGCAGGATGTCCTTGGTGCGCTTGGACGGCACGAATGCCATCGCCCAGGCGGCGGGCACCGCGACGATCACGCCAAGTATGGTCGAGCCACCCGCGATGATGACCGAGTTCCACAGGAACCGCATATAGTCGGATCGCTCTTGCACGACGGCATAATTCTCAAGCGTCCAGTTGAAGTTCAGGAACAGCGGCGGGCTGGCAATGGCCTGCGCCTCGGTCTTGAAACTGGTCAGAATGGTCCAGAGGATCGGGAAAAAGATCAGCAGTCCAACAGCCCAGGCCAGGGCAGTGTTCAGCGATTTACGGCGGGTTGTGACAGCGCGGGCCATGGTCTTACCTCCTCACGCGTCCAGGTTCTTGCCGACGATGCGCATCAGGAAGATCGCAACGATATTGGCAAGGATGATGGCGTAGACACCTCCGGCTGATCCAAGGCCGACATTCTGGCTTTCCAGCACGCGCTGGAAGATCAGGTAGGTGAGTGTACGGGTGCCGAATGCGCCGCCGGTGGTCACGAAGATCTCGGCGAAGATCGACAGCAGAAAGATCGTCTGGATCAGGATCACGATAGTGATCGCACGGCTGAGATGCGGCAGCACGATGAAGTAAAACCGTTTCAGAACCGGGGCCCCGTCCATTTCAGCGGCTTCCAGCTGTTCGCTGTCCAAGGACTGGATCGCGGTCAGCAGGATCAAGGTCGCAAAGGGTAGCCACTGCCACGAAACGATCATGATGATCGACGTCATCGACGCCTCGGACAGCCACGAGATCGGCTCGGCCCCGAAAAAGCGCCAAAGATGCGCCAGCAGGCCGTTCACCGGGTCCATGAACATGTTCTTCCAGACCAGTGCCGATACGGTCGGCATCACGAAGAAGGGCGCAATCACAAGGATGCGGACAACTCCCTGGCCCCACATCGGCTGATCCAGCAGCATCGCCAGCAGGATACCAAGAACCACCGTGATGATCAGGACACCGCCGACGATTGTCAGCGTCGCCTGAACCGCGGGCCAGAACGAGCTGGACGAGACAAAACGGACATAGTTGTCGAAGCCGACCCAGCCCAGGTCCCCGCCACGCAGAGGCAGGTACTTTTTGAAGGAAAAATACAGCGTCATCGTCAGGGGCACCAGCATCCAGCCAAGCAGCAGGACCACTGCGGGTGCCATCATCAGGCGAGCAACGGATCGGGAATGTTGAGTAGCCATTACGCAAACCCTCTCTGTTCAGGCGTAACTCAGCCTGCGAGAAAAACGCGAGTTGTGGAAGGGTGAAGCGGGGGGCAAAGCCTGCCCACCCGCGGGGAGAAGACCTCAGTAACCTGCGGCTTCCATTTCTTCAGCGGTGAAGGCCTGAGCCTTGGCAAGGGCTTCATCCACGGTCTGCTGTCCGGCATAGACAGCCGAGAACTCCTGGCTCACCTGTGTGGCGATGCCTGCAAATTCCGGGATCGCGACGAACTGGATGCCGGTATAGGGCGTCGGCTGGGCGCAGCAGTTCTGCGGATCAGCCGCAAGGATCGACTTGAGCGTCATCTGCGCAAAAGGGATGTCCTTGTAGTTGTCGTTGTCATAAAGCGACGTCCGCGCACCCGGAGGCACATTGGCCCAGCCTTCGTTTTCGGCCACCAGCTCAATATAGTCTTTCGAGGTCGCCCATTCGATGAATTGCTTTGCCGCATCTTCCTGCTGGGTACCCGCCGGGATCGCCAGCGCCCAAGCCCAGAGCCAGTTCGCACGCTTGTCGACACCTTCGGAATTCGGCGCCAGAGCAAACCCGACCTTGTCCGCGACAGTGGAATCGTCGGGGTTTGTCACAAAGGATGCCGCAACGGTTGCGTCGATCCACATGCCGCATTTGCCCTGCTGGAACAGCGACAGGTTTTCATTGAACCCGTTGGTGGCGTATCCGGCAGGACCGGATTCGTTCATCATGTCGACGAAAAAGGTCAGTGCCTCTTTCCATTCGGGCTGATCGAATTGCGGTTTCCAGTTCTCATCAAACCAGCGCGCACCGAACGAGTTTGCGGTTACGGTGATAAAGGCACCGCCCTCACCCCAACCGGCCTTGCCGCGCAGGCAGATACCGTTGATGTCGTTGTCACGGTCGGTCATCGCAGCCGCCGCTTCGCGAATGAACTGCCATGTGGGGGCCTCGGGCATCTCCATCCCGGCCTTTTCCATCAGATCGGTGCGGTACATGATCATCGAGCTTTCGCCGTAGAACGGTGCCGCATAAAGCGTGCCATCGTTGCTAAGGCCGCCGGCCATCGCGGGTAGCAGATCCCCCACGTCATATTCGGCGGACATGCCATCCAGCGGAACCAGCCAGTCGTTGGCGCCCCAGATCGGGGTTTCGTACATGCCGATGGTCATGATGTCGAACTGACCGCCCTTGGTGGTGATGTCGGTCGTCACGCGCTGGCGCAGCACGTTCTCTTCCAGCGTGACCCACTCTACGTCAATGCCGGTCGCCTCGGTGAAATTGTCCGTATAGCCCTGCATCCGGATCATGTCGCCGTTGTTCACGGTCGCGATGGTGATCGTTTGCGCTTGGGCTGCTGCCGTGGCGACGAAAGTCAGCGCAGTCGCCGCACGAAGTGCGTTTCTCAGATACATCCCTGTCCTCCCTGAGCTTGGATGTCGTGCAGGGAGCGTAGTTCGTAAATTATCGCGCCGTCAATAAAAACTTTACGCGCGTTAAAAATAGAAAGTCAGGCAGAGTCCCTTAGAACAAGCCTGGCGGGAAACAGTGTTTCGGTTCGCTCATCAAATTTCCCTCCATTTTCAATAAGTTCAAACAGGGTTTCTGCGCTGCGCACGGCCACGCTGTCATAATCATGCGCCGCTGTGGTCAAAGACGGGCAAGTGAATTTTGCAAAAGGATGGTCATCGTTTGAGGCCACGCGCAGGGTGCAATCCTCTTTGCGGCCCACGCGAATCCCCTGCTCATAGCAGGCAGCAAGAAAGCCAATCGCAAGGCGATCGTTGCTGCACAGCACCGAGTCTGTCCGCAATCCACGTTCCGCCAGAACCTTCAAAGCACCCCTGTGCCCGATCTCTTCAAAGGCCCAGCCTTTGCCCTCCACCTTGATGATATGCGGCTCAAACCCCAGGCGTTCCATCACGTCGATATAGGCTTTGCGCCTTTTGTTGGCGTTCGGGTTTGCGGGTGTGCGCATCTCGAAGAAAGACGGCGGCTCGCCCGTGCGGGTCATGTATTCGACGGTTTGCGAGACAAAGCTGAAATTGTCGGACCCGACAAAGGCCGCGCCCAAGCCTTCGAGATAGCTGTCAAACAGTACCGTTGGCACTTTGGCGCAGAACTTCTCGATCGCGGACCTGTCGGACGTGCGCCCCAATGGGGCCAGAAGGACACCTGCGGGTTTCATGGCTTGCAGACCGTCCAGAATTTCGTTTTCCAGCTTTTGTTCACCGTGCGAACTGAACAGCGATGGGCGATACCCCGCCGCGATACAGCTTTGTTCCAGATAACGTGCAATCTCGGCAAAAAACGGATCGGCCAGATAGGGCACCACGATGCCGATGTTTTTGGTCAGCTTCCGGTTCTGGTTCACCGCATACATATTCGGGCGAAAATCGAACCGCTCCAACGCTTCTTCGATGCGAGCCCGCGTTGTGGCGCGCACGCTGTCAGGGTTCTGAAAATATTTCGAAACCGTGGGCCGCGAGATGCCGCTAAGGGCTGCGAACTCTTCCATGTTCTTGATTTTGGTCATACCAGTCTGCCTGTGGATCGTCCCCGCCTTGATCTTGTCATAGCTTTACGTATTCTTTGCGCGCGCTAAAAATCTATTGCCAGATTCTGCGCGGGGCAAGGGGTTCAAATGTATCTTGGGATCGATATCGGTACATCTGCGGTCAAGCTTGTCTGTGCGCAGGCCGACCAGATCCTTGCCACATCTTCCGTCGGGCTTGAGCTTTCGTCGCCGCAACCGGGCTGGTCTGAACAGCACCCCGATCAGTGGTGGCACGCGACCTGTGACGCGTTGCAACAGCTTGCGGGCAAAGTCGCCCTGTCACAGGTTACGGCCATCGGATTGTCCGGGCAGATGCATGGTGCCGTTCTGCTGGACCGCAACTGTCGGCCCATCCGCCCCGCGATCCTGTGGAATGACAGCAGGGCGGTGCAAGAATGCGATGATCTGCGCGCCGCGCAACCGCAGATCGGGCACATCTCTGGCGTCCTGCCCCTGCCCGGTTTTACAGCACCCAAGATCGCCTGGCTCAAGCAGCATGAACCAGATCGGTACGCGCAGCTTGCCCATATCCTTCTGCCCAAGGACTATATCGGATTGTGCCTGCACGGCGGCCTGGCGACAGACGCCTCCGACGCTGCGGGCACGCTTTGGCTGGATCAGGCGACACGCACATGGAACACCGATATCGCGAGGGCCACGGATGTGGACCCCGATTGGTTGCCGCCGGTCTCAAATGGCCACGATATCGTTGGAACCGTCACCGCACAGGCGGCGGCAGAAACCGGCTTGCCCCAAGGCCTGCCCGTCGTCGCCGGAGGCGGGGATGCGGCCACAGGAGCAGTGTCGCTGGGCGCCACCGAGCCGGGGCGCGGCTTCATATCGCTGGGAACGTCCGGTCAGCTGTTTGTGGCGGATCAGGTGTTTCGGCCCAATCCCGAACGCTATGTGCATGCGTTCGCCCATACGCTGCCGAACCGCTGGTTTCAGATGGCCGCCATGTTGAACGGCGCACGTCCGATTGCCTGGATCGGCGGTCAACTGGGGCTGAGCGCCGCCGAAGTTGTCGCCCTGGCCGAAACGGTCAGTGGTGACCGCCTGCCCGTGTTCCTGCCCTATCTGACCGGCGAGCGCAGCCCCCTTGGGGATCCACATATCCGGGGTTGTTTCTTCGGGCTCGAAGATTCAACGACGCGTGCGGATATCTGCCGTTCGGTCGTAGAAGCCATCGCATTTTGTTTTGCCGATGCGGCGCAGAGCTTTGGCGACACGATAGACAATCTGCCCGCGCTTTCCGCCATTGGGGGTGGCAGCCAATCGGATCTGTTGCTGGGTCTGATCGCGACCGTGATCGGAAAGCCCATCGTCCGATCAGAGGGCGCGGATTCAGGGCCGGCCTACGGTGCGGCCCGGCTTGCCGCGTGCAGCGACGGCGCGCTGTCCTTGACCGATCTGGCAGAGCAGCCTCCGCACGCCGACAGGTTCGAACCCGGTGATCCTACCGCGCTGACCGCACGGTTGAACCGATTCAGAACCCTTTATGCCGCAGTGAAAACCGTCGACTGACTTGTGTCACAGACGGCACAAAGCCCTATTGCAGTTGCAGGATATCGGGCACGCAGGGCTGGCGATTTGCGGGCATCTTGTCGGCACCGTCCTTCCGCTTGAGCCGTTTTGGGCCGTCCTTCACCTTGACTTTCGGCTTTTGCAAAGGTCCGATAACCGTAACCGGCCACGGACTGCGGGACAGAGGTTTCCCGATTTTGCGCGGCTGCAGGTTGAGATCGATCGCCTTCTGCGCAAGGTTCACCTCACCGAAGGCGACCACCTGAACAACGTCTGTTTCCATGGTCGTTTGCCGTGTCTTGATTGTCCCATTTGACAGCGCCAAGGGCGCACGCAGGCAAACGATCGGGGCCACCTTCTGCTTGTCTTTGGAAAAGACCCAAGGCAACAGACCCAGCCCCGCGATGTCCAGCAATTGCGTTTCAATCGACCCGTTGTGAAGGGAAACGGTTGCGTCCCCGGTCATCGAGCTGGTGAAATGCTGAACAGATTCGACCCCGCCGGTGACGTTGAAATCGGCATACATCGTGCCACTGGCGCCTTTCTTGAACTTGAGGTGATGCAGGATCTCTTCCAACTGCCACCCGCCGGCTTTGCCGGATACCGTCAGCTTGTGGTCATCATTCGTCAGGTCCATCGTGCCATGAACGTCAAAGTGTCCCCCGCCATATTCAAAGGTCAGCGGCCCGGCTTTGAGCTCGTTCTTGTTCAAAGTCACTTCGCTGTGGATGCTGCTGACACCCTTGGCGCCTTCGATGTGGTGCAGATCAACCACGATATCCATGTTCGCACCGGACAACAGGATCGACTGGCCAATCGGCTTGAGGGTCACGTCCTTCAAGGGGCCTTCGGTCGTCTCTTCCTTGCTGTCTTCGGTTTCGGGCGCGCCAAGTTTTCTCAGCTGTGCCGCAGCCAGCACAATGGATTGCAGCTGATCGATCTTGATCAGGTCGCTTTCGATCTTGCCATGCAGCACCGGATCCGAGGTCGCATCATCCAAATCCGCCGTCAGTTTCAGGCCCGAGTCGCCAACCGCCACGTCAACCGCGGCGTCCCAATCCGTCAGATGACTGCGCACATCGATTTTCAGCTTGGTGGCCCCGGTTTTGACCGGCTCCAGCGCCATGGCCTGCAACAGTTCGGCGCCCGAGGGGACATCGATACCAATCGCAAGATCCAGATCTTCGAATTTGAGGACATTCTTGACCTTGCCTTTGACCTCAAGGCTCCAGACATCCGTTCCGCTGGTTTTGCCGTCCAGATCTGACAGGGAAAGCTGGTCGATCCCGCCGCTCAGTTCAAAGCCCCCTGTAAAGGTGCCCAGCTTGTCGTCGACCTTGGGCGGCTGCGAGGACAGCAAGCTGTGCGCAGGCAGATCAAGCGTACCCTTCGCGGCAATGCCCTGCAGCTGCAATGCGTCTGACACCGCACCATCCAGAATCAGAAAAGGCGCAGCCGGATTGCCCAACCGCAAAGCCACGCTGCCGACGCGCAGGGTGCCCTCTGTGGTGCGCGAAATCTCAGAGAATTTCACGGGTGGCGGGCCTTCGCCGGTGGTGTCCAGCGTAAAGCCGTTGGTCTTGATCACCATGCTGCGTTTCGGGGTCTGACCCGGCACGGCGTCCATGACCATGTCGACCGACACCAATTTCAGATCATAGCGCGACTGTGTTGGCGCGGGCTCGGACCCTTTTGGATAAAGGTTGATCACAGTGGTCAGTGACACATCTGCCGGGTTTCCAAGTTCACCCATATGCCCAGTCAGATTCAGGCTTTGCCCGGTGCTGAGCGCGGCCTGCACATCCAGATCATCCACCCGCGCGACACCGCCCGCGTTTGAATAGGTCGCGCTGACTTGACCCGTCCCTTCCAGAACGCGGTTGAGCTTCATGATGTCCAGTAGCTGCCCCAGCTCGGCCACATCGGCCTTGGCCTGCACCGCAAGTCCCGCTTTTGCATCAATCTGCGTGACCTCAACCGTTACGTGGTCAAACTTCAACGTCGCGCTAAAGGGTTTGTCTTTGGGATACACCCCGCTCAGCGCGAAGGTCTGGCCATTTACCGAGCCGGACCCTTTGGCAGACAATGGCTCGCCCGGCGATCCCTCATCAAGCACAAGATCGGACAGTTTTACATCAAACTCCCACCCCTTTTGAGCGTTTTGATACAGGATTTCCGCGTCGTTCAGCCTGATCTTGCCATCTGCCAGAAACTCGGACAGCGGGTGCTTTTGGTCCGTGTTTTTCGCTTTCGATTTGCTCTGATTTTCAAGCTTCGACCACGAGGTCTGACCCTCTGAAGAGGTGAGCAGCGAGAGGTTTACGCCCGAGACGGCCAGATTGCTGATCGACACCTTCCCGCGCAGCAAATCGTGGGTCAAAAGCTCAAACCCCAGCGTTTCGACCTTGGCAAGATCGGTCCCGTCCGTGGCCTGGCCGGGAAGAACCAAACCCGATGCCGAAATATCCAGCTTGCGCCCTAACCCGATCGACAGATCACCCTCAAGCCGGACTTCCTGCCCGAGTTTGTTGGCCAGAATGCGTTCGACCAGCGAAGCGCGCAGAGGCGAGAACAGCGATGACGACAAGACAAGCCAGGCACCGACACCCAGCACCACAACGGCCACAGCAAGAACAGTCAGAAGTCGCAGGAAAAATCGCATGTGGTTCCAATCGTTTTTATGCTGCCCGGCCAATGGCATTGACGCTTGCTACCTAACAGCAGGCAGCCGGGGGACAGCGTCACCTGCCCAAAGCGTATTCATTTCTTTTCATCGCTGGCAATACAAGGAACGGAAATCCCCGTCGAGCCTCGATTGATGCGCTGCCATCCGGCCCGGCCAGAACTGCTTCTGGTGTTATCAAATCAACTTTCGGCTCAGAACAAAGGCGCTACAGGCTTCGGTCATATCGCCGAACCGGGATCGTTCGTTGACGTACAGGTAAACCTGTCGCGTATCGGGCAGATCCGCAACCGCCCGGAACGCTGTACTTTCAGGAAGGAACCGCGCGACGGTTTGCGGCAGCACAGTCACCCAGTCGCCCGTCTGGACCATGGTGATCAGCGAGTGCGTGTTGTGGATGGTGACATCCGCATCCTCGATGGCCGACATCAGTCGCGGCGTTTCAATCAGGTCGCACAGGGCGTTGCGGACAATCGGGGCAGCGATCACGTCATCGACGGTTGGTGGCGCAGCCCTTGTGATCAATGGGTGATCCGAGGCGCAGACCAGCCCAAAGCGGTCTTCAAACAAGGGTGTTGCCCTGACGCCTTTCAGCGGGTGAAAGCCCGACGCGATGCCGATATCCGCCTTGCCATCTGCAAGAGCATCCAGCACCTGTTGCGTGTCCGTATCCCGCAGCTCGACCTTCAGGCCGGGATAAAGGCGCGTCATATGTTGAAGCACGGCAGGAAAAATCAAAGCCGCAACCGAGGGGACAGCGGCAATGCGTATCTGACCATGGGTTGCGTCGGCTGCAGCTTCGATGGCCTGTACAGTCTCATCAAACTGCCGGATCTGGCGTTGGGACAGCTCGAACACCTGCTCACCCAGGGCCGAAAGTTGGTTCTTGCGCTCGCCCACAAACAGTTTCTTGCCCAGATGGTTTTCGAACTGCTTCAACATCATTGACACCGCAGACTGCGTGCGTCCCAGACCGTCAGCCGCCTCGGACAGGTTGCCACTTTGTGCGACGGCGCAGAAGCAGCGCAACATTTCGATTTTGATGGCCATATTTCAATTTCTCTTAAGTTTTCTTAAGTTATTTGAGTTTGACTGATATTGGCACCCGAGTCCATTCTACGCCGGACAATTCTGAATCGGGGTAGACCGTGACCAATCTGAACCTGATCGCCGGTGAATGGCTTACCGGTGAAAGCGAAATCGAAAACCGCAACCCGTCCGACCTGAGCGACCTGATCGGCCATTTTGCGCAGGCCAGCGTGGGTCAGCTTGAAGCGACGCTGGATCAGGCGCGTGTGGCGCAGGCCGAATGGGCGGCCTATGGGCTGGAACGCAAGCAGGCTGTGCTGATGAATATCGGCAACGAGCTGATGGCCCGCGCCGAAGAGCTGGGCACATTGCTCAGCCGGGAAGAGGGCAAACCCCTGGCCGAAGGCAAGGGCGAGGTGTATCGCGCCGGTCAGTTCTTTACCTATTATGCCGCTGAATGCCTGCGCCAAATCGGTGAGAACGCCGATTCCGTGCGCCCCGATATCGAGGTCGATGTCCGGCGCGAGGCGGTGGGCGTTGTCGCGGTTATCAGCCCGTGGAACTTTCCGACCGCAACCGCGTCATGGAAGATCGCACCCGCCTTGTGTTACGGCAATGCGGTGGTCTGGAAGCCGGCCAATATCACCCCGGCCTCAGCCGTGGCCTTGACTGAAATCATCAGCCGTCAGGACATTCCCAAGGGTCTTTTCAGCCTTGTCATGGGCTCAGGGCGCAGCATCGGTCAGCGTTTGGTGGAAAGCCCAAAGGTGAACGCCATCTCGTTCACCGGCTCGGTCCCGGTGGGTAAGGGAATTGCCGCAGCCGCCATTCAGAACCTGACCAAGGTGCAGATGGAGATGGGGTCGAAAAACGCTCTGGCCGTGATGGATGATGCCGATCTCGATCTTGCTGTTTCGCTTGCACTGGGTGGGGCCTTTGGCGGCACGGGTCAGAAATGCACCGCATCCTCGCGGCTGGTGGTGCATGCGGCCATTCACGACGCCTTTGTTGACAAGCTGGTGTCAGGTGCCAGCGCAATGAAAGTGGGCCACGCGCTTGAAGATGGCACACAGATGGGCCCTGTCGTCAGCAATCAGCAATTGGCAGAGAATCTGGCCTATGTGGATCTGGGCAAATCCGAAGGGGCCGAATTGGCCTGCGGTGGGGTGCGTCTGGAGATGCCGCATGACGGCTATTACATGAGCCCCGGCGTATTCCTGAACACCTCAAACGCCATGCGCATCAACCGCGAAGAAATGTTCGCGCCGCTAACCAGTGTGATCAAGGTCGACAGCTATGATGAAGCCTTGGCGACGGTGAACGACACCAACTTCGGCCTGACCTCGGGCATTGTCACCCAAAGCCTGGCCCGCGCCACGCATTTCCGCCGCAACGCGCGCACCGGGGTTGTCACGGTGAACCTGCCGACCGCCGGAACCGACTATCACGTGCCGTTCGGGGGCCGCGGCGACAGCTCTTACGGTCCGCGTGAGCAGGGCAAGGCCGCTGCCGAGTTCTACACCACGGTCAAAACCGCCTATATCAGCGCAGGTAAGCCGGTGTGATGCGGATCGACGGGCTGCAATACGCCAATTGGTCGGAAAAGATTTTTCGGCAGCTGCGCGAAGGGGGCGTGGACGCGATCCATGTGACCATCGCCTATCACGAGAATTTCCGCGAAACCGTTCTGAACTTTGAAAAGTGGAACAGGTGGTTCGAGCAATATCCCGACCTGATCATGAAAGGCCTGTGGGCCAGCGATATCGACAAGGCCCGTGAAACCGGACGCACGGCGGTGTTCTTTGGCTTTCAAAACCCGTCCCCGATCGAAGATGATATCGGGCTGGTGGAAATCGTCCATACGCTGGGCGCGCGGTTCATGCAGCTGACCTATAACAACCAGTCCCTTCTGGCGACCGGGTGCTATGAGACCGAAGACACCGGCATCACACGCATGGGCCGTCAGGTGATCAAGGAAATGAATCGGGTCGGGCTGGTCGTGGATATGAGCCATTCGGCGGATCGGTCGACGATCGAGGCTGCGGAACTGTCCGAGCGCCCCATCGCGATCACTCACGCCAACCCTTTTGATTGGGCGCCTGCCTTGCGCAACAAGCGCGATGCGGTGATCCGGGCGGTGACCGAAAAAGGTGGGATGCTGGGATTTTCGGTCTATCCTCATCATCTGAAGGACAAGTCTGACTGCACACTGACCAGCTTTTGCGAGATGATCGCGCGCACGGCCGAAACCTACGGGCCGGAACATTTGGGGATCGGCACCGATCTGTGCCAGGATCAACCCGACAGCGTGGTCGAATGGATGCGTGTAGGCCGCTGGTCCAAGGACATTGACTATGGCGAAGGCTCTGCCGGTAATCCCGGTTTTCCGCCCATGCCCACTTGGTTCCGGGACAACCGGGATTTTGGAAATATCGAACAGGGTTTGCGCGCAACCGGTCTGAGCGACGATGACGTGGCCGGGATCATGGGTGGAAACTGGTATCGGTTCTTTGCCGAGAACTTTGGCCCTCAGGGATAGGTAGATGGACGCTCAGAAACAGACACAGATCGAAAGGCGCGACCCGGCCACCGTCATGCGGTTGTCGCGGTTGGGCTCTTTGCATCAGTGTCGGCTGAGTTTCATGCGGCAACTGACACGGCGCATGGCGCGGGACAAATGGTCCTTCTCGCGCCCTGTATTCGACATCGACGCCAGGGGCGTTGGCCGCGCGGTCTATACCGCGCAGGGGCCGGAACGGGCCTATTCGCTGGTCGCCTTTGCGCATGATCTGCCAGCGGACAAAAGATCAGACCGCGTGATTGCCGAGGCCTGGGACGCCACTTTCACGCTGTTCGACGGTATCCCCTCAGATGCTGATCTGGACCGCCTGTCAAAGAACGTCCCCTTGCAAGAGGCCGGTCGGATCACCGAGACTGAGCTGTCCCTGTCGCGCGCCAACCGCTCGGTCCGGCTGTGGGATCATGTGGTGAACGCGCTGGCCGCTGGGCGACAACCGGATCTGGAGCAGATCTATCAGATCGGGTATCTGATGCGCACAACCGCCGTCTATGGCTCGGGCAAGTTCGGGGCCGCAGATCGCGAGACCCTCGCCAACCGTGCTGAGACCGATGCACCCTTTCAGGTCGAGATGCTTTCGGTTTTTCTAACCCGAACCTTTGTGCGGGATCTGGTCCAGCACATGGCCAACGTCAAAGGGGGCGATCAGACCGTGCAGTTGGATGCAGAGATTGCCCGATGGCTGGGCATCGGCAATTCGACCGGTCTTGGCATGGCACCGTTCATCGTCAATCACCCGGTCCTTTTCAACAATTGGATCATGGCACGGGAAGAAGCGATCGCCCGGGTCCGCTCGGTGGATCAGGCATCAGTCGACGAAATCGCCATGTTCAACGACATTTATCAACGCAGCAAGCTGTCGATCTCATGGTGGCAATCTCAGCACCCGTTGCAGATCGAAAAGCTGAAGGCGCTGAGCGCCGATCTGCGCGCGATCGACACTTACCTGCAACACGATGACCTGACCGGATTCCACTCGTGGGACCGGATGGTGACGTGGTCCGAAACCGCGCTCAGCGAAGAAGGGCAGGAGTTGTTGGCCTCGCTGATCCTGGAACCTTATCCCGACCTTGTGGACGGCATGGGATCTTGCATGGCGGACAGCCATGCGCAAGCCTTTGTGATCAATGGGGCGATGCCAATCGGGCAATTGCGCGACCTGATCCGGCGCACCTATGGCTGGGCGTTGGATCTGGATTGGAAGGCGCGTAACAACTGTGCCCGTGCCTGGTACGTGTCTGAAGAGAAACTGGAACCCCGCCTTGGCGAACGGTTTGAAGAACCGATTGCTGACTATGAGCAGCCTCTGGCCCCGGCACGGGACGCAACCGCAGCCTATTCAGCGCTTGAGGGGTGGGACGACGATCAAACTGTGGCCGAGTTTCTGCTGCGCCATCCCGAGCATCGCCACAGTGTCCGTCGCATCCAGATGGTGCCTTTGGCGCCCTATGGCGAAATTCGCGACAACACCATCGGGTCCGATGTGCTGCCCATCGACATGCTGCGCGCAAAGCTGTCTTTCTTTGGCGCCACGCATTTTGACCCACGCTCGGATCGTTGGGTGCGCATCTGCATGTATTCCGGAGCGCCCTATCCCGAAGACCTGACCCCTGAAAACGCAGACCTTTGGGTCTATCCTCAGGCCACCACATGAATTTTTCACTCAACGAGATGGAAGCAACTGCCAAGCGTGCCACACGCGGAGCGGGCTATGGTTGGGGTCAGGCCGAAGAGGCGTCGAAAGCCGCTCGTTGGCTTTGTTTGCAGGGCCTGGATGGCGCGGAAACTCTGGCCCAATTGTTGGGGCTGGGATTGACATCAACCCCCGATGCGCATCGCCCCCGTCATATCGACGGACCCTGGCAGGCGGAACGCCAACTGTGCCCCCTGTCCGTCGGCCCGATGGTGTCCGATTTCGTCCATCTGCTTAAGGCGAGCCGGATTGAGATGCGAGACGTCGCCACCCCCGCCCTGTTGCTTCCCTTTGCGTCACATGCCGCCCATACCCTGCAAGCGGTTGTATCGATCGAGCTCGACGATATGCACGCTGTAACAGATGGCCATCACCTCATGGCACCGGACAATCTACCTGCCAGCGCTCAGAAGGTCGTTCTATCGCAAGGCGGCACCCTGAACGCGCCCCGAAAACACCGCTCGCGCGCCTATCCTAGCCCTGAAGCCTGGGCTGCGCTGAACCGCTTTGCGCATCTCACCTACGCCCCGGCAACCGAGGAATCCCGCTTGCTGGGCGCAGGGGCCGGGGATTCTGACAATGATTGAAGAGGCATCCAGTTGACCGACACGCAAACCCTGACCCTTGAAGAAATCGAAGACCTGTCTTTTCGCGCGTTGGTCGCGGCCGGGACTTCCCCGGACAATGCCCGCCCATTGGCCCAGGCCACAGCAGCAACCGAAGCGGACGGGGTCGCAAGTCACGGGCTGGCCTATATCCCGATCTATTGCGAGCATGTTCAATGCGGCAAGGTCGATGGGAACGCTGTTCCGGTCCTGTCGCGACCCAAGCCCGGTGTGGTAACAGTTGATGCCGCAACGGGCTTTGCCCATTCCGCCATCGACCTGGGGTTCAAATCCCTGATCCCCGCCGCGCGAGAGCAAGGCGTTGCCGTTCTGGCCATAAAGAACAGCTACAATTGCGGTGTGCTGGGCTATCATACCTACCGGCTGGCACAGACCGGGTTGGTTGGCCTTGGCTTTACAAATGCGCCCGCCTCCATTGCCCCGTCCGGGGCGGCCAAACCTGTGGTCGGCACAAATCCGTTCTCTGTCGCAGCGCCCGGTATTGATGGTGAACCCGCCCTGTTGATCGACCAAAGCGCAAGCACCATCGCCAAAAGCGAAGTCATGAAACATGCCCGCGAAGGCAAGCCGATCCCCCTGGGCTGGGCATTGGATGCCGAGGGCAACCCTACGACCGATCCCGAGAGCGGCCTGAAAGGGTCGATGGCGCCTTCGGGCGGCTACAAGGGCGTCGGCGTTGCCGTAATGGTCGAGCTTATGGCCGCGGCCCTGACCGGTGCCACTTTGGGCATCAACGCATCGCCATTTTCCGGCACCAAGGGCGGCCCGCCCAAAACCGGCCAGTTCTTCATAGCACTGGACCCAGACGCAACGGCATCCGGCGCTTTTGATAGCGGTCTGTCTGGTTTGATTGAAGCGTTCCGGTCCCAGGAAGGCGCCCACCTACCCGGAGACGGCCGCCGCACCAAACGTCTATCGGCCAGAAAATCAAGCGTCGCGGTCAACACGGCAACATTGGCCAAAATCAACGGTTTCCTGTGACGTTGGTTAGGGTAGCAGGCTTTGAACCTTTGGTCGGGCGTTTTGCGCGTTTGTCGGGTGGTCGATCCACGGGATTGATCACTATTCCTCCTCAGCCTTCAGGTTATGAGCCTGACGAGGTGAAGACGTTAATCAATTGATCCGGGGGATCAATTGTAGTCTGAACGGGCTGCATTGAGAGTTTCCGACGTTGGTTGCGGGAGTAGGATTTGAACCTACGACCTTCAGGTTATGAGCCTGACGAGCTACCGGGCTGCTCCATCCCGCGACAGTTTTTGTGA
>NZ_JBQFOA010000009.1:0-168435 GCF_056532975.1 Ruegeria sp. H6
ACAATCTCTTCGGGCTTCGGTCTCTTGTTTGCCATTCGTGGTCCTCCGTTTCCTAAACATAACGGTGGACCAGTTCAGTTGGGGAGGCTCAGGTTCCGCGATAGCTAAGCGACTGGTATACTTGGGGGGTATATGGATCGACGCTGTTTCAAATAGAAAAAAGCCAAATCTATGCCCTGAGGTGTACACTAAGAATTATGACTTTGGGCTAGACTTTGAGCAGTGGAATGAGCTTACAAAACTGTTTGGTCTCGTGCGCCAAACAAATGCGTTTCACGCGGCTCAGGGTGTACTTCGTGAGGTGACTGAAGGGTTCTCTCTTGAACTTCCCGAACGAATGTTGATCCCCGCCAAACGACAAATTGGTGAAGGGGATGAAGCTTTTGATGATCTTTCTGGAAAAGGTTTAATCAAGCACCTTGCTGAACTTCAAAATCCGGATTTTCACGAGCGCGAACAAAAAGCCCTCTTTAATAAGATCAATGAATTTGTACGAGTAGTTACAGGTAAACCAGAAGCACAGTTGGAGATCCCCAACCATCGAAGGCATCTGATTGTGCATATGGATGGGAAGGTGTTGCCGCTTTCTTCACTGGGCACAGGAATCCATGAGGTCGTTTTGATCGCAGCGTTCTGCACTATTCAATTATGTTCTACGCTGGCGGCCTCTTGAACCATTTGAGTGCCGATGACAGTGCAATCGATGACTTTATCGGTCTGCGAAACCTTAACCGAAATATTGCAGTTGTTATTGATAGCGACAAAGACAATCCGCGTTCAAAACTGAAACGCGCGGCAAATCGTATTAAAAATGAATTGTCCAAGAACGGGGGGATTGTCTGGGTTACGAAGGGACGCGAAATCGAGAACTATGTCCCACATGAGCAATTGCAAAAGGCCTTAAAGGCGCGTCACCCACGGATCTACGGCGCACCATCTGCTGGTGGCCCCTATGATCATTCTTTCTATTTTGAGCGCAGAGTCGCAAAGTTGGGCGCAGAAAACATATACAAAGCTGGCGACAAAGTTGGAGCCGCTACAATCGTTTGCAGTCAGAGCGATGCCGTCGACTTTGAAATTCTCGATCTGAAGCATCGAATAAAGGAATTGGGGCAGATGGTAGCAAGCGCCAATGGAATAGGGCCAACGTGATATAGTCCAGAGTCCAGTAGTCACAGTGTAAAAGTGAAAACAGATGAGCTCGAAACGCGGCGCAACAGAAATGACGCTTTTTCGGCAAAGCCGCATTCCGGCCACGCAACTCGCTGTTTTCTGTACTTGGCTTGAGCTAAATGCACCGCCCGATTGGTCACTGCCCTCATTCACCCGGCCCGGCTCATCACGGTCGTTTTTTCTTCTTTCCGTCCAACTACTCAACCGCAATCAATTTGTGCGTTAAGGATTTAAGCAAGATTCGTATAACAAAGATTGCAGCAATGAATCAGGACACGATCTGACAGCATACCAATTTGTTGCCGCTTGCGGTTCAGGGTCCACTCACCCGCATTTCTTCAATCTGATTGATAAGGCGAGGATCTCTGCGGAGGCAATGCGAATAATGCTATCTACTAAACTGCAAGGAAAAAGCTGAAAAGGCTCTTGTCTAGTTACGTATCTAGATTCTGGTCATTTTGACGCGGGTTTCGTGGACACAAAAGCAATTGTATGTACTCCTAGAACAGCGACTCATAGCTTTCCGTATCAGACTGGTCTCTCAGGTACAGATAATCGCGCAAAAAACATGCACAAGCATTGAAAGGAAGGCCTTGAAACGAAGCATGCTGGCTTTGAGGTGAACTCGCTTTCCCGCTCACATTATTTTCCACAGAAGAAAAAACCACGGGCTTACTAGTGCGATACAAAGTCCGCTAGAGTTGCCCCAACAATCTGACCCAATCAAATGAAGTTGGTGCCAACTACCAATGCAATAACTATGGGTTTCCGGTGGCGAATTCTATAGTAGTCTGACAATGGTGTATTGGAAACTCGCAGTCAGGCAACGTGAGCGCAAACTATATGAGCAACCTTTGATCCGGATCGTGGGTAGGGCAATTGGCGCTACCGGACGAATTCCCAAGGCCCGATCAATATCCAAGAGGCCGAACTGTGAACCGACATAGATGTTGTGCAGCATGTTTTGAAAGAAATGGGAGATAGCAAGAGCTTTGGTCCGAGCCCCTCTTTTTTCCAGCGCCTCCATACCGCCGGCAAGGTCAAGGAGGGCTTCTAGTGCGTTAAAACCTTCGTGGACCATGCGCTGGTTCAGTAGGTTTGGGAAACGCTCCAAGACGTTTCTCCGGGCTCGTGCAATCTCACGCCGGAGCAACCAGTCGTTCGGAACGGTCTGAGGGCCTTTTGCCATCATCGTCCGGATTCCAAAGATCGCACGCCCCAAGTTGTAGATGTCGTAAATGTAGTCAGTCGCCGCGCTACGCTCATCGGTACTACTCCGATTGAATGTCTCTAGAAGCATCAAGGCCAAATCCGCAGCTTCCTGAATTGGCCGATCAAAGCACTTCCTGTTTGCAATATACGTCTGCTCACTCTTTTTCCATTTGAGTACGCTTGGTAGCGGCGTTTGCAACAAAGCTGGCTGTGTCGCAATCCAAACGAAAAAGGCCCCCAGAAGGGGCCTTTTGCTTTATTCAGGATTTTGCGGCGAGGGCGGGGGATATGACGTCGATACCCAATGCTTTGCCGACCGGGACGCTGGTCAGTTGACCGGCGTGGACGTTTAGACCGTTCAGCAGGTGTGGGTCATCCTGACAGGCCTGTTTCCAGCCTTTGTCCGCCAGGGACAGCATGAACGGCATGGTGGCGTTGCTCAGCGCGATGGTCGAGGTGCGCGCTACGGCGCCCGGCATGTTTGCGACGCAATAATGCATGATGCCATCGACCTCGTAGATCGGATCGGCATGGGTTGTTGCCCTCGATGTCTCGAAACACCCGCCCTGGTCGATAGCAACATCCACCAGAACTGCACCGGGCTTCATGGTCGCGAACTGTTCGCGTGCCACAAGTTTCGGGGCGGCGGCACCAGGGATCAGAACCGCGCCGATCACCATATCGGCGTCCTGGATCAGTTCGGCGGTTGCACCTGCTGTCGAGTACTGGTTTTTGAACCGGCCACCAAATACGTCATCCAGATACCGCAAACGGGGCAGAGAGCGGTCGAGAACGGTGACATCCGCGCCCATGCCCGCCGCGATCTGCGCCGCGTGGGTGCCGACCACACCGCCGCCGATCACAACAACTTTGGCCGGGCCGACACCGGGCACGCCGCCCATCAGAACGCCGCGACCGCCATTGGCCTTTTGCAGCGTCCATGAGCCCACCTGCGGGGCCAGACGGCCTGCGACCTCGGACATCGGTGCCCAGCAGAGGCAGGCCACCATTGGCGTCGGTCACGGTTTCATACGCAATCGCTGTGCAGCCAGAGGCCAGCAGGTCGTTGGTCTGATCCGGGTCGGGGGCAAGATGCAAGTAGGTAAAGAGCAACTGGCCCTCGCGCAGCATCTTACGCTCACCCGCTTGCGGTTCCTTGACCTTGACGATCATGTCGGCGGTTGCAAACACCTCTGCTGCGGTGTCAACGATACGTGCGCCAGCGGCGACATAGGCTTCGTTGTCAAAACCTGATCCGACGCCGGCATTGGTTTCGATGATTACCTCGTGACCGCGTGCAACCGCCTCGCCTGCCGCGTTTGGGGTTACACCAACACGGAATTCCTGAGGTTTGATTTCCTTGGGGCAGCCGATTTTCATTGGGAGTTCTCCGTTCATAAACTGCCTAAATTATGTGCAATACCGGATGCAATTTTTGTGAAACCCTGCTTGCGATTTCTGAAAACTGTGGGAGATTGTTCGTCAAATCAGCCAACAGACGCAATGGATGTGCGCAAATGAGTCTAGATACAACAGATCGGAAGATTCTGGCCGCGCTGCAGCGCAAGGGCCGCATGTCGAATTCGGACCTCTCTGAACAGGCCAATCTGTCCCCATCGGCCTGTCACCGACGGGTTCAGCGTCTTGAGGCGGAAGGGTATATCAAAGACTATGTTGCCCTGCTGGATGCCCGGAAACTGAATGTCCCCACCACCGTATTTGTCGAGATCACGCTGCAGGGGCAGGCGGAAGAAGTGTTGGATGCGTTTGAAAAGGCGGTGGCCCGAATTCCCGACGTTCTGGAATGCCACCTGATGGCGGGGACCGCGGACTATGTTCTGAAAGTTGTGGCCGAAAACACGGAAGACTTTGCGCGTATCCACCGGCAATATCTGTCCCGTCTGCCGGGGGTTGCGCAAATGCAAAGCTCATTTGCATTGCGTACCGTCTTCAAGACGACCGCGCTGCCGGTCTAAGCTTGCCCGACCGATCTGTTTGATTGCGTCAATTCGGTCGCTTGTAACTCGGGTCATCCGCAGTCACATTCTAAGCATAACGAATTTATTGACCCCGGTTCCCGTGACCCGCCTGGTGTTTCCCAGTGACATTTGCTGTGTACACATCTCGGATAGGGTCCGAACCCGGCGACAGATAAGGAGCAGCCCTTGGCACAAGACACGCACGACCCTGCCCAGGAATGGCTGGAAGCCGAGTTGGAAGACACACTGGACGAAGACTTTGAGATCGAGTTCAGCGAACCCATGCTTTCGATGGAAATCCGAAAGATCTACAAGGATCAGCATCCCGACATGCTGGATCGCAAAGTCTATTTCCGCAATCTTCTGCGCCTGCAGGCCGAGTTGATCAAGGTTCAGGACTGGGTACAGCACACGGGCGCCAAGGTCTGTATTCTGTTCGAAGGCCGCGACAGCGCGGGCAAGGGGGGAGTGATCAAGCGGATCACTCAACGTCTGAACCCGCGTGTGGCGCGTGTGGTGGCCTTGCCCGCGCCCAGCCGCCGCGAGCAAAGCCAATGGTATTTTCAGCGCTACGTTCCGCATTTGCCCGCTGCGGGCGAAATCGTGCTGTTTGACCGGTCCTGGTACAACCGCGCCGGGGTCGAGCGTGTCATGGGCTTTGCCAATGAAGATCAGGTGGAACAGTTCTTTCAGGACGTTCCCGAATTTGAACGGATGCTGGTGCGGTCGGGGATCATTTTGCTGAAATACTGGTTCTCGATTACGGATGAGGAACAGCAATTGCGATTTCTCATGCGCATTCACGATCCGATGAAACAGTGGAAGCTGTCACCGATGGACCTGGAATCCCGCATCCGGTGGGAGGCCTATACCAAAGCCAAAGAAGACATGCTGTTCCGCACCAATATCCCCGAAGCACCGTGGTATATCGTCGAAGGCAATGACAAGAAGCGAGAGCGTCTGAACTGTATCGAGCATCTTCTGACAAAGATACCCTATGACGATGTTCCGCATGAAAAGGTCAATTTGCCTGATCGGCGCTATAACCCGGAATACGAACGTCGTGTTTTGCCGGACGATCTGCACGTCCCCAAGATCTATTGAAAAAGCGCCCCGGTTGGGGTGCTTTTCTGGTTTTCTGATCCGAAGATAGGGATCAGAAGATAAAATCACCGCGGTCGAGTTCGGCCAGAAGCGTGTCTTCGATGGTCAAAATATTGCCCGCGCCATCATCGATCACGACGTCGTCGCCATCTTGCTCCCAATGGTTCTTGCGCAGATCCTTGAACGACTTGATCTCTTTGTTCTTTTTCAGTGAGATCTGATCATTGCCCCGACCGAAATCGCCAATGATGCTGATCCCGGTTTTAAAGATAAAGTCATCCGCGCCGCCGCCGCCGAACAGATAGTTTTCGCCGCTGCCGCCGTCGATCTTGTCTTTGCCGCCGCCGCCTCGGAGGGTATCGTTACCGCTGCCGCCTGCCAGCTTGTCGTGGCCTCCGCCACCTTTCAATGAGTCATCCCCACTGCCGCCAAACAGTTTGTCGCGCCCGCCGTTTCCAGCCAAACGGTCGTCATCGCCGTGGCCTTTCAGGACGTCGTTTCCACCTTTGCCGCGCAGCACGTCGTCGCCATCGCGGCCGAACAGTTTGTCTTTGCCGCCGCGTCCCACAAGCGTGTCGTCACCTGCACCACCGTCCAGTTTGCCCGATTCGCCTTTTTTAAGGACCAGGAAGTTGTCTTTGCTGTTCCCGCCCTCATTCGGCTCGACAAATTTGGGTTCTGGTGTGGATGTATCCGAACCGGAGCTACCGCCATTGTCAATCTGAAGAGGGGCCGAGGTTGCCGCAAATTTTTGCGTGACGATGATCACGGTTCTACCGTTGAACTCACCGATTTCGATCCCGATCCCGATCACTTCGACATTTGGGTTCAGAATGTTCGCGCGGTGTCCCGGACTGTTCATAAGGGCGTTGTGGAGGTCCTCCACATCGTCGGAATACCCTGCTGCGCCTCTGGGGCTTTGATAGGCGATGTTTTCGGCCCAGGTCCAACTGCCGGAAAACTGAAAGCCCGCGTCCCGCATCCGGTCGCCTGGGTTGGATCCGCCGACGCCCGTATGGTCGAACGTGTTGGTGCGCAGCATCCAGTCGCTATGGTCTTCGGCCGCATCATTCAGCCTGAGTTCAAGTCTTAATGGGGCTAAGCCATCTTTAGCGCGCTCTGCATTCACAAGCGCAAGCATTTCCCGTTCTAGGTTGCTAGCAACAGACATGATTCTATCCTGCCTCCAGTGGTCTGTGTTATTTGTGCGGACATTAATGGCGAGAATTGGGCGGCAGAAAGTCACAATTCTGCCCTCAAGTTCAGTTGGCGAATTACCACCACAAGTTGAGATTGGCTGTGCAGAAATTTGCGCATTGATGCGCATGGGCGTCAGGCCGCACCGATTGTGGCCTCACAGGCAGGGCCTTAAAACGACAAACCCCCGGGCGATGCCTCGGGGGTCGTCAAATAGTGTCATCCAAAGCTGGACGAGCGTCAGGTGCTTAGAGCAGACCTTCGCGCTGGGCTTTCTTGCGTGCCAGTTTACGGGCACGGCGGATCGCTTCAGCTTTTTCGCGCGCTTTCTTCTCGGACGGTTTCTCGAAATGTTGCTTCAGCTTCATTTCACGGAACACGCCTTCGCGCTGCAGCTTTTTCTTCAGGGCACGAAGCGCCTGATCGACGTTATTGTCGCGAACACTAACCTGCATGTGGTTGTCACCACCTTTCTAGATAGAGTTGCAAGGAAATTGCAGGAAGTGGGCGTATAGCAAAGCGCTCCTAACTTGTCTAGTACTGGTCCCAGAACCCCGGAGAACCGCCATGACCGTGACATATGAAGACACCAAAGAGCATTTGTTGGTTGCAATGCTGGATCATGTCCCCTTTGATGGATGGTCCGAAACCAGCTTTCGCGCCGCGATTGCGGATTGCAATATCGACGAAGGCCTGGCGCGCGCGATCTGCCCGCGCGGTGCCGTTGACATGGCGCTGGCCTTTCACGCGCGTGGCGATGCGGTCATGATTGACCGGATCAAGACCGAAGATCTGAGCGGGCTGAAGTTTCGCGAAAAGATTGCTGCTGCCGTCCGGTTCCGGCTTGAGGCTGTGCCGGACAAAGAAGCCGTGCGCCGTGGCGTGACGCTGTTTGCTTTGCCGATGCATGCCGCTGATGGGGCCAAGGCCGTCTGGGGCACATGCGACCAGATTTGGGAGGCTTTGGGTGACAGCTCGAACGACGTGAACTGGTACACCAAACGCGCAACTCTGTCGGCGGTGTATTCCTCGACCCTGCTATTCTGGCTGGGCGATGACAGTCCTGATCACCAGCGAACCTGGGAGTTTCTGGACCGTCGCATCGAAGGTGTCATGCAGTTTGAAAAACTGAAGGCACAGGTAAACGGCAATCCGCTTTTCAAACCTTTCCTGGCGGTGCCCAACTGGCTGGCGGGTCAGATCAAACCGCCGCTCAAGGTGCGCGCCGATTTGCCGGGTATGCTGAATCCGCGCAAGTAAGTTCAGTTGTATCTGGGCCTTTCACCGGATGCCTGCTAGGCATTGGGCAAAGGAGACTTGCTCATGACCCAGATGATGCGCGCTGTTGAAATTACCACGCCGGGCGGGCCGGACGTGCTGCAACTGACTGAGCGTCCGGTGCCAGAGCCCGGACACGGGCAAGTGGTTTTGAAGGTGGCTTATGCCGGTGTCAATCGCCCGGACGCGCTGCAGCGTGCAGGGGCCTATGATCCGCCCCCGGGGGCCAGTGATCTGCCCGGGCTTGAAGCGTCGGGCGAAGTTGTTGCACTGGGCGCCGGTGTCGAAGGGCTGGCCGTTGGCGACAAGGTATGCGCCTTGCTTCCCGGAGGCGGCTATGCCGATTATGTGGCGACGCCCGCAGCTCATTGTCTGCCCGTACCGGCTGGAATGGGCATGAAAGAGGCTGCATGCTTGCCCGAAACCTTCTTTACCGTCTGGTCGAATGTCTTCACGCGCGGGGGGTTGAAAGCGGGCGAGCGGATTTTGATACATGGCGGCTCCAGCGGGATCGGAACAACCGCGATTCAATTGGCAAACGCCTTTGGTGCGCGTGTCTTTGCCACCGCCGGGTCGGATGAAAAATGCGCCGCTTGCGTCCGTTTGGGTGCCGAGAAGGCGATCAACTACAAGACCGAAGATTTTGTCGCTGTCTTGCGTGCCGAAGGAGGGGCGAACCTGATCCTCGACATGGTTGGTGGTGATTACATCCCGCGCAACGTCAAAACGCTGGCCGAAGATGGGCGGCTGGTCCAGATCGCGTTTCTGCAAGGGCCGGTGGTCGAGCTGAATTTTGCCCTGATGATGGTCAAACGGCTGACCCTGACCGGCAGTACCCTGCGTCCCCAAAGTGATCTGGCAAAGGCACGCATCGCGCAGGACCTGCACGAGGCGGTTTGGCCGCTTTTGGAAGCGGGCAAGATTGCCCCGGTGATGGACAGCGAATTTGACCTGGCAGACGCCGCTGCGGCGCATACACGAATGGAAAGCTCGGGCCATATCGGCAAGATCGTTCTGAAAGTTTCGGGTTAAGCGCTGCGGCCAAGGGGCGGGTGAAAAAGGTGTTGCTCGGCCTGCCGTAACAACCTTTAGGGGAACGGGGCTGTCAGGGCCGGGTTTTGTGACCGATGGTCCGGTATCGCATGGATTGCTCTGATCTGCAGGCGTGTTAGCTTTGTTGCAAACCATGAGGGAGGCAACATTGCAGCAAACCGCGCGAACGATCGTCATCCATGAAACCGGTGGCCCCGAAGTCCTGAGGATCGAGGACCGCCCCGTCGGCGATCCCGGTCCGGGTGAGGTGCGCATTCGCCATCATGCCTGTGGCTTGAATTTCATCGACGTGTATCAGCGCAGCGGGCTTTATCCGATGGAATTGCCCCATGCGCTGGGGATGGAGGCCGCCGGGGTTATCGAGGCCGTTGGCGATGGCGTGACACATCTCAGCTCCGGGCAGCGCGCGGCATATGCGGCGGCTCCGTCTGGTGCCTATTGCGAAGCTCGCGTGATGCCTGCGGCTCAGGTCTGTCCCTTGCCGGAAAGTATCTCGTTCCGAACGGCGGCGGCCATGATGCTCAAGGGGATGACGGTTGAATACCTCTTCCACCGCACCACCCCGCTGAAACGCGGGGATACGGTTTTGTTCCACGCCGCCGCCGGTGGGGTTGGCCTGATCGCCTGCCAATGGGCCAAATCCGAAGGCATCAAGCTGATCGGAACCGCCGGGACGGATGAAAAATGCAGCCTGGCGCAGTTCAATGGTGCTGCGCATTGCATCAACTACAGGACCGAGAACTTCGCGGAACGCGTCGCCGAGATTACCGGCGGCAAAGGTGTTGACGCCGTCATGGACTCGGTTGGTGCGGATACGTTTCAAGGGTCGCTCGATTGTCTGAAACCGCTGGGAATGATGATCTCATTCGGGAACGCCTCGGGTCCGGTGCCACCGGTTGATCTTGGTGTTCTTGCCCAGAAAGGATCGCTGAAGCTGACACGCCCGACCCTGTTCACGCATATCTCGGATCACGGCATCTGTCAGGCGATGGCGCGACGCCTGTTTGGTAAGGTGGATGGTCGCGAGGTTAAAATCCACGTAGACCAACATTTTCCATTGGGCCAGGTGGCCGAGGCCCATCGCGTGCTGGAGGCGCGGCAAACCACTGGCAGCACTGTCCTGGAACCCTGATTAAAAAAGCGGCGAGGGAGAGCCCTCGCCGCCTGAATTCGAACCTGTGAACAGTGACTTACTGTTGCAGTTCTGCGGGCGATTTGTCCGCGATGTTTTTCCAGTTCGCGTCAGCTTGCTGGTTAAAGCCGGGGATGTCACCTTCCCAGCGTTCCTGAATGTCTGCCGACAGGTTCAGGTACAGCTTGTCGTCAACGATTTTCCAGTAGTTCGGGTCACCGTCGAATTTGAAGCCCATCGCGGTGCCGAATGCACAGTAGCCGCCATAGGCCGGCAGGTATGCTTCTGGGTTCTCTTCGAAGGCGGCTTTGTTTTCTTCCGAAGCAAAGCGGTACAGCGCGTCGTTATGCAGCGTGGTGATCCGGTAGTCACCTTTGGTCGCTTCGCCAACCGTGAAGTAAGCAACCGGGTCATAACCTTGCAGCGCCAGACCGGTCGAGCTTGCGTTCAGTTCAACGCCTGCGGCCAGGGCCGTACTTGCAACTGCAACAGACAGTGCGACACCGCCGATGAGGGATTTGATCTTGTTCATGGTTTCACCTTTCGTGAAAAGGCCCGCGTTCGAGCACCTGAATTTTGCTCCGGCGAACCGGATTTGTTTTCGCGAGGCCGTCAATTGGCCGCCACAGAACCCAATTGGGAAACGAGCGGATCACGTTCAAAGCAATCAATTGTGATTGTGCAGCGGCGAATAGCATCTGTTCATTTCTGCACGTCGGGGATGAGAGCTAGCACAAAGGCCACAACCTTTTCGGGGGGCATTTCGCAGGGGCGCAAAAGGGCACCGCTTTGCCGTGTCAGATAGAGGTTCAGGCTGATATAGTCTGGCCCGCCCAATTCATGGGCCACCAGCTTGAATGATCTGCCGCCCGCAAAGGTCGTTCGGCAGATGACATAGGTTTTGCCACCCGCGCGCCCATAAAACGTGACTGACGGCAAAGCCAGAAATGCGCTCAGGAACTTGTCCGAGGCGGTCACGATCTGCCGATTTTGGGCTCTGTCCCTGCCCGGATCCGCGCGATGTTCTCGCTGTGGCGCCAATAGACCACCAACGTCAGGATGATGCCCAGGATAAAGGTCCGTCCATCCCCAATCACCATGATCCAGGTTGTCGATAACGCAGCCGCCGCCAACGCCCCGATCGAAGAGATGCGCGTGATCGCTGCGGCGACAAGCCATGTCAGACAACAGGCGACACCAACTTTCCAATCCAATGCCAACCAGAGGCCCAGGAACGTGGCAACCCCTTTGCCGCCCTTGAAGTTCAGCCAGAAGGGAAAGCAATGCCCCATGAGTGCCGCCAACGCGCTGACCTGCGCCGCGTCTTCACCGGCCAATTCGCGTGCCAGCAGAACAACAACCGCACCTTTGGCCCCATCCAGCAACAGCGTCAGCAGCGCCGCGATCTTGTTGCCGGTGCGCAATACATTGGTTGCGCCAATGTTGCCCGACCCTATGTTGCGCAGATTACCCAGGCCCATGAACCGCGCAATCACCATCCCAAACGGGATCGACCCCATGAGGTAGCCAGCCGCAGCCCAAAGGATCAGCTGCGTTGTTGTATTGTCGAGTTCTGGCATCAGGGTCTCCGGTAAACGTCTTGGCCTGCAACAAAAGTTGCGCTGACCTTACCTTGCATCCGCTGGCCGTCAAACGGCGTATTCTGCGACTTCGATTTCAGGGTGAAACGATCCAGCACAAAGGGCACATCCGGGTCGAACAGGACCAGATCGGCAGGGGCACCAACCGACAAGCGGCCACTGTCCAAGCCCAACCGTTTGGCGGGGTTCAGGGCCATGGCGCGGAAGAGGGTCGGCAGATCCAGCTGCTCGGCATGATACAGCCGCAAAGCTGCGGGCAGCAAAGTCTCCAACGCGACCGCGCCCGAGGCCGCTTCTTCAAATGGCAGCCGTTTGCTTTCTTCGTCCTGAGGTGTGTGCATCGAACTGATCGTGTCGATCAGCCCACTGCGCACCGCGTCGATCACCGCTTGCCGGTCATCCTCGGACCGCAGCGGCGGCTTGACCTTGAAGAAGGTGCGATAGTCAGCCACGTCCAGCTCGTTCAGTGTCAGATGGTGGATCGAGGTTCCCGCCGTGATGTCCAACCCGTTGCGCTTAGCGCGTTCAAGGGCGGGCAGGGCGCGCGCGGTCGTGATCTGATCGGCGTGATAGGCCGCCCCGGTCATCTCAAGCAGCGCAATGTCGCGGTCCAGTCCCATGCGTTCGGCCATGGGTGAAACCGCAGGTAGCCCGCGCAAGGCCGCGAATTTGCCACTGGTCGCAGCCGCCCCTGCGCTGAGGCCCGGATCCTGCGGATGGGCAATCACCAGTGCGCCACAGGATTTCGCATAGGTCAGCGCCCGCGAGAATACTTTGGTATCGGTGACAACATGATCGCAATCGGTGAATGCAACGGCGCCTGCGTCCTGCAAGAACCCGATCTCGGTCATCTCGCGCCCGTCACGCCCTTTGGTCAGCGCGGCCATGGGCAGGACGTTCACCGGAGCATCCGCCTGCGCGCGGCGGGTGGCGAACTCCAGCGTTTCCGGTGTGTCGACCGCAGGAAGCGTGTCGGGCCGGGTCACAATGGTAGTCACTCCCCCGGCAGCCGCCGCAAGGCCTGCGGATTTGTAGCTTTCCTTGTGCCGCTCGCCCGGCTCGCACACTTTGACACCGATATCAACGATCCCAGGGGCAAGACATTGCCCGCCGCAATAGATCACCCGCGCATCTGTGGCCGGAGCATCGCCCGCGCCGCGCGCAGCGATCCGGCCATCGGTGACCTGCAACCAACCGGGGCTGTCAGTCCCGGCCTCGGGGTCGATCAGGCGGGCGTTGGTGAGAACGAACGAAGTCATGCTGAGGCCTCTCGGGCTTGGGTGAGTGCCACCATGGCGGCCTCTGGGTCGGACAGGTATTCAAAGACAAGGAATCGCAAGCGGGAAAACACAATGTTTCCGCCGCTGCGGTAGAAGGTCAATTTGGGGGTCACGGGCAGGCTCTTTGGCTTGAATATCCCGCTGATCCACCAGACGTTTTGCCCTGTGACGACATAAACACGTCGGGATCGTATCAAACGGTCCCACCACATGAGAAATCCCAATAATACAGTGCATCCAAACAGCTTGGAATAGTCCCGGACAGTATCGGCGAACCAGGGGCTGGCGAGCCAGGCGACCACCAGAAAAAAGATCAGAATTCCATAGGCCCAGCCGACGCGAGGTGGGAAATACCCGTGATGAGGTCGCCCGAACCACAGAACCTTTTCCTGGTCTGGAATGTATTCCCGCCACCATTCACCGCTCATCCCAAAGCCCTCTCGATCGTGGCTTTGGTCGCGGCGGGATCGGCTTGATACTTGATCAGGTGCTTGTCGCCGCCCTTGGTAACGATCTGAACAAAACTGCCCAACACGTTCACGGCCTGCACCTGGTTCAGCGGCACTTTGCGCGGGCCGGGACCGGTCAGGGTGGTGTCGGACATTTCCCAGTTGGCGACCAATTCCTCTGAGGCGAGATACCATGCGCGCAGTCCTACAGCGGCCAGCCCGGCCGGCGCGCCGGTCCAGACATAAGGATTGCCGACCAGCCACAGAACGATCATTGCCGCGGCCATCGCGCCTGCGGCAAGCCACGCATTGGTGCGGACATAGGCGCCTTTGTCGGGGGTGAAAGTCACAGGATCAGCCACAGCGCGCCTCCGATCGCCAGAAGAATGAACAGGGCCAAAACGGCTGATCCGATACGGCGGGGGCGGTCCTCTGGTGGGGTCTGCGGGGCCGAAAACGGTTTGGCGCTTTCGGCCTCAATCGTGCCACCCGACCAATTGGAGGCCTCTTCGGTAAACAGCCCGATCAGTTGCAGGCGCGGGTCCGGTTTCAGCGTTGCAGCATGCCCGCCAAAGGCAGCGCTGCGCAGGGCCATGACCCAGCCATCAACCGCTTCAAGTGCGGTGCGGTCCAGTTGATCCTCTGACACGCCGCATCCCTCGTTCAGGTAGCCAAACAGTCCAAGGTCTTCGAGGTCGGAGACCGGGAAGATGTCGATCTGATCCGGGTCCAACCCGTCAACGCCCAACACCTGAGCCGCGGCACCCGGTTCGCGCAGGAACTTCGCCTCTTCCGGGCGCATGTTCAGCGCGAACAGGCGGATCACGCCGCGTTCATGGGGGGCGACAGTCAGATCGCTCATGCGGCCTCTCTTTGGTTGCGCGCCAGCAGTTCCATCGCGGCCATGCGGACGGCAACGCCCATTTCGACCTGTTCCTGAATGACGGATCGGTTGATGTCGTCCGCCAAGGTTCCGTCGATTTCGACGCCCCGGTTCATCGGGCCGGGATGCATGACGATGGCGTCCGGCTTGGCCAATGCCAGCTTGGCGGCGTCCAACCCGTAGCGGTGATAGTATTCGCGTTCCGAGGGGATGAATCCGCCATCCATCCGCTCGCGCTGAAGGCGCAGCATCATGACGACGTCGACGTCCCGCAGGCCTTCGCTCATGTCGTCGTAGAGCTCGGCTCCGAAATCCGCAAACTGGCTGGGCACCAGCGTCGGCGGCCCGATCAGGCGGATGCGGTTTTCCATCTTGCCCAGCAGGATCAGGTTCGACCGAGCGACGCGAGAATGCGCCACATCGCCGCAAATGGCGATGTTCAGGCGGTGCAGGCGGCCCTTGGCACGGCGGATGGTCAGCGCGTCCAACAGCGCCTGCGTGGGATGTTCATGCCGCCCGTCGCCGGCGTTCAGCACCGCGCAGTTAACCTTTTGCGCCAACAGATCGACCGCACCGGAATGCGGATGCCGCACAACCAGCAGATCAGGGTGCATGGCGTTCAGGGTCATTGCCGTGTCGATCAGGGTCTCACCCTTTTTGATCGAGCTGGCCTGCATCGCCATGTTCATCACATCCGCGCCCAGTCGCTTGCCTGCAATCTCAAAACTGGCCTGCGTGCGGGTCGAGTTTTCAAAGAACATGTTGATCTGTGTCAGCCCCGACAGCACGTCGGAATGCTTGGCCGATTGGCGGTTCAATTCGACGTATTTTTCGGCCAGATCCAGGATGTCAGTGATATCGGATTGCGACAGATGCTCGATGCCAAGAAGGTGACGATGGGCGAAACGCATGGGCGGGCTCCTGTCTGACAATCGGGCTGCTTATAGAAACCCGGGGCGCGGCTGGCAACCTAAGGTTCCGCACCTTCGGGCAGTTTCTCGCATCCGCCCTCGGGCAGGCACTGCTCGCCTGGTTTGCACCATTTGCCATAGCCGCAATCGATGGCCCTGACCGGGACACAGCCCTGGTGGGCAGAGCATTTGAAACCGGGGCGGCATTGTGACCCGGTTTCCTCGCATAAAAACCAGCCGGGGCGTGCGCATCCGCCACCTGGCAAACAGGCTGAACCGGGTGCGCAGGTCAGACCATCATCGCATTTAGTCGGCGGGGTGGGGTCAAATTCTGGCGTGGTACGCTCGCATTCGCCGCGTGCGTTGCAAAAACTCCCGCCGGGACAATCCAGGCGCGAGGTGCATTTGTTGGCCACTTTGGGTGCGCAGCGCGTGCCGCCTGCCACGCAGCGTTCGAACGGTCCACAGGTGCGCCCACCACCGCAATAGGTGTGGCCCAGCGGAATGCATCTGCCGTCAAAGCTGCAGCGTTGTCCGGCAGAACAGCAACTGCGGCCACATTGGATCTGACCAGCTCGGCATTGGCCGTTCCTGTCAAAAGGATTGGCCGCCGAAGGTTGGGGCAGGGTCAGAAGAAAAAGCAGGCCGACCGCAAGGAATCGCATCCATCCAAACATGACGGCACCTATGGTCGGTACCGAAGCGGGCTATGGCAAGGTCTATTCGCTTTCCCTCAGCCCTCAGGTGGGTAAATTGTAGGAATGGAATCGGGGTTGGACTATCACGCTGTGCGCGCACTGCTGGAATGGCAGGTGGAATTGGGGGCAACCGATGCCATCGGGGATGTGCCCATCGACCGCTATGCCCTGCCGGATACCGCACCCAGGGCTAAAAAAACGACAACGCCTGCCGAGGCACCTGCGAAAGCCAAGCCGGTTGACGCGGCTGCTGCTGCTTTGCGGGTGGCAAAAGATGCGGGATCTCTGCCGGAGTTGCGCGCAGCGATGGAGGCGTTTGATCTTTGCGAGCTCAAGCGCGGTGCCAAGCAATTGGTGTTTGCTGACGGGACCCCGGGTGCGCGCGTGATGATCATTGGCGAAGCCCCGGGCCGGGATGAAGACCGTGAAGGCAAACCCTTTGTCGGTCGCGCCGGGCAATTGCTGGACCGGATGCTGGCCGCGATTGATCTGGAGCGCACACAGAACGTCTATATCACCAATGTCCTGCCGTGGCGCCCGCCGCAGAATCGGGATCCCAAACCCGAAGAAATTGGTATGATGAAGCCGTTTCTTGAACGTCACATCGCGCTGGCCAAGCCCGAAGTGCTGGTGGCCATGGGCAATATCAGTTGTCAGGCCGTTTTGGGAAAACGCGGCATCACGCGGCTGCGCGGGAACTGGGATCAGGCGTTGGATCTGCCGGTGATCCCGATGTTCCACCCGGCCTATCTGTTGCGGCAGCCACAGATGAAGCGGCAGGCCTGGGCCGATTTGCTGGAACTGAAGGCCCGGTTGGAGGCCAAATGATGCGCGTTTTGGCCTTTTCCGATCTTCATATGGCGTGCAGCCGCGCTGCTGATCTGGTTGCGGCCAGTGCCGAAGCCGATCTGGTGATCGGAGCCGGAGACTTTTGCAACATGCGGCAAGGGTTGGATGAGGCGATGGATATGCTGTCGGGCATCGCCGCCCCTCTAGTGCTTGTGCCGGGCAATGCCGAAAGTGCGACAGAGCTGACCGAGGCCGCCCCGGAGGGAGTGCATGTGTTGCACGGTGCGGGCATGAATATTGACGGCCTGCACCTGTTCGGCCTGGGGTACGGTGTACCTCCGACGCCCTTTGGCGACTGGTCTTGTGACCTGACCGAGAGCGCTGCGGCGGAAATGCTGGGCCGCTGCGACAGTGCAGATATTCTGATCCTGCACTCTCCGCCGAAAGGATACGGGGATCAGACCTCACACGGTCAGTCGGTTGGTTCTGTCGCCATCCGCGATGCAATCGAACGGATACGGCCCCGGCTTGCCATTTACGGCCATATCCACGACAGCTGGGGATATCGCGGCAGTCTGGGGCCGACGCAATTGGCCAATCTGGGGCCGAAACCAAGCTGGTTCGAGGTGGGGCCATGATCGAAACCGCAACGCTTTTGGCTTTCATTCCGGCGGCACTTGTTCTTGGGCTGACGCCCGGCGCAGATATGATGTTCTGTTTCGGCCAAGGCCTGCGGTCTGGCCCTCGCCCCGCCATCGCGGCCAGTGCAGGCGTGTCGGCTGGCCTGATGATCCACGTCTTTCTGGCCGGGCTTGGACTTGGGGCAGCCGTTGCAACCTTGCCGTGGCTGTTCGACGTGATCCGCTGGGTCGGGGTGGGCTATCTGCTGTTTCTGGCCTGGGGTGCCTTTCGCAACGGTGCTGTTGCCCCGGATGCTCCGGCAGCGCCCGTGCACCGTGCCTTTCGTGACGGAGTGTTGGTCAACCTGACCAACCCCAAGGTCATCCTGTTCGTGCTGGCCTTTATCCCCCAGTTCGTCGATCCCAAGGCAGGCTCGGTGCTGTTGCAGTTCCTGACCTTTGGCGTGATCATCGCGGTTGGCGGCTTTGTGGTGAACGGGTTTGTTGGTCTGTTTGCAGGCGGCGCCGGGCGCATTCTGGTGGGCAACCCGCGCGCCTCTCGTATTCTGGGCTGGATCACGGGCGGCATCTTTGCCGCGCTGGCGGTTCGGCTTGCCATTCTGGAAAGGGCCTGATGTCGCATGTCACGTATTGACGAAGCCGTTGAATTCATCCCCGTCCGCATCGCTGTTCTGACAGTTTCGGACACCCGGACGCTGGACGAAGACCGCTCGGGCCAAACCCTGGTGGACCGGATTGAAAAGGCAGGGCACATTCTGGCGGATCGCAAGATCGTCCCGGATGAGCGGAACGAGATCGCCTCGCTGTTGCGCCTCTGGGTGGCGGACCCCGGTATCGATGTCGTGATCTCGACCGGCGGCACCGGGTTGACGGGCCGGGACGTGACGGTCGAAGCACACAGAGATGTGTACGAAAAAGAGATCGATGCTTTTGGCACCGTCTTTACCATCGTGTCGATGCAAAAGATCGGCACATCGGCGGTGCAGTCCCGCGCCACCGGTGGCGTGGCCGGGGGCACTTATATGTTTGCCCTGCCAGGCAGCCCCGGGGCCTGCAAAGACGCCTGGGATGCCATTTTGGAAAAACAGCTCGATTTTCGGCACCGTCCCTGCAATTTCGTGGAAATATTGCCCAGATTGGACGAACATCTGCGACGGAAGTAGACTGGTCGCGCGTTAAACAGTTCATAACCGCTTTGTGGCTTGGCATTTTTCGCCGGGCCACTACCATTTGCGGCAGGCAGTTATTTGCGACCGGAGTTGAGTGATACATGCGATTTCTGAGGCAAAGCCTTGTGGGTGTGTTCCTGACGTTTCTGACGTTGGGTCTGCTGCTGGTGGCTGCTCAGTTGATCACCGGGGCCGTTCAAGAGGCATTGGACCGTGACACAAAGCCCCCGGCTGCGCGTGAACGGGTGTTTGCCGTCAGCGTCCGCACCGCCGAGCCTGAAACGATCGCGCCCTATCTTGAGGCCTTTGGTCAGGTGCAAAGCCGCCGTCGGCTTGAACTGCGCGCCGCGTTGGGTGGGCGCGTCATTTCCCTTGCGGATGACTTCGAAGACGGCGGCACGGTTTCAGCGGATGAGCTTTTGGTCGAACTTGACCCCGCCGACGCGCAATCCGCGCTGGACCGCGCCAAATCTGATCTGCTGGATGCACAGTTCGAGGAACGCGACGCCGAACGGTCCTTGTTGTTGGCGCAGGACGAATTGAAATCAGCCGAGGCGCAGGTGGAACTGCGTGAACGGGCTTTGCAGCGGCAGCGCGATTTGCAGGAACGCGGTGTGGGTGCGGCGGCAAGCGTGGAAGAGGCCGAACTTGCCTCCACTTCTGCACAACAGGCTGTCTTGTCCAGCCGGATCAACCTGGCGCAGGCGGAATCGCGGGTGGATCAGGCGACAACCCTGCTGTCCCGGGCGCGTATCGCGCTGGAGGGGGCCGAGCGGGACCTTGAGGACATGACCATCCGCGCCCGTTTCGCCGGAACTCTGACCGAGGTTACACTGGTCGAAGGTCGCCTTGTTGCGGCCAACGAAAAATTGGCTGAACTGGTTGATCCGCATGCGCTGGAAGTGGCCTTCCGCGTCTCGACCGCGCAATATGTGCGAATGCTGGATGACGCGGGCGAGCTGATCGACGCACCAGTCACCGTGTCGCTGGAAGTCACCGGAACCGACCTTGTCGCAACCGGCCGGATCAGCCGCGACAGTGGTTCTGCGGGTGAGGGGCAGACCGGGCGATTGGTCTATGCCCGCCTCGACGATGCACCGGGGTTCAAGCCGGGCGATTTCGTAACCGTTTCCATCGAAGAACAGCCCCTGGACAATGTGGTACGCCTGCCGTCGTCGGTTCTGGATTCGTCTGGCAACGTGCTGGTACTGGGCACAGATGATCGATTGGAACCGCTGCCGGTTCAACTGGTGCGCCGTCAGGGGGATGAGGTTCTGCTGCGCGGCGATGGTCTGGCGGGGCGCGAAGTGGTCATTGGCCGCACGCCGCTTTTGGGTTCAGGCGTTCGGGTGCGGCCCATTCGGGTTGAGGCCAGTGCCGAGGTGGAACCGGATCTGGTTGAACTGACTGATGAAGAGCGCGCCCGTCTCGTGGCGCAGGTCGAAGCCAGCGACCGCATGCCTGATGCCGTCAAGGCGCGGTTGCTGGGGCAGCTTGGGGAACAAAGCGTCCCGGCCTCACTGGTGCGCCGAATTGAAACGCGGACCGGGGGCTAGGGGCGATGATCCGCGAAATCCCGGCCTCTGCGGGTGGTATCCTCAGCTATTTCACCCGTCACCGGACCGTGGCCAACCTGCTGTTGCTTGTCATGCTGGTTCTGGGCGCCGCGGCGATCCCGAACATGCGCGCGCAATTCTTCCCGGATGTCGTGTTGGAGCGGGTCGATGTGAACGTCCAATGGGACGGGGCAGGCCCCGAGGATGTCGACAACGGCATTGTCCAACTGCTGGAACCGGCTTTGTTGGCGGTCGAGGGCGTGGCCAGCACGCAATCGACCTCGCGCGAAGGCTCTGCCCGCATCCGGCTGGAGTTTGAGCCCAACTGGGACATGTCGCGCGCTGTGGAAGAGGTCAGAACAGCCGTTGACGGGGTCAGTAACCTGCCAGACGACGCCGAAGAGCCCACGATACAACGCGGTGCCTGGCGCGACCGCGTGACCGATGTGGTGATAACCGGCCCGATCGAGGCCGAGCAACTGGCAAAGTTCACAGATGACTTGATCAGCCGCCTTTTCGCGGCAGGGGTGACGCGTACAACCATCCGGGGCCTCGCCGCCCCTCGGATTGTGATCGAAGTGCCCTCGGTCCAGCTGATCGCAAATGACATCTCATTGTCCGAAGTGGCACAGGCGATTGCAGCAGAAGCGACGGCAAGCCCGGCGGGCGATGTGACCGGTGCAAATGCGCGTATCCGGACGGGGGCTGAAAAGCGCACCCCGGAAGAGATCGAAGGCATCCCCCTGCGTACATTTGCCGACGGATCGAAACTGGTGATCGGCGATGTCGCCCAGATCCGCGTCGAAGGGGTCACACGCAATCGCAGCTATTTCGTGGGGGACAACCCCGCCATGTCCGTGCGGGTGGATCGCTCGAACCTGGGCGACGCGATTGGCATTCAGCACACGGTCGAAGATGTGGTTGCGGAAATGCAGGCCGGCCTGCCCGAAGGGGTCACGGTCGAGCTAATCCGAACCCGAGCGCAGGCCATCACGGACCGTCTGGATATTCTGGTCGATAACGGTCTGCTTGGGCTGGGGCTGGTGGTTTGCCTGTTGTTCCTGTTCCTGAACGCCCGCATCGCCCTGTGGGTTGCGCTGGGCATTCCGGTGGCGATGTCAGCGGCGATTGCATTCATGTATATCGGCGGATTGTCGATCAATATGGTTTCGCTTTTTGGTCTGATCATCACGCTTGGGATCGTCGTGGACGACGCCATTGTGGTTGGCGAGCACGCAGATTTTCGCGCGCGGCGTCTGGGCGAGGCCCCGGTTGTGGCCGCAGAAAATGCCGCGCGACGTATGGCAATGCCGGTCTTTGCCGCAACGCTGACCACAGTCATTGCGTTTTTCGGCCTGACGCTGGTGGGCGGTCGGTTCGGAGAGCTGATCCGCGATATTCCGTTTACGGTAATTGCCGTCCTCATCGCGTCTTTGATCGAGTGTTTCCTCATACTGCCCAACCACATGGCCCATGCCATTGCGCATTCGGCCAAGGAACATTGGTACGATCTGCCCAACCGGGTGGTGAACCGCGGGTTTCGCTGGGTGCGCGACAACCTGTTCCGCCCCCTGATCGCCTGGGTTGTCACCGCGCGATATGTCGTTGTGGCGATGATGATCGCCGTTCTTGCCAGCCAAGCGGCGCTGTTCATCAAGGGGGACGTGAACTGGCGATTCTTCAACGCGCCCGAGCGGGGCTCGGTCACCGGCAATTTCATCATGGTCGAAGGTGCCACGCGCGCTGATACGTTGGAAATGATGCGCATGGTCCAGCGCGCCACCGAAGAGCTGGGCGAGATTTACGAAGAACGCCACGGCCGCAATCCCATCGACTATGTTCTGGCCGAAGTTGGCGGCTCTGCCGGGTTCGGGTTGGCCGCGGCGGACGGCAAGGATGATGACCTTCTGGGCGGCATTTCCATCGAACTGATCGATGCCGATCTGCGACCCTATTCCAGTTTCGAATTTGTGGGCGAGCTTCAGGATTTCGTGCCGCGCCATCCCAAAGTCGAATTGCTCAGCTTCCGCGGTTGGCGGTCGGGGCCGGGTGGTGATGCGATTGATGTTCAATTCTACGGTGCTGACGTGAACACACTTAAGGCGGCGTCCGAAGATTTGCAGACCGCGCTGTCCAAATACTCTGAGGTGTCGGCGCTGGAAGACAATCTGGCTTATGACAAGGAAGAATTCATTCTGGATCTGACCGCGCAGGGTGAGGCGCTGGGCTTTCGGATCGAAACTCTGGGCCGGGTGCTGCGTGATCGCCTGAACGGGATCGAGGCTGCGACCTTCCCCGATGGTCCCCGCAGTGCCGAGATCCGGGTCGAGTTGCCCGAAGGCGAGCTGACTGCGGATTTCCTGGAACGCACTCTGATGCGCACGCCAGATGGTGTTTATGTGCCCCTGGCCGATATCGTCTCGGTCGAGCGCAAGTCGGGCTTTTCCACCGTGCGGCGCGAGAATGGTCTGCGGGTCATCACTGTGAACGGCGATATCTCGGAAGACGACCCTGTGCAGGCTGCCGAGATCGGGCGCGCCATGCGCGAAGATATCCTGCCCGAGATCGCGGCCGAGCGTCAGGTCGAATGGCGCATGGCGGGCTTGAGCGAACAGGAAGACGAGTTCCTGGCCGAGGCCGGGTCCGGTCTGATCCTGTGCCTCACCGGTATCTATCTGGTCCTGGCCTGGGTATTTGCCAGCTGGACACGACCGCTGGTTGTCATGTCGATCATCCCGTTTGGCTTGGTCGGGGCCATCTGGGGGCATTACATCTGGGATGTGCCGCTGAGCATGTTTACCGTGGTTGGCCTGTTGGGGATGACCGGGATCATCATCAATGACTCGATTGTGCTGGTCACGACAATTGACGGTTACCAGAAGGAACGCGGGCTTGTGCCTTCCATTGTCGAAGGCACAGCCGACAGGCTGCGGCCCGTGATGCTGACCACGCTGACCACGGTTCTGGGACTGACGCCCTTGCTCTATGAGGGCTCGCAACAGGCGCAGTTCCTCAAGCCGACCGTGATCACGCTGGTCTATGGTCTTGGGTTCGGAATGCTGCTGGTGTTGCTGCTGGTGCCGGCCTTGCTGGCCATTCTGAACGATGTATCTCGCCCGATGACAGCGATGCGCCGGGCGATGCGCGCGCCGGATCGTGCGGTGCGGGGTATTGTCACCAGCATGACTGCTGTTTTGACCCTGTGGCTTGCGATTTCAATGATCTGGCCCGCGCTGATGGGCGCGCCCATCGGGTTCTTGTCAGGCCTGTATCCGGGCGCGGATGGTCTTGGTGCCTTGCAGATGGGGCTGGGGGTGTTTGCCGTCGGTGCCAGCGTCATCCTGCTGATCGGAATGGGTTTGTCCGGATTATTCTATAGCCGCCTTTCGGGCCGCAGCTAGGCCAGCCCGGTGCGCAGAGCGCTGCGCAGCAGGTCCGGCACCCGGTCGCTCATCGCCAAATCGCCCTGTAAAACCCGATCAACCGGGAACCAGCGGGCGTCTTCTGCGTCGTCCGCTGCAATCGGGGTGCCGGATCGATATCGGCAGGCGACCCCAACAAGCAGGAAATGCGTCTGTACCTGACCCGTTTCGTCGCGCAGCAGTAGGTCCAGATTGTCCAGATAGGCCAAGGGTTCTGCCATGACGCCGGTTTCTTCCAGCAATTCCCGCGCGGCAGCCTGCAGCACGGTTTCGCCCCATTCGACATGCCCGCCGGGAAAGCCCCAAAGTCCCGCGTCGGGCTGTTTGCGACGTTGCACCAGCAAAACCTGATCCTGATGGACAAGCACGGCCAGCGCACCGATCTTGGGCATCCGGCTCATGCCATCAGCCTGCGGTACACCCGATTATGTCGACGGCGTGTTTTGCCCCAAGGACAGTGATCCGCACTTCGGACCGGTCCAGCGCAAAGGGCTGCCCGGAGGCATTGACCACTTCGGACCGGGCGATCAAGGTATCGCCCTGTCGTTCCGTCTGGGGCTGCGACGCCCACAGCATTGGGTTGCCAGGTTCGATCACTGCAACCTCGGACCCACCGGCCGAGGGCATGGTGATGCGGGCCTCAATCTGCATCCCGTCCGACGTGGGGGACAGGTGGCAAGCTGCACGAGACACACCGGCCTCGCGCGCCGAATAGGGGCGCTGGGCCAGAGCGGCGGCAATCTGGGGGTTGCGATCTGCATCCGCGCGCAACGTGTGGTCAATGTCCAGCCGGCCGGGCACGCAGACATCCTTGCAGACACCCAGATCCATCTCGCCGCGCAGCCGCACGGGCTTTGCCGGGTTCTTTGGCGTGATTTCGACAGGCAGGACCAGCTCGTTCTCGTATCCGATCGAGCGCAACCCGTTCTGGTCAATCACACTCGGCGCGGGCCATGTGATCGAGACATCCTGAACATTGCCCGAACCCTTCCAGGTGAATTGCGGTGGGATACCCGCGTCGCCGGGCGCGCGCCAATAGGTCTTCCATCCGTCCTTCAGTGTCAGGCGTAACGCCCCCTGAACGGTGCCATTGGCGGTTTTGCCACCCTCCAGAACCTCAAGCTGCACAAGCTGATCCAGGCCCTGCGCAAAGGCAGGGGTACTGAGACAAAAGGTTGCGGCCAAAGCCGCCGCTGCGGGTTTCCAAACTGTGGTCATGGCCTATAAATGCGCGCCGCGGGCGCAATTGCCAAGTCACGTTCGGGTCAGAAAGATGAAATCTGCGAGAATCCGGGCTGATCTCTTGCAAATCCCCGCCTCAGGGGGCCATTGTTAGACGGACCCCGAGGAATGAGTCTCGCCCATATGGATCTGACAGGCAAACTGCTGATTGCGATGCCCGGCATGGGCGATCCGCGTTTCGAACACTCGGTCGTCTATATTTGCAGCCATGCAGATGACGGTGCGATGGGTCTGATCATCAACAAACCCTCGGACCTGCGCATCAAGGCCCTGCTGGAACAGCTCAACATTGCCTGCTCTGTCCCGGTTGTCGGAGAGCGGCTGGTGCATTTTGGCGGACCGGTCGAGATGTCGCGCGGATTTGTGCTGCATTCGTCGGATTACGAGGCGAACCTGCATTCGATGCATATCAGTTCGGATTTCAGCATGACGGCGACGCTGGATGTGCTTGAGGATCTGGCCTCGGGGCGGGGGCCGCTGAATTCGATGGTCGCGTTGGGCTATTCCGGCTGGGGACCGGGCCAGCTTGAGGATGAGATCGCCATGAATGGCTGGCTGACCACCGATGCAAACGCGAAGCTCGTCTATGATCTGCCTGATGATGAGAAATGGGAGGCCGCCCTGGCCACGTTGGGCGTTGACCCGCTGACCCTGTCGGCCAGCGCAGGCCGCGCCTAGGGTCTGGGCGCTGCGGCCCGGCGCAGACGATCATTGATCGCCACCCCAAGGCCCGAATTCGGGATCGGCGTCACTGCTATCGGGCGGCCGGACCCGTCCAGTTGGTGCAAGGCCGCAAAAAGGTTAGCGGCGGCCTCGGTCAGGTTGCCATCCGCCGACAGGTTCAGATCACATTCCACCGGACCAAAGCCCAGCAGGATCTCTTCACCCTGACGCGCATCTGCGTTCAGCCGCACTGGGGCATCGGGGGCATAGTGGGATTGCAACTGACCCGGCGCGGTTAACAGATCCCCGGCCTGATGAATGTGTAATTCTGCGCCTAGAACCCGTTCGATGTCTTCCAAGGCAACTCCACCGGGGCGCAGCAATATGGGGTCTTCGGCCAGTCCAACGATCGTGGATTCCAACCCAACGCCGCATGGGCCGTCATCCAGAATGGCCGCAATCTTGCCGTCCAGACCCGCGGCAACGTGGTCAGCCGTGGTGGGACTGATCCGTCCCGAGGGGTTGGCCGACGGTGCGGCGACTGGGCCATCCACCGCTTGCAGCAGGGCGCGTGCCGTGGGGTGGGCCGGGACACGCACGGCCAGAGTGTCCAGCCCCGCCGTGACCAGTGACGATACGCCATGGTCGGGTCGCAGTGGCAGCACAAGTGTCAGGGGGCCGGGCCAGAACGCAGAGGCCAGCTGTTCAGCCTGATCAGACCACTCTACAAAGCGCCGGGCCGCGTCGGCCGAGGCGACATGCGCGATCAGCGGGTTGAAGCTGGGCCGCCCCTTGGCCGCATAGATCGCCGCCACGGCCTCACCATTCCGGGCGTCGCCGCCCAGCCCATAGACCGTCTCGGTCGGGAAGGCGACCAGCTGACCCTGCCGGATCAGATCAGCGGCCTGCGCCAGCCCCGCCTGGTCAGGCGTCAGATATTCGGTGTGATATGGGATCATGGGTCGTGACGCGGCGTTTTGGTTGATTGCAGCACAGGGACGGGTAGGTAATCGTGCCAAGCCAGACAAATACCGGCGTGGCTGATGGAATCCAAGCCCGCACGTGAACAACTCCGAGGGGAACCATGCCTTTTCGCGCTCCAATCTCTGACTATCAGTTCTTGCTGGATAATGTGATCGGCTATGGCCAGATCGCCGAGACCGAGAAATTCTCTGAGGCAAGCTCGGACGTGGCCACGGCCATTCTGTCTGAGGCAGGCAAACTGTGCGAAGAGGTCATGGCCCCGCTGCAGCGTCCCGGTGATCTGGAACATCCGCATCTGGAGAACGGCGTGTTGCGCACGTCGCCCGGATATGCCGAAGGCTGGAAGGCCATCGCCGAAGGCGGCTGGATCGGGATGAGCGGTGATCCGGAATATGGCGGCATGGGCCTGCCCATGACCCTGACGACAGCCGTGAACGAGATGATGAGCGCGGCCTGCCTGTCACTACAGCTTGCGCCGTTGATGACCCAGGGCCAGATCGAAGCGCTGGAACATCATGCGAGCGATGCGCTGAAAGAACTCTATCTGCCTAAGATGATGGCGGGTGAATGGTCGGGCACCATGAACCTGACCGAGCCGCAAGCGGGTTCAGATGTGGGTGCGCTGACCTCAAAGGCCGAACCGAACGGGGATGGCACATACGCTGTCACTGGTCAGAAGATCTATATCTCATGGGGTGACAACGACTTTACCGAAAACGTCTGCCATCTGGTTCTGGCGCGCCTGCCGGATGGAGTGCCGGGGACCAAGGGGATCTCGCTGTTTCTGGTGCCGAAATACATCCCCGACGAGAACGGCAATCCAGGCGTTGCCAATGATCTGAAAGTTGTATCACTGGAGCACAAGATGGGCCTGCATGGCTCACCCACCTGTGTGATGCAGTATGACGGGGCCAAGGGCTGGCTTGTCGGCCCAGAACATCGCGGCATGGCGGCCATGTTCACCATGATGAACAACGCGCGGCTTGGTGTTGGCGGGCAGGGTGTCGGCGCGGCCGAAGGGGCCTATCAACACGCGCTGGCCTATGCGTTGGAGCGCAAACAGGGCAAGACGCCCTCGGGCACCATTATCGACCATGCCGATGTACGCCGGATGCTGATGGACATGCGCGCGGATGTCTTTGCGTCCCGCGCGATCCTGCTGGCCAACGCCGCAGCCATCGACATGGCGCAGGCGACCGGAGATGCCGATTGGACCGCGCGCGCGGCGCTGCTGACTCCGATCTGCAAAGCGTTCGGAACCTATACCGGGATGCGCGTGTCTGAGACGGGTGTTCAAGTGCATGGCGGCATGGGATTCATCGAGGAAACCGGCGCCGCGCAGTATTACCGCGATGTCCGCGTTACCGCGATCTATGAGGGCACCAATGGCATTCAGGCGATGGACCTTGTTGCGCGCAAGATGATGGACGGGGGCGATGCCGCCTCGCGCCTGTTGGACGAGATCGAAGATCAGGCCGAACGCGCCCGCGCCACGCTGCCCGATCTTGCCGGTCCGGTTTGGGAGGCGACAGAGTCGCTGCGCGAAGCGACCGAGTGGTTGGTTGCCCAGTCACAGATGGCTGACCGGTTCGCCGGAGCGTCGGCCTATCTTGGTGCGTTTGCGCGGGTGCTGGGCGGGCACTACCATTTGTCAGCCGCTTTGGCTGATCCCGATGGACCGCGCGCCAAGCTTGCGCGCTATTACATCAACGCTATGTTGCCGGAACATGTCGGCTTGTTGGCACAGGCTCAAAAAGGCGCGGATGATCTTTTTGCGCTGAGCATTGAGGAAATGGCGGTCTGATGGACGGAGATACACAGCTCACCCTGCGCTACCCGTGGTCCGAGCCACCCGCTCCGGGCGAATGGTTGGAAATTGCCCAAGGTGTGCTGTGGATTCGCCTGCCGCTGCCGATGGCACTGGATCACGTAAATGTCTATGCGCTGGATGACGGCGACGGGTGGACCATAGTCGACACAGGCATGTCGTCGAAAAAGACATGTGCCATGTGGGAAACCGTGATGGCAGGCGCTTTGGGCGGGAAACCCGTTCGGCGCGTGGTGGTGACCCATCACCACCCCGATCACGTGGGCAATGCGGGCTGGTTCCAGTCGAAACATGGCGCCGAACTGGTGACCACGCGCACCGCATGGCTGTTTGCCCGGATGCTGACGCTGGACGTGCAGGAAAACTGGCCCGAAGAGACGCTGAATTACTACCGCAGCGCAGGTATGGCCGAGGACGTCTATTCCAAGCGGAAGGCCGAGCGGCCTTTTAACTTTGCCGACGTTGTTTACCCGATGCCGCTGGGCTTTACCCGGGTCAAACAGGGCGATGTGATCCGCATGGGCGGGCGCGACTGGGACGTGCATATCGGCAACGGCCACGCGCCGGAACATGCCACATTCTGGAGCCGCGATGACAATCTGGTTCTCAGCGGGGATCAGATCCTCAGCTCGATCAGTTCGAACCTAGGGGTCTACGCAACGGAACCGATGGCGGACCCTGTTGCGGATTGGCTTGAATCCTGTGAACGCTTGCAGCCTTTGGCGCGGCCAGATCAATTGGTACTGGGTGGGCATAAATTGCCGTTCACCGGGTTGCCCGTCCGAATGCGCCAGTTGATCGACAACCACCATGGTGCTTTGGATCGCCTGCTGAGCGATCTGGATCAGCCAAGAACGGCGGCTGAGTGTTTCAACGCCCTGTTCAAACGCCCGATCAAAGCCGGCGAATACGGGCTGGCGCTGGTCGAAGCTGTTGCACACCTCAATCATCTCTACCACATTGATGCTGTCACCCGGACGCGCCGCGCGGACGGGGCCTGGGAATTTCAGCGCAAAGGGTAGAGCCATGCAGGATGAGATTGAAACGTCAGCCGAGGCCGCAGAAGCCGCAGCATTGCCGCGTTGCTATGAGGTTCATGCCAATCCAAATGCGGAATCCGGGTCAAAGACGCTGCCCGAACCGCTGAAAAAGCCGGTCGAAAGCAAAAGCCCGGCGCAATGGGCCTATGAACGTCTGATCCTCTATATCCAGAATTTCGAAAAGACGCTGGATGGTGATCACGAGGTTGCCATGGGGTTCACTGGCGGTGATGCCGGGGTAATGCGGATCGAAGGCATGGGCTATTTTGATCCCGATGTTATCACTTTTTATGGCTCGGACGGGTCAGGGGCCAGAACGCAGCTGGTGCAGCATGTCAGCCAGCTGAACGTGATGCTGCGCGCCCTGCCGAAATCGGTCGAGGATAAACCGGCCAATCGTATCGGATTCCGGCTGGCGGCGGATCTGCAGGAAAGCTGACACTCCGACTTGCAATTCACGCAATCGCGGCCTTGAATGAGTGCGTCATTCAGGAGGGTCGCGCGTGACCAATTTCTCAAGCGTAACAAAAGCCTATGCCGGGGCATGGGCACGTCGCCGGGTGTTTGTTCCGATCTATATCGCTGTGCGGCTGCTGCTGATCGCCCTGATTGCACCGGGTGTGGCGGTTGCGGTGAACTTCGCGGTTTCGCTGTCCAACCAGACCGCGCTGACCGATCAGGATATCGCTATGTTCCTCCTGTCCCCGGCAGGGTTTATCGCGACAGTTGTGGTGCTGAGCCTGTTTCTGCTGGCCGAGGTGTTCGTCTTTTCCGTCATGGCGGGGTCGTTGCGCATGGGGGAAAGTGATCCATGGCGGGCGGGCAGTTCCTCGATCGCTTTGATCCTGTCGCGCCTGCCAGCGCTTTTTGGCTTTGCGGTGCGGTTGATCCTGCGTGTGCTGGCGTTGGCTTTGCCCTTTGTCGCCGTGGCCGGGGTGATCGCTTGGTGGACGCTGACGGAATATGACATCAACTATTATCTGACCTTTCACCCGCCGGCCTTTTGGGTCGCGGTCGCGTTGATCGGTCTGGTTGTCGCTGCAATGGCCTGGGTCCTGATCCGCAGGCTGTCAGCTTGGGCCTTGGGCCTGCATCTTGTGCTGTTTGAGAATTGCACGCCTTCGAATGCATTCACCGAAAGCGCCGAGCGGATGCAGGGCAAGCGCGGCCAGCTTAAGGTGGAACTTGTCCTCTGGCTTGTCGCGCGTTTTGCGATTGCTGCGGTTATTGCGACCATCGCAGGTATTATGTTCGCCCTGGTGCCCTTGCAGGATGGGGTAAACCTGAAATTCGCGCTGATGCTCAGCCTGATTGTCGCCGGGCTTTGGTCGCTGGCCGGGCTGGTTCTGGCGGCCATTGCGTTGGGCGCGTTGGCTGTATTGCTGGACGGCTTCTTTGAACCCAGGACCGATGCAGTTCCGCATCCTGAACCGGGCAATCTCAGAACGCCTGCCTTGGTCACCGTTGCCGTCGCTATTGGCGCAGTCATCTTTGGCCTGTGGTCCGGGCAAGCCTTGCTGGAACGGGTTCAGGCCCCGGATCGGGCCGAGGTGATCGGCCATCGCGGGGCCGCGGCTTTGCGGCCCGAAAACACAATGGCTTCGGTCCTGAAGGCCATCGAGGATGGTGCCGATTGGGTCGAGATCGATGTGCAGGAAACGGCTGATGGCGTCGTCATCATTGCCCATGACAGCGACTTCATGAAGCTCGCCGGTGTCCCGACCAAGGTCTGGGACGCCACGATGGACGATGTGGCGGCCATCGACATAGGCAGCTGGTTCGATCCTGAATACGCTGATGAACGTGCCCCCACGCTGCACGATGTTCTGCGTGCGGCCAAGGGCAAGGCCAAGGTCATTATCGAGCTCAAGTATTATGGCCACGATGTCGAACTGGAAAATCGCGTCGCCGGTATCGTGGAAGAGCTTGAGATGCAGGATGATATCGCCACGATGTCCCTGAAATATCCGGCGGTGCAAAAGATGAAGGAACTGCGCCCCGAGTGGCGCGCCGGGGTGCTGGCGGCCACGGCCGTAGGCGATCTGTCCGGGCTCGACGGTGATTTTGTTGCGGTCAACGCAGCCACGGTTTCCCCAGGTTTGGTGCGGCAAGTGCAGGACGCCGGGAAAGACATCTATGTCTGGACAGTGAACGATCCGTTGCAAATGTCGGCTTTGGCCTCAATGGGCGTGGACGGGTTGATCACTGACCGCCCTGCCATGGCCAACGAAGTGTTGCGCGTGCGGGCCGAGATGGGGCCGGGTGAACGCATCCTGCTGTGGCTGGCCACCACTTTTGGCTTGTCCGTCGACACTCAAGAGATGCGCGATGAAAGCCCATAGTTGCGCGCTTGTTCTTGTCGGTTTGGCGTACCCTGTTGCAGCGCAAGACCTGATGCGCAATGTCGAAATGCCCGCACATCGCGCTTTGATTGAAATTCGCGATCAATCGGATCTAGAGCCGTTTGAAACCGACGGATGTTCAGGCGGGTTATCCTCAAGCTGGCGCCTGGTTGCAGATACGTTCCCGAAATTTGGCGCGTTTTACGAGGCGCACCCGCCTTGGGAATATTGCTGCGTCTCGCATGACCGCGCCTATCACAATGCCGGAGGGGCCTTGCGCGCCGAAGACAGCTTTGACGCGCGCCTGTCTGCCGATGAAACCTTGCGCGCCTGTGTAAAAGACCATGGTGAGGCGCATGCCGACGAATACGCCATCCGATATGACATGACCCCGGATCAGATCCGCTCGGTCCATTCCATCACGGGCGAAGCGATGTATCTGGCCGTCCGCTTTGGTGGCGGACCCTGCAGCGGTTTGCCCTGGCGTTGGGGCTATGGCTATCCGGGCTGTTCGATCTTTGCGCCCCCTGCGCGCGAATGACGTCGTGACAGGCCCGGATAATTCGATTATCCATCCCTGCAAACACGCGAATTGGGAATCTTTCGATATGGCTGAACACAAACACGGCGAGATGGACATCACCGTTCAAACCAAAACTTTTGACGGTTTCATCAAATTTACAACTTGGTTCGTTGTTGCTGTCGCGCTCTTTTGCGTGTTTCTGGCGGTCTTTGCGTCTTAATCCGGATCGGGGGCATCCGTGTTCAGGATATTGATTGCCTGCCTGTTGGCAGCAACAGTGGCAGGCTGCGCCGGTTCAACGCGCCCGCAAGCCGATCAGTCCGAGATTGTGGCGCGCTCCTACCGTGACCCGGGGCCGTCGACGCTGACGCTTTATACGATGATCAACACGCGCACCGGATCAGGGGCGCACACGTCGCTGATGATCGGGGGCAGTGAACGGGTTATCTTTGATCCCGCAGGTTCGTTCCGCGCCGATGTTGTGCCGATTCGCGATGACGTGCTGTATGGCATCACGCCTGCGGTGGAACGCGCCTATCGCAGTTCGCACGCCCGCGAAACGCATTATGCACTGGTGCAAACGATCGAGGTCAGCCCGCAGCAGGCCGAAATCGCGCTGCAACTGGCCAAGCAATCCGGCCCCGTCGCAGGCGCATATTGTGCAAATTCGACATCACGCATTTTGCAGCAGGTACCCGGGTTCGAGCAGATCGATGTCACGTTTTTCCCGGTCAAACTGTCCGAACAATTCGGCCAGATCCCCGGTGTGACGACCACGGAATACCGGGAAAACGACGATGCCGATCTGCAAAAAGGTCTGGCGGCCAACAATGCCCGCCTCAATCAATTGGACACGGCGCTAGCCAACTAGGTACAGCAAACCATAAAGCGTGGCCGCGCCGGAAAAGATCGCGGCCAGCACGTTCTTTGTCACCACTCCGACCCCCAGCGCAACAGCAGCTGCGGCCATGCGCGGCATGTCCGGTTGTCCTTCGGTGGCGGCTGGCCAGACAACAAGCGGAGCGATCAACGCCGGAATGATCGCCACTGCGGTATAGCGCAGGTGGCGCAGCAGCCATGGTGGCATGGGGCGATCCCCCACGATGCCGATGAACGTAAATCGCAGCACATAACTGCCGATGGCCAGACCCAGGATTATTATCCAAATGGTGGTTGGAGTAAGCTCGTTCATGACGCTCTCCGCGCAAGCATGAGTTCCGCCTGTGCCCCGGCCATCATCCCCGCGGCCCCGGCGATAAGCAGGCCCAGATTAAACGGCACGGCCACGGTCAGAAAAGCGACGATGATGGCAACCAGTGCCGCAACCACATGTGCCATGGTCCGCATCATAGGTCCGATCATTGCAAGGAAAGTGATCGGCAGCGCAAAATCCAGCGCCCAGCTTTCGGGTATCTGCGCCCCCAGAACCGCTCCGAGATAGGTTCCCAAAATCCACAGCGGAGTGATGGGTGAGACGGAGCCCACAAAATACCGGACCCGCTGGGGCACTGTCATTTCCGGCTCTTTCTCGAACTGAACGATAGAACAGGCATAGGATTGATCCACGATCAGATACGCTGCAAAGGCGCGTTGCCACAGGGGCGCTCCACCCAGATAAGGCGTCAGCGAGGCGGAATACATCGCAACCCGCAGATTCACCGCTAGGGCCGAGATCAGGACAATAAGGGTCGGCGTGCCCTCGCCCAGCAATTGCAGCGCGGTAAACTGCGCCGCCCCGGCAAAAACGGTTGCACTAAAGGAAAGGGTCTGCACCACATCCAAACCGGCCTCGGTGGCAAAAACGCCAAACAGCAGACCAAAGGGCATAGCCACAAAGACAAACGGGGTTCCGTCCCGAAAACCCTTCCAGAAGTATGATTTGGATGTGGAGCTTGCCATGGCTAAATCCTATGGTGACACGAGCAGCAGTAGCGATCTTGGGAAGGGGTTGCAATTGGCCACGGAACTGGATTTTTCGGAATATATCATTGCCCCCGATCCCGGCGCAGCCCGGCTGACCCGCGCGGTCGACGGCTTTGACCAAAACGGTGAAGTCAGCCGAATTTCGGTGGTTGAAGAACGCCCTTTGACCATTTTTCTGAACGCGCAGGAAATCGTGACAGCCATGACCATCGGGGATTACCCCGAGTATCTGGCGTTGGGTTTTTTGCGCAATCAGGGCATGCTGCATGCGGATGACGCGATCACACGGGTCGATTATGACGACGATCTTGAAACCGTTGTGGTCCGGACCGAGCGGGAAACCTCGTATGAGGACAAGCTCAAGAAAAAGACTCGTACCAGCGGGTGCGCGGTTGGAACCGTCTTTGGCGATATGATGGAAGGGCTTGAAGACGTGCGCCTGCCGCAGGTTTCGGTGCGCACATCTTGGCTTTATGATCTGGCGGCCAAGATCAACCGAACCCCGTCGCTCTACCTTGAGGCGGGCGCGATCCACGGTACTGTTCTGTGCCATGAGAACCGTCCGCTGGTCTATATGGAGGACGTGGGCCGCCACAACGCCGTCGACAAGATCGCGGGTTGGATGCTGTCGGAATGCGAGGGGGCAGCCGACAAGATCCTATATACTACCGGGCGCCTCACATCGGAGATGGTGATCAAGACGGCAATGATGGGTATCCCGGTGCTGGCATCCCGGTCCGGCTTTACCGCCTGGGGTGTAGAGATCGCGCGCGAGGTCGGCCTGACTCTGATCGGGCGCATGCGAGGGCAGCGTTTCGTGTGCCTGTCGGGCGAAGACCGTCTGGAGCGTGATATTGATCCGGCCAGCGTCGCGGCCGAGGACAAAAAGCACCGCAGAAAAGGCGCGTGACCCGCTGCCCGGGCAAACAAATCGTCGCAATATCCGTATGATATGACCTATGGTGACCCATGGAGCTTGTTAACCTCATAGCGCCGGTATTTGCGGTGATCCTGACCGGATACGCGTTTTCCTGGACCAATTTGCTGGGCAAGGACACATCCGAAGCACTGGTTCAGTTCGCCGTCTACGTCCTGATCCCCGCGATCATGTTCTATCTGATCGGGCAGGAAGAGTTCGCCAACCTGCTCAACGCCGGGTTCTACATCGCCTATGGCGGAACGCTGGTTTTGCTGTTCATGCTGCTGTTTTTCGGGTTTCAGACCGTGTTGAAGATGCAGGTCGGCTCGGCCACGGTCGCGGCCTTTGCGGCGGTTGCGTCAAACACGGCGCTGGTTGCCCTGCCGGTACTGCATGCGATCTTCGGCTCCAAGGGTGCGTTACCGGCGGTGCTGGCCAATTTGGTTGTCGCGACGCTGTTGCTGATCTTCACAACAATACTGGAAAGCACGTCGGCCAAAGACGGACAGCAGAAGACGCCGATCCACAAGATCCTCTTGAATGTTCTGAAAAATCCGATCATCGCCGCGACCTTGCTGGGGGTTGCCTATTCCTTCACAGGGTTGGGTTTTTCCAGTGCGGTCGGAGATTACCTTGAACTGCTCAGCCAGGCGCTGGCAGCCGTTGCCCTGTTTGCGATCGGGTTTACCACCAGCGTGCGCACCGTTGTGCAGACAGGCCCGCTGATCCTGTTTTTGTCGCTGACCAAACTGATCATCGCGCCGGGGTTGGTCTTGCTGGCGGCGCATCTTGTTGGGCTGGACCCGCTTTGGACAATCGCGGCTGTCGTGTCCTCGGCGGTGCCTACGGCAAAGAACATCTTTCTGTTGGCAAAACACTATGATCAGGAACCCGTTCTGGCGGCGCATACGGTGTCGGCCACGTCATTCCTGTCGATTGGCACGTTGATCTTGTGGTTGTTTCTGCTCCATCACATCTATCCAACCGCGTTCCAATTGAATTGATCCCGCGCGCATTTGTTGAAACTGTGCGTCGGACAAAGGTCGTAAGTCAGGGGAAGTGTATGCAGCGCCCGATGGGAGTTATTCTGGCCGGTGGCCAAGCCACGCGCATGGGCGGTGGCGACAAGGGATTGCTGCAGGTTGGCGGTCAAAACCTGATGGCGCATGTCATTGCCCGGTTGGGGCCACAGGTTGATGGGTTGGCCTTGAATGCAAATGGGGATCCTGCCCGGTTTGCTGATCTTGGCTTGCCGGTGGTTGCCGATTCTGTTGATGGGTTTGCCGGGCCGCTGGCCGGAGTATTGGCAGGCCTCGACTGGGCCGCCGAGCAGGGCGTGGAAGCCATAGTAACTGCGGCAGCGGATACGCCGTTTTTTCCGGTCGATCTTGCGGCGCGACTGACGGCTGCCGCAGAGGGGCAGGAACATCCTTTGGTTCTGGCCACGACTCCGCGCACGGGCGAAGAGGCGCTGAAATCCGGTGGGGGAAAACAGGTCAACCGGCACCCGACCTTCGGGCTGTGGCCCGTGGCGCTGCGCGACGATCTGCGTGCGGCGTTGAATGACGGGTTGCGCAAGGTGGTTTTGTGGACCGACCGGCATAACGGGCGCGAGGCGCTGTTTCCCGCCGATCCCTTTGACCCGTTCTTCAACGTCAACACGCCCGAGGACCTTGAGACCGCGCAACACATGCTGGAGCAGCTATGAAAATTTACGGCGTTACCGGCTGGAAGAACGCTGGCAAAACCGGGTTGATGGAGCGTTTGGTCGCCGAGATTGCCGGTCGCGGATTCTCGGTCTCGACGGTCAAGCATGCGCACCATTCCTTTGACGTGGACCAACCCGGGCGGGATTCCTACCGCCACCGCGCCGCTGGCGCGTCCGAGGTTCTTTTGGCCTCGGGTCACCGTGTTGCTTTGATGCAGGAATTGCGCGGCGCGCCCGAGCCCACGCTTTCCGATCTGTTGACCCGGTTGTCGCCGGTCGATCTTGTTTTGATCGAAGGGTATAAACGCGAACCACACCCCAAGGTCGAGGCCTTTCGCGCAGAACCGGGCAATCCGCTGATCGCGCCAAAGGACAGCTCGATCCGGGCTGTGGCCAGCGATGTGCCACTGGAACTGGATCGTCCGGTCTTTGATTTGAACGCCACGCCACGCATAGCCGATTTCATTTTGCAAGAGGTTGGGCTGGGAAAGGACGCTGGCCAATGACCCGACCACCCGATTTTGCGCCGCCGCCTTTGAAGAATGACTGTTTTGCATTGCCTGCGGGGGTTGAATGGACGCCCGTGGACACGGCGTTGCAGTATTTGCAAAGCCGTTTGCGGCCGGTCACCGCGGCCTCTGTTATACCGCTAAGTCACGCTGCGGGCCGCGTGCTGGCGCAGGATGTGGTGGCAGCCCGATCAAACCCGCCAAACCCCAATACTGCCGTTGACGGCTATGGCTTTGCCGGTGGCAGGTCCGAAGGAAACCACGTTCTGCCCCTGATCGAAGGTCGCGCAGCCGCCGGAGGTGCCTTTGAAGGCACTGTTCCTGCAGGCCATGCCCTGCGTGTGCTGACCGGTGCGGCGCTGCCGGATGGGATCGACACGGTCATTCTGGAAGAGGACGTCACGGTCCAGGACGGGCACATTGCGTTTCGCGGCCCTCTGAAAGCCAACGCCAATACGCGGCGCGCGGGTGAGGATGTGAAACAAGGCGATATCGCCCTGACCGCAGGGCGCAGGCTGACGCCTGCCGATATGGCCCTGCTGTCCGCAGTTGGAATTTCTCAGGTCCCGGTCCGTGACCCTCTGCGTGTTGCCGTTCTGTCCACCGGGGACGAACTGGTTGAGGTTGGGGATTCCGCAGGCGCGGGCCAGATCTATGACGCCAACCGTCCCATGCTGCTGACCATGATCGAACAGATGGGCTTTGTACCGGTGGATATGGGTCGGGTGAATGATGACAGGCAGGGACTACGCGAAAGGCTGAACGCTGCCGCACAGCAAGCGGATGTCATCTTAACCAGTGGCGGGGCCTCAGCCGGGGATGAAGATCACGTTTCGGCCCTGTTGCAAGAGGCCGGTGCGATGCACGAATGGCGTATCGCGCTGAAACCTGGACGGCCGCTTGCGCTGGGCATGTGGTCGGAGACCCCTGTATTTGGTTTGCCAGGCAATCCCGTCGCCGCCATGGTCTGTACCTTGATTTTTGCGCGCCCTGCGCTGGGCCTGATGGCCGGAGAGGGCTGGCAGACCCCACTGGGTTTTGATGTCCCAGCCGCTTTCGAGAAACGCAAGAAACCCGGGCGGCGCGAATATCTGCGGGCGCGCATTCGGGACGGTCAGGCCGAAGTCTTCCGCTCGGAAGGATCGGGCCGGATCAGCGGGCTCAGCTGGGCCGAGGGGCTGGTCGAAATCGAAGACGGAGCGCGCGATATCCGGCAGGGCGATATGGTGCGTTTCATCCCCTATGGTAGCTTTGGACTATAGCGGGATCATTCAATCAAACGTTCCGGCCACGCGGCCCAACAGCATGAAGGCGCGCGCGGTGCGCGTTTCACCCAATGCGGTCAGGTCCGCATCGCTGGCCTGAGGCTCGAAATCCACGATCATATGGTCAAACCGGCGCAAAAAGTGATGCGTCGCATCGCGGAAAATCGGGTCCTGTTTCATCCGCGCTGCTGTCAGCGCCAGCGAAGACCGATCCCGGATCCCGCCCAGTGCCGCCACAGACCGACCCCGCGCGCCTTGGGCAAATTGCCGCCAGACCTCGGGCCGGGCCATATCGGGGCGCAGATCATCCATGTAGATGCCTTCCTGACTCAGCAATGTCAGTACATCCTGCGCGGCCTGTACCAATTGCGCGGCCTTGCGATCCTTGAGCGCCAGCCGCAACGCGTCAAATCCCCGGGCATCATCTTGTGTCTCCGGGAAATTCAGGGCCCGGATAAAGATTTCTGTCGTCAAAGGCGGCGCGATGTCTTCGGCCTGCGTGCCCAGTTCCAGCGAGGTCTGATCGTCAGGTTCGCGCTGGGTCAACTTGGCCCGGGCAGGTTCAGTGCGCGCAGATGAAAAGGTCGCCACTGCGCTTTCGGTCTTTTTGGTGGTTTCGGCAATCTCATCCAGCTTCTTGTCGACCGTCGGTTCATACGCACTGGCGGCGCGTTGCTGCTGGTTGACATAGGTGTGGCGGATCGCGTCGATCGCGGTTTGCAGCCGCGCGCTTTCCTCGCGCATGATGCGGCTGGCGCGCATGGCCATGGCCGCCACCCAGATCATGGCGACGGGCATGAAAACGGCCAGGAAGGTGACCAAGAACCCACCGCCCTGCGATTGCTCGGGCAACACCAGAAACAGGACCGACACAATCAGCCAAACAACGCTGATCACGATGGCCGCGATCTCGATCCCGGTTACGGCAGGCTGGCCCGGACGGTCGTAGATGCCCAGCGATGTCGGTCGGTTGGTTTCTTGTTCGGGCTTGGGCTCGGACATGACATGACACTCCGGTCAGGCGTACTCGATACTCAGAACTTCATAGGACCGCACGCCGCCGGGGGTGCGTACCTCGACACTGTCGCCTTCGTCCTTGCCGATCAGGGCGCGGGCGATGGGGGATTTGATGTTCAGCAAGCCCTTTTCGATGTTGGCTTCGTACTCGCCCACGATCTGCCAGGTCTTTTCCTCGTCGGTGTCTTCATCCACCAGCGTGACCCTGGCACCGAACTTGATCGCGCCGGACAGCTTGGCCGGGTCGATGACATCCGCCAGCGACAGAATACCTTCCAGTTCCTTGATGCGGCCCTCGATAAAGCCCTGCTTTTCGCGGGCCGAGTGGTACTCGGCGTTTTCCTTCAAATCGCCAAGCTCACGCGCCGAGGCAATCGCCTCGATGATTGCGGGGCGTTCGACCGATTTCAGGTTCTTCAGTTCCGCCTCGAGCGCGCCGAAGCCCGCAGGCGTCATGGGGATCTTTTCCATACTTTTTAACGTCCACGTAGAAATTGATTAGCCCCGCCGCACGAAAGCGCCGGGGCGAAGTGTAGGTTGAAGATTACCTGACCCAAATGACACGCGAATTGCAAGAGGTCTTGGGGCGTGGTCGTCGAATTCGCGGCTTAACGCCGCTTGGGCGGGCTCGGGTGCCGTCGGTGGCGTTGTTCCAACAGCTTGCCCCGCCGCCAGCGATGCGCGTCAGCCCCAAGCCACAAAAGCTCAATCATATTGAACGACCTCGAATTCGATCCCGTTGTCATCGCGGAAATAGAACCGCCTGCCGGGTTCATAGTCGCCATGGTTGTGCGGCTCGAATCCCGCCTTTTTGACCTTGGCTTCGGTGGCGTCGATGTCTTCGACCAGTACCCCCACATGGTTCAGCCCACCCACGACGTCATAGCTGCTGTTTGTCAGTGGCTTGGGGTTGCCGGGGTTGTACAGTGCAAGGTACGTGTGCGGCCCTCCCACATGTACAGTGTAGCCGCCCGCAATGGCAGGACCTTCCCAGCGGGTTTTCCAATCGAATACCTTCTCCATCCATGCGGCCGATGCTTTGGGGTCACGGACGGTGAAATTGGTATGTTCAAGCGTAGCCATCATTGGAACTCCTTCAAGTTTAGGCTTGTCCCGACTCACCGTAATTTCTAAACCTAACTTTAGGTCAAGGTATTTTTGCGGCGGTGACATGGCGATATCCGAAGGGTTGGCGATTGGCGCATTGGCCCGGCGCACTGGGTTGGCCGTTTCGGCCATCCGATATTACGAAGCACAAGGCCTGATCGCGCCGTGGCGCAATGCGGGCGGGCAACGCCGATACCAACGGGCGGATATCCGGCGATTGAGTTTTGTCATGATCGCGCAGCAATTCGGTCTGACCCTGCCCGAGATTCGCGAGGTGCTGTCCGGCCTTCCTGGCAACAGAACTCCGACGCCGCAAGATTGGCAGAAGATCAGCACGGGGCTGCGGGCTCGCCTGGATGAGCGAATCGATACCTTGACGCGATTGCGCGACAATCTGGATGGCTGCATTGGCTGCGGATGCCTGAGCCTGCCCAAATGCAGGCTTTACAACCCCGATGACCGGGCCAAATCGCATGGAAGCGGTCCAAGGTACCTGATGGGGGACGCGCCAGAGGGTTGATCTGCCGCATTGCAGCAACATGACGCCGTGTTTTGATTGACCAAAGACTCTCAGACCATGTAATCAGCCGGGTAACAATATTGCGCCGACCGCATGAAGAAAGCGCCAATTCGGAAAGTTAGCTAAGGAGCCCGCGATGGCCGAAATTGAACGCGAAGCGATGGAATATGACGTGGTGATCGTGGGTGCAGGCCCCGCGGGCCTGTCAGCGGCCATCCGCCTGAAACAGCTGGATGCCGACCTGAACGTCGTAGTTCTGGAAAAGGGCTCGGAAGTGGGCGCGCATATCCTGTCGGGTGCGGTACTTGACCCCTGCGGGCTGGACGCGCTGATCCCAGACTGGAAAGAAAAAGGCGCACCGCTGAATGTTCCGGTAAAGGAAGACAAATTCTACATGCTGGGCGAGGCCGGACAGGTCCGCATCCCCAACGCGCCGATGCCGCCGCTGATGAACAACCACGGCAACTACATCGTCTCGATGGGCAATGTCTGCCGCTGGATGGCTGAGCAGGCCGAAGAGCTGGGCGTGGAAATTTTCCCCGGCATGGCCTGTTCCGAGCTGGTCTATGGCGAGAACGGCGAGGTCAAAGGCGTCGTGGCCGGTGTCTTTGGGCTGGAGCCCGACGGGTCGTATGGCCCCAACACCGAACCGGGGATGGAGCTGCACGGCAAATATGTGTTCCTGTCGGAAGGCGTGCGTGGATCGCTGTCCAAGGAAGTTATTGCCAAATACGACCTGTCTGCGGGCAAAGAGCCGCAGAAATACGGTGTAGGCATGAAAGAGATCTGGGAGATCGACCCCGCCAAGCACAAGGAAGGCTCTGTCACGCACACCATGGGCTGGCCTCTGGGAAAAAACGCGGGCGGCGGGTCGTTCATCTATCATCTGGACAACAATCAGGTCTATGTCGGGTTCGTGGTGCACCTGAACTACAAAAACCCGCACCTGTATCCCTACATGGAATTCCAGCGCTTCAAGCATCACCCGATGGTGGCCGAGCTGCTGAAAGGCGGCAAGCGCGTGGCCTATGGCGCGCGCGCGATCACCGAGGGCGGCTATCAATCGATGCCGAAACTGGTCGCGCCGGGCGTGGCGTTGCTGGGCTGTTCGGCGGGCATGGTCAACGTGCCGCGCATCAAGGGCAACCACAACGCAATGTTGTCGGGTAAAGCCGCGGCGGAGGCTGCGTTTGATGCCATCAAGGCCGACCGTGCGGGCGATGAGCTGACGGCTTATGAGACCGACGTGCGGGAGGGCGCCATTGGCAGCGACCTGAAGAAAGTGCGCAACGTCAAGCCGCTCTGGTCGAAATACGGCCTGACCGCCTCGCTGATGCTGGGCGGTATGGACATGTGGACCAACACGCTGGGCTTTTCGCTGCTGGGTACGTTGGGTCATGGCAAGAATGACGCGGAATCAACTGAAGATGCCAGCAAGCACCAGCCCATCGATTATCCGAAACCCGATGGCGTGCTGTCCTTTGATCGCCTGACCAACGTGTCCTTTGCCGCGACCAATCACGAGGAAAGCCAGCCCTGCCATCTGCATCTGGCCGACCCCGATATCCCGGTCAAAGTGAACCTGCCCAAATACGACGAACCGGCGCAACGATACTGCCCGGCAGGCGTCTATGAGATGGTCGAGGATGAGAACGGGCCGCGATTCGTCATCAACTTCCAGAACTGTGTTCACTGCAAGACCTGTGACATCAAGGACCCAAGCCAGAACATCACCTGGACCACGCCGCAGGGCGGCGATGGGCCGAACTATCCGAACATGTAGGCAAAAACACAGGCAATGGCGGGGTCGTGAAGGCTGCACCATTGCCTCTTTCCAGTCAAAGCCCTAGCTTTACGGTCAGTCAACGACAATAAGGCAGGGTTTTGGTGTTTCCTCTGGTACGTCGCGCGGCGATCGCCGTGTTTCTCACCTCGTCGGTTGCTGTGCCGGCATTGGCCGATACCGGCGCGGGCTCTTATCTGGCTGGGCGTCAGGCCATCTACGAAAGCGACTACATCGCGGCCGAGCGGTATTATTCGCGTGCTCTGGATTTTGATCGCGAGAACAGACAGCTGCTGGAAAGCGTGCTGCTGTCGCGCATTGCGTTGGGCGATATTACAGGCGCGCTGGCCGTTGCCGAGGCTATCGATGAAGGCCCCGGGACCAATCAGGCGGCGCGCATGGCGATATATGCCAACCTGATTGCAAACGACCAGATGGACGTGCTGCTGGCGCGCGATCCCGAAACGCAAGGCGTCGGGCCGCTGGTTGATGGCTTGATGATCGCCTGGGCGCATATGAGCGAAGGCGCAATGTCCCGCGCCCTTGAGAAATTCGACGAAGTCGCAACCCAGGACGGGCTGCGTGACTTTGCGCTTTATCACAAGGCAATGGCATTGGCCTCTGTCGGCAATTTCGAAGACGCCGAAGAGGTCCTGAGCACGGATGACGGTATCGTCTCGCGCCTTTCGCGCCGGGCTGCCCTGGCGCGTGCCGAGATTCTGTCGCAACTGGATCGCAACGAGGATGCGCTGGAGTTTCTGGCGGATGTGTTTGCGGCGGGCAACGATCCGTTCATCGAAAACTATGTCGCGCGCCTGTCTGCGGGTGAGACGTTGCCATTTACCCATGTGCAAAACGCCCGGGATGGCATGGCCGAGGTCTATTTCTCGGTCGGGGCTGCCCTGAACGCCGAGGCGGCGCCAGACTACGTTCTGCTCTACACCCGTATCGCAAGCTTTTTGCGTGAAGATCATATCGACGCGATCCTCATGACCGCCGAGCTGTTGGAAGAGTTGGACCAGCACGATCTCGCGGTCGAAGCTTATCGCAAGGTGCCGCCAGACAGTTTTGACCATCATGCCGCCGAATTGGGCCGTGCCGAGGTTCTGCGCCAATCGGGCAAGACCGAGGCGGCGATCGAGGTTCTGCAGAATCTGGCCATCCAGCAACCGGGATTACCTGCGGTGCATGTGGCCCTGGCCGACCTTCTGCGTCAGCAAGAGGATTACGCCGCAGCCGTTGCATCCTATGACACGGCCATCGGCCTGACCGAGGCTGGCACCGGCAGCAATTGGTTCCTGCACTACGCCCGCGGTATCTCGCATGAGCGCCTGAAGAATTGGGACAATGCCGAAACGGATTTCCGCCGCGCGCTTGAGTTGAACCCCGACCAACCACAAGTTCTGAATTACCTGGGCTATTCGTTGGTCGAACGCCGGGAAAAGCTGGATGAAGCGTTGGATATGATCGAGCGTGCCGCATCCGCACGCCCCGACAGCGGCTATATCATCGACAGTCTGGGTTGGGTTCTGTTCCGTCTGGGCCGCTATGACGAGGCCGTGGGTCACATGGAACGCGCGGTCGAGCTGATGCCCGTCGATCCGGTCGTCAACGACCATCTGGGCGATGTCTACTGGGCGGTTGGCCGGGCGCGTGAGGCCGAGTTTCAATGGAAACGCGCCTTGTCCTTCATCGATCCCGAAGACACCGATGGAGAGGCTGATCCCGACCGCATCCGACGCAAGATCGAGGTTGGCCTGGACGTCGTTCTGGACGAAGAAGGCGCGGCCCCGTTGGAGGTTGCCAAGGACGGCTGAGGCCGTCCTGGCCGTTGATCCGAATTAGTTGAGACGCGATACCACGTAGTCTGCCAGATCTTCTAGCAGGGTGCGGATTTCGTGATCCGGCAGCGCCGCAAGCGCTGTTTTGGCCCGCGCGGCCCAGCCAAACGCATCGGCCCGCGTGGCATCCAGGGTCGCGTATTTGTGCATCAGAGACAGGGCGTGATCCAGATCGCCATCCTGCTGACGCCCTTTGCCGATTGTACGTTCCCAGAACGCTTTCTCATCTGCTGTCGCCTGCGCGATTGCCTTGATCACCGGCAGGGTCAGTTTACGCTCGCGAAAGTCGTCGCCGACATTCTTGCCGGTTGCCTTGCTGTCGCCCTGATAATCCAGCAGATCATCGGCGATCTGAAAGGCAACCCCCAGCGCATCGCCATAGTCGTAGAGCGCTTTGATTTGCGCGTCACTCGCGCCCGAGATCACGCCGCCAACCTCAGTTGCGGCAGAGAACAAGGCAGCGGTCTTGCCGCGTACCACTTGCAAATACACGGCTTCGTCCGTGGCCAGGTCGGTCGCCGCAGTCATCTGCAGCACCTCGCCTTCGGCGATAGTGGCCGACGCATTGGCGAGGATGTCCAGAACACGCAGCGATCCGGTTTCAACCATAAGCTGGAAGCTGCGGGAAAACAGATAGTCACCGACTAGAACGCTGGATTTGTTGTCCCACAACAGGTTGGCCGTTGGCCGACCTCGCCGTTGGGCACTTTCGTCGACAACATCGTCGTGCAACAGGGTCGCGGTGTGAATGAACTCAACCGTGGCGGCCAGTTTGACGTGGTGATCCCCCGCATAGCCGAACAGGCGCGCGGCGGCCAAAGTCAGCATCGGGCGCAGACGTTTGCCGCCTGCCTCGACCAGATGCGCGGTGACCTCGGGGATGCGGGGCGCGTGTTCCGAGGCCATCCGGGTGCGGATCAGCTCATTCACGGCCTCCATTTCCTGCGTCAGGATTTCGGCAAGACGCTCATGCGGTTTCGATATTGCGCTGACTGTCATCAAACTCCTGATACAAGGCTCGACTTCCGGCGGTCCTTGCCCTTACATCCATCCCATGAAAGAACTGTTGCGCAGCACCGATCCGACAATCCTGGCCTTTGCTTCTGCTCTTCTTGAGGGCGAGGATATAGACTGCTTTCAGATGGACGTAAATATGAGCATCCTCGAAGGGGGCATCGGAATCTTTCCGCGCAGGCTGATGGTGCGGGCCGACGATCTGACCCGCGCAGAACGGGTGATGCGTGACAACGACATCCCATTGGGACGATGACGCAATTTTCTGACAGTGAGCTGACGTGCAACAATTTTCTGGGTGGTGCCGTGCGCCTGTGGCAGCCTTGTGCGGGCTATCGCGCGGGTGTTGATCCTGTGTTGCTGGCAGCGTCGGTGCCAGCAAAAACAGGGCAATCCGTGCTTGAGCTTGGGTGCGGGGCAGGGGCCGCAATCCTGTGCCTGATGGCCCGTGTTCCGGGGCTGAAGGCAACCGGGGTTGAGCTGCAATCCGCCTATGCCGATCTCGCGCGACGAAATGCGTCTGAAAACGGGTGTGAACTGAAGGTGATTGATGCGGATCTGACCGATTTGCCGACAGATCTGAAGCAGGTTCAGTTCGATCACGTTATCGCGAACCCGCCCTATTACCGCGCGGGTGCCCATAGCCCGGCGCAGGATCAGGGGCGCAGCACAGCTTTGGGCGAAGACACGCCGCTATCCAGCTGGGTTGATGCCGCCGCGCGTCGGCTTGGGCACCGGGGTCAGATGCACATGATCCAAAAGGCCAATCGCCTGCCGGATATGCTGTCTGCCTGCGCAGGCCGTTTGGGATCGGTCGAGGTGCTGCCACTGGCGCCAAGGGTGGGTCGATCGGCCGAATTGGTCATTCTGCGCGCCATCAAGGGGGGCCGCGCCGATTTCCGTCTGCACGCGCCGCTGGTTCTGCATCTTGGAAACCGTCACACCGCAGATGGCGACAGCTACACGCCAGAGGTGACCTCTGTTCTGCGCGACGGGGCCGCGTTGGGGGTTTTCCACAGCCAATAGGCAATCAACAGCCGAATTCGTCGGATTTTTGGTAATTTCTGTGCGCCTGCAGCGTGACAGGCTGGAAACGATGTGGTCAAATTCCTACGTGATAAATGAAACCAAGAAGGAGGATCGCCATGAGCGTGAGCGCACATCTGACGGAACTGAAGAAAAAGCACGAAATTCTCGGTCTTGAAGTAGAAGAAGCCCAACGCTCGCCAGGTATCGATGACCTTCACGTCGCCCAGCTGAAAAAGCAGAAACTGAAACTCAAAGAAGAGATTCAGCGCCTGTCGTCCTAGGCGTTCATGCTTGCGCGCGCCGCAATCAAGGCGCCGCCGGTCACAAGAACAGCCGCGATCGCCAAACCCCAGGACGGGGCGGCGATCCCGGCCAACACCAAGACAAGCGTAGACAAGATCGGGGCCGCATATGATGACGTGCCCAAGATTTGAATATCGCCACGCTTGACCCCGATATCCCAGACATAAAATGCCAGTCCGACGGGTCCCAGCCCCAGCGCAATGACTGACGCCCAACCGATTGTTCCGTTGGGCCAAATCGTTTCTTCAATCAGGAAATGCAGCACCCAAGACGCGATGGCCGTTGTGGCGCAGAACACGGCGACGGAACTCGTGGGCACATCGCCCAACCGGCGTGACAACACGGAATAGCCCGACCACGTCAGGGCGCACAGCAGCGCCAACCCATAGCCAGGCAGATGCTCAACCTGAAAGCCGGTCCCGCCACCGCTGATGATCACCGCTGCTCCGATAAATCCCAGGCTTGCTCCAATGAGGTGGCCCAGGCGCAGGTGTTCTCCGGGTAAAAGGCCCGAAAACAGCACGATCAAGAGGGGCCAGAGATAGGCGATTAACCCCGCTTCGGCCGCGGGGGCCATACGTAAAGCCGAAAAATAGAGGGCGTGGTAGCCGAATAGGCCGATTGTTCCAAACAGATATGTCGTCCAGGAAATCTGCGCGAGCTGGCGCAGGCCACCTGTCGCAGCGACCCAGACCAGCCCCAGTGTTCCCCCGATCGAAAAACACAGAGCATTCAACAAAATGGGCGGCGTTGGCGCCGATCCGACCGTAAACAGAGCCAACAGGGACCACAGCAAGACGGCGACGAAGCCGATTGCGGTCGCACGGGAACGGGTCATGGGCGTCCAAGTTCCTTTTCGGGGATGATCTCAAAATCATCCCACATATGCGCGGTTTTTTCGATCTCTGCAAAGAACCAATCTCGGAAAGCTGCGATCTCTGGGCGATCTTTAGCTTCGGGCAGGCAAATGAAGCGGAACCGTGCTTCAGTCTGTACCGCGACTTTGAACGGGGCGACAAGCCGACCTTCGCTCACATCTTTGATGATCAAAGGCCGCCGCCCCAGTGCAACCCCCAAACCGGCGCAGGCTGCATCAATCGCGTGATCGGGTTGGGAAAAATGGGTGCCCGTAGCTGGTGAATACGACATGCCAACGGCGCGGAACCAGGACGGCCAATCACATCCGGGAGCGACTTTGAAGAGGGAATCATCAAATATCAGCGGCGCGTCACGCAGCGCTTCCGGTGATTGGAACCGATCATACAATTCAGGTGTCATGATCGGTGTTACCCAATCTGGTCTGGCGGCGTAAGAAGCCAGATCTGCGTCGTCAGATATCCCAAATCGGATCGCAGCATCCACATCATCTCTCCGCAAGTCGACAACCTTTAGCGATGCGGATAGCCGCAGTTCGATGTCCGGATGAAGCCGGGCGAACTCGAACAAGCGTGGGGCCAACCATTTCGCGGTCAGGGCTGGCCCAGCGGTCAGGGTGAGCGTACCGCGTTCCTGCAACCTGCGTGTTGCAGCCCATGCTGTTTGCAGCGTCGCAAATCCTTCAGCCGCGCCGGGTGCTAAAGTGCGCCCGGCCTCGGTCAATTCAACAGCGCGATTCAGGCGCCGGAACACAGGCTGCCCGAGATGTTCCTCAAGAGATTTGATCTGGAAAGACAGCGCAGCAGGAGTGACGTGTAGCTCTTCGGCGGCCTTGGCGAAAGACATATGCCGCGCCGCTGCGTCAAAGGCGCGTAAGGCGGTCAGCGGTGGCAGGCGGTCTTCCATATCAGTTAAGTTTTCCTTTACTGAATTCTCAAGACTTCTCGTTTGTGCCGTCGCAAATTAAGCCTCATTCTAAGAGCAAGTCAAATGAAACTGATCTGAAATGGAGGCTGAAATGATTGAGAGTGCAACTGATATCGCTGTGCAACGCGCCTTTCAGCGGGCGCATTACGAACGCGGTGCGTTGATCAGGTCGGTCCTGAAACGCATTTTCGGTTCCCGCTGAGCGTGGCGCGCGCGTTCTTACGGGATACAAGTCGGGCCGGCCCAAATGGACCGGCCCGTTTATTCATTTGGGTCGTGATCAGACGAAGAATTGCGCGCCGTTGGCCGAGATTGTCGATCCGTTGATGAATTGCGAATCCTCCGAGGCCAGGAACGCCACGCAGCGTGCGATTTCTTCCGGCTCACCCAAGCGGCCCGCCGGGATCTGGCCGATGATCGCCTCGCGTACTTTCTCTGGTACGGCCATGACCATTTCGGTCGCGATATAGCCCGGGCAGATGGCGTTTGCGGTGATGCCCGCACGCGCGCCTTCCTGAGCCAGAGACTTCACGATACCCAGATCGCCAGCCTTCGTCGCAGCATAGTTCACTTGCGCAAACTGACCCTTCTGACCGTTGATCGAGCTGATGACGATCACGCGACCGAACTTGCGTTCGCGCATGCCGGGCCAGACCGGGTGCACGGTGTTGAACACACCGGTCAGGTTGGTGTCGATTACCTGATGCCACTGCTCGGGCGTCATTTTGTGGAATGGCGCGTCGCGGGTGATACCAGCATTGGCGACAACGATGTCGATCGGGCCAACTTCGGCTTCGACCTTTTCAATCCCTGCCTTCGATTCATCATAATCAGCGACATTCCACTTGTAGGTCGCGATGCCGGTCTCTTCGGTGAATTTCGCCGCGGCTTCGTCATTCCCCGCATAGGTGGCGGCAACATTGTACCCTTCGGCCTTAAGCGCCTTGGAAATTGCTGCGCCGATGCCGCGGGAACCGCCGGTGACGAGTGCTGTACGTGCCATTGATGACTCCTCCAATTTGGTCGTCTTGATAATTCTGTTACTCTGAGAGGTTCATTAGCGCAATATCGTTTCGCATCCGGCTTGAACTTTCTGTCTGGCGATATTGTCGCTGTAGTCTGGTAAAGGTTGATTGTAACAATAAGGGCGCCCACCGGACGCCCTTTTCTTTTGGGATGTCAGAGCGCTCAGTCGCGTTCCACGCAAAGAGCGACACCCATGCCGCCGCCGATGCAGAGGGTCGCCAGACCCTTTTTGGCGTCGCGACGCTTCATTTCGAACAACAGTGTGTTCAGGACCCGGCAACCAGAGGCGCCGATCGGGTGGCCGATGGCGATTGCGCCGCCGTTCACGTTCACAATCGACGGATCCCAGCCCATGTCCTTGTTCACGGCACAGGCCTGCGCGGCAAAGGCTTCGTTGGCTTCGACCAGATCCAGATCGTCAACCGACCAGCCCGCTTTTTCCAGCGCTTTGCGCGAAGCGTAGATAGGGCCAACGCCCATGATCGACGGGTCCAGACCGGCGGTCGCATACGAGGCGATGCGGGCCAGAGGCTCGATCCCGCGCTTTTCGGCATTCTCAGCCGACATCAACAGGGTTGCCGCGGCGCCATCGTTCAGGCCCGAGGCGTTGGCTGCGGTGACCGAGCCGTCTTTGGCGAAGGCGGGGCGCAGTTTGCCCATGGCTTCGATGGTCGCGCCGTGGCGGATGTATTCGTCCTTGTCCATCACGATGTCGCCCTTGCGGGTCTTGATGGTGAAGGGCACGATTTCGTCGGCGAATTTGCCGGCATTCTGCGCGGCTTCGGCCTTGTTTTGCGACGCAACGGCGAATTCATCCTGCATGTCGCGGCTGATCTGCCATTTTTCGGCAACGTTTTCTGCAGTTTGGCCCATGTGATAACCGTTGAACGCATCCCACAGACCGTCGCTGATCATTGTGTCGATGTATTTCATGTCACCCATTTTGTGACCGGCGCGCAGGGCGGCGGCATGAGGTGACAAGGTCATGTTTTCCTGCCCACCAGCGGCAACGATATCGGCATCGCCCAGCTGAATATGCTGTGCACCCAGAGCGACAGCGCGCAGACCCGAGCCACAAACCTGGTTGATACCCCAAGCTGCGCTTTCCTGCGGCAGACCGGCATTGATATGCGCCTGGCGTGCAGGGTTCTGGCCCTGAGCGGCGGTCAGAACCTGACCCATGATGGTTTCGCTGACTTCGCCCTTTTCAACCCCGGCGCGCGCTACCACGGCTTCCAGAACCGCGGCGCCCAGATCATGTGCGGGGGTGTTCGCGAACGAACCGCTAAAACTGCCGACGCCTGTGCGCGCGGCGGATGCGATTACTACGTTAGTCATTCAGTCAATCCTTTACCGTCAATGTCCTGTGGGAAATCTGACGGCGCAGGTGGCGGAGCGGCATTCTCCGGATGCAAGAGCGCCACGTGATCCCCCGCTCCAGCATCTTCTCCAATAGCGCAATGCTGCACATGCAGCAACGGACAGCTTGTCTCAGAGTAAGCTGCGGGGCGGTTTTCCGCGACAGGTCGTCGTCAACTGCCAGTTTTTGCTTGCTTTTCTGCGGTCCACGGAGGGGTAACAGATGGCGCCCCAAACAGAAAACCCTGAAGGCAATCGACGCCGTTTGCGATCAGAAACTGTGCATCTTCAGTATTTTCGACCGATTCGGCGGTGACGAGAATTTCGAATTGCCGTGCCACGGCGATCAACGCGCGCACCAGTGCCTGGTTGTCGGGGTTCACGCTGATGCCGCGTATGAACTGCCCGTCAATCTTGGCCGCATCAAAAAAGAACTCACGGAAGTGGCGAAAGCTGAAATTGCTGGCGCCGAAATCATCCAGCGCAAAGGCGATCCCGCGGGGTTGCAACCGATCCATGAAATCGACGACCAGTTCCGGCACTTGCATGGCCGACCCTTCGGATATCTCAAGGATCAGCCTTTCACCAAGGCTGGCATCTTTTTTCAAGAACCGCTCCAGCACGCGCGACCAGCGGGTATAGCCGATGGAGCGCGCGGACATGTTGATCGACAGGCGGATGCCGGGCTCACGGATCAGCGTCCGCAATCCCATTTCAAGTGCAATACAGTCCAGTTCCCGGCCAATCGGCGTATTTTCGACCTTTGGCATGAAATCGCGCGCCGGGATGATGCGCCCTGTTTCGTCCAGAACCCGAATGAACCCTTCGTAAAAGGCAATGTTGCGGTATGGTTTTGCCTGAACAACAGGTTGAAAGGCCAGTTTGCATTGTTTGTGCTTTACCGCCTCTGTCACCATGTCCAGCACCGAGCGATCGCGCGCGGATACGGCAGAGTTCAGAGGATTGTCTGCGCCTTCGGGCAGGTCTGCCAGTTTCTTGTCCCGCATCTAACCGTTTCGATCCTGTTCATATCCCAGCGCGTCTGGACATGATTTCAGGGCAAACAAGTGAATTTGTGGTTAAAGTGCGGGCGATTTGTTGGGCAGATAGAACAGACCGCCGATCAGCGCGTGGATTGCCAGGCGTGGCTCAGCGATGCTGCTGCGCCGACAACGGCCCCAAACAGGCCCAAAGCAACCATACCAAAGCCAAGGCCGAGAATAATGGACGAAGATGCTCCGATCAATGGGGTCACCATCGCCAGAATCAATCCGACAAGTCCAATCGCAGTAGAAATGGTTACGATACGAGTCATGTTTGCCTCAAAAAAGTGTTTTTCTATGTTGGCACACATATGTGGTGTCAAACCGACATTACAATGACGCGTCACGAAGTGATGAGCGGGGTCAGGCCTGTTTTGCCTGTGCGTTAGGCAGTTTTTCGTCGATATGCTCAAATCCAGGCGATCCGCGGTCCTCTGGGTGGCGGTCCAGATGCTTGGCCTTGATCTGGGCAGAGCTGTCGCGGCTGCCATTATGGCTGTAGCCGGGCGGTGCAAAGCAATAGGCCAGGCGCTGCCGCAAGCTGAGCCCCGGTTGCGTCGCGTCACGCCAGATGCCAACCCATTCGTGGAAGGCCACGCGCAGCGGGTTGAATGTGCCGATATTCTGCACCAGCCCATAGTCGACACGATCATGTTCCTGCTCGGGTACAAAAGTTCCGAACAGTTTGTCCCAGATGATGAAGACACCGGCATAGTTGCAATCCAGGTAGCGTGGGTTGCGGCCATGATGCGCCCGGTGATGACTGGGTGTGTTCATCACGGCCTCGAACCAGCGGGGCATTTTGCCGATGGCTTCGGTGTGAATCCAGAATTGATAGATCAGGTTCAGGCCACCCACGAACAGCACCATCGCCGGGTGAAAGCCCAACAGAATCAGCGGCGCGCGGACCACCATCATGAAGGTGAACGTATAGGTCCATGTCTGGCGCAAAGCCGTGGTCAGGTTGTAGTGCTGCGAGCTGTGATGGTTCACATGGCTGGCCCAGACCCAGCGGACCCGATGCCCGAACCGATGCACCCAATAATAGCGGAGGTCATCCAGCACAAAGCACAGGATGATGACAGGGATGGATGTGCCAAGGTTCAGCGGCGTGATCTGCCAAAGCCATATGAAAAAACCCCATGCGATGAAGCCCAGCAACAGCCCTGATGCGATGTTCCCCGCGCCCATGATCAATGAGGTCACGGCATCGCGCGTCTCATACCGACCGCCCCGGCCCTTGACGGCAATCCACAGGAACTCGGCCAGAATGGCGGCGATGAAAAACGGCACGGCCCATTGCACCGCATCCGGAAAGGTCACTTGGTCAGTCATTCAGGCTCCATCAAGTCACGCCAATGGCGCAGTTCGAGCGGATTTAGCCGGAGGAGCGCACGCGGGGTGCCGAAATCATGAAACTGGATCTCCATCCCGTCTGGCCGATCAATCCGGTCATAGTCCAGCAGATGCCGGGCAACGGTATCGGCCCCAAAAGACCAAAGAAGCCCTGGGCCGGTTTCGGTGCGCACAAGTGCGGCATGGCAATCCTGAGCGACCGTGACGTCGATGATGATGTCGTCCGGAAAGTGTCGCGCCCATTGTTCGCGTGCTGTCTGAGGTGACAGTTGGAACGGCTGAGACCGGCCACTGACATGCAGCAGCAACGCGACACCGGCAATGCCGCCGATCACAAGAACCAACAGAATTTCCAGTGGCATTCCATCCTCCTGCGGGCAGAGTGCAAAGCAGGAAGTGGGCTGTCAAAGGTGGCGTGGCGTCAGCCTAGTTCGAGATCGTGTAGGTCCCGCCGGATTTGCCTTTGCCTTTTTCTCGGGTGAACGTCACCTGATTGCCATCCAGCGAAACGGTCTGACAATCCTGCGGCAGCTTCGTGCCTCCAACCACTAGGTTCCGGCACCAGAATCGTTTGTTCCAGACCCAGGCACCAGCAACTTTTTTACCGTCCTGCAATTTGCCCGTCAGTTTGCCATCGGCACTAATAACAAGCGTTGCACCGTTCCCGGTCAGGGTTTTTCCGGCGACTGCGTCGAGGAATTGTTGTTCTTTTTTTATGTCTTTGGCCAATGCGCCAACAGTTGTGGCAACAGAAATTGTAGTCGCAATGGCAATGATTGAAATGAATTTCACGAAATACCCTCCCACTCAAAAATCAAGCGGGAAGGTAACACAGTTTCCTGACGCTCGCTATGAGTTTTCAGAATCAACCAAAGCCGAGATGATGGACTTGGCGCTTTCGGAATTCCATTCGGCATCCCCGATTAGCCGCGCAATCTCCTGACCTTCGGGGTTCAGGATGACTGTGATGGGCAGGGCAATGACGCCAAATTCACGCGCGGCGGCCTGGCTTGGATCCTGGTGGCGAGGCAGGTTCTCGATGCCGTTTTCCTCAAAGAACTTCTTGATCCCGGCAGGTGAGTTGCGGCCCGTCGCAAGAGTCAGAACCTGAAATTTGTCGCCGCCGAATTCTTCCTGCAGCTCTGCGATTTGCGGCATTTCCTTGCGGCAGGGCGCACACCATGTGGCCCAGAAATTCACCAGCACATACTTGCCTGCATAATCTTGCAGCGTGCCGACACCGCCATCATCTTCCAGCTGGAATTCGATGATCTTGGCTTCCTTTGGCTCCTTATGCAGGATCAACCGTTTCAAAGTGCCGTCACGCAAGGGCTTCAGCGTTTCAACATCCGCGGCCAAAGCGGCATTTGCACCCAGGGCAAGGGCCATATAAAGGGGGATCAGACGTAACAGGCGCATATCAACTCCGGGTTTTCTTTCATGACCGATCAATCCTCGAACCAGATGTGGGGCGGCCGCTTTGCCGCCGGTCCAGACGCGATCATGGAGGCAATCAACGCCTCGATCGGGTTCGATCAGCGGATGGCAGCCCAGGACATCGCAGGCTCGCGCGCCCATGCCGCCATGCTGGCTGCCACAGGCGTTATTACTGATAATGACGCGCAGGCCATTCGGGAAGGGCTGCTCACAGTCTTGTCAGAAATTCAGTCCGGTTCGTTTCAGTTTTCGACCGCTCTGGAAGACATTCACATGAATGTCGAGGCGCGGCTGAAAGAGGTGATCGGAGAGCCCGCAGGCCGTTTGCACACCGGGCGTTCGCGCAATGATCAGGTCGCGACCGACTTCAAACTCTGGGTGCGCGATCAGTTTGACGCAGCCGAAACCGGCCTGCTGGCTCTGATCCGCGCGTTGCTTGCACAAGCCGAGGCCGGGGCCGATTGGGTCATGCCCGGATTCACCCATCTGCAAACAGCGCAGCCGGTGACTTGGGGCCACCACATGATGGCCTATGTCGAGATGTTTGGCCGCGATCTGTCCCGCGTCCGCGATGCCCGCGCCCGGATGAACGAGTCCCCGCTGGGCGCTGCGGCGCTGGCAGGCACATCCTTCCCCATCGACCGCGCAATGACCGCTGAGGCACTGGGCTTTAACCGCCCTGCTGCGAACTCGTTGGATGCGGTCAGTGATCGTGACTTTGCGTTGGAGTTCCTATCGACCGCCTCGATCTGCGCCGTCCACCTGTCGCGCTTTGCCGAAGAACTGGTGATCTGGTCCTCGGCCCAGTTTCGGTTCGTGACGCTGTCGGATCGGTTCTCGACCGGGTCATCCATCATGCCGCAGAAGAAAAACCCCGACGCGGCCGAGCTGATCCGCGCCAAGGTGGGGCGCATCTATGGGGCCAACACGGCGCTGATGATGGTGATGAAGGGCCTGCCGCTAGCCTATTCCAAGGACATGCAGGAAGATAAGGAGCAGGTCTTTGACGCCGCCGATAACTGGATGCTGGCACTGGCGGCGATGGAAGGCATGGCCAAGGACATGACCGCCAACCGCGACAGCCTCGCCGCCGCCGCGGGTTCCGGCTTTTCCACCGCGACCGATCTGGCCGACTGGCTGGTTCGCGTGCTGGGCCTGCCCTTCCGCGACGCGCATCATGTCACCGGATCGCTGGTCGCGATGGCCGAGGCCAAAGGCTGCGATCTGCCGGATCTGGCGTTGGAGGACATGCAATCGGTCCATGCCGATATCACGGATGATGTCTATTCTGTCCTTACGGTCGAAAACTCGGTAAACTCACGCCAATCCTATGGCGGCACCGCGCCCGATCAGGTGCGCGCACAGATCAAAAGATGGAAGGCATTGGTTCAATGACAGCTTTGCGAGGCGTTGCTCTGATTTGCGCGGGCCTGTTTCTGGCGGCATGCGGCGCGGATGGCGAACCCGAAACACCGACAAGGCAGGCCACCTCCGCCTCCGCAGTCTTTAGTAGCATCGCGCAGTGAGCGGCTTGACCCGAAGGGCCGCCGCCCCCATCTGCAACCCGGTCGGCATCCGGAGTGGCGACCAAGCGGAAAGGGCGCGATCATGAGATTTTTCATTCCGATCCTGGCACTGGTCGTCTTGGCCGCATGCGAGCCCACACGGCAAACGCGCCCAGAACCCGCAGCAGAACCGCGGAAGTCCGGGATTTCGGTGTCGGGATATGGCCGGATTGGTGTGTCTACACGCCTTTGACCGACGGCCAGCCACGCCATATTCTTAGAATCCATTGATCCTCGGGCCGTTTTTGGTCTAAGCGCGCTGACATGGATCACTTTCTCTACCGCGACGGCGCGCTCTACGCCGAGGATGTCCCGATCTCCGAAATTGCTGCAGCGGTCGGAACGCCGTTCTATGTGTATTCGACCGCCACTCTGTTGCGGCATTTCAAGCTATTCGATGACGCGTTGGAGGGAACGGATCATCTGGTCTGCTATGCGATGAAAGCGGCCAGCAATCAGGCAATTCTGAAGACGCTTGCGCAAGCCGGTGCCGGAATGGATGTGGTTTCGGGCGGGGAATACCTGCGGGCCAAGGCGGCAGGGGTTCCGGGCGACAAGATCGTTTTCTCGGGCGTGGGCAAAACGGCGGATGAAATCCGTACTGCGCTGACCGGCGGTATCCGCCAGTTCAATGTTGAATCCGAGCCCGAGATGCAGGTGATCAACGCGGTTGCTCTGGAACTGGGCATGATCGCGCCAATCACGGTGCGCGTGAACCCCGATGTCGATGCCAAAACGCATGCCAAGATCGCCACCGGGAAATCCGAGAACAAGTTTGGCATCCCGATCTCACGCGCGTCCGAGGTTTATGCGCTTGCCGCCAGCCTGCCGGGCCTCGAAGTGATCGGCATCGACGTGCATATCGGCTCGCAACTGACCGAGCTGGAACCGTTCGAACTGGCTTATACAAAAGTCGCGGAACTCACCGAAAGGCTTCGCGCCGAGGGGCATGAGATCCACCGCCTGGATCTGGGCGGTGGCTTAGGCATTCCATATACCCGTTCAAACGATGCCCCACCGCTGCCGGTGGAATACGGCGCGCTGATCAAGAAAACGCTGGGCCATTTGGGCTGCGAGATCGAGATCGAGCCGGGCCGTCTGATCGCCGGAAATGCCGGGTTGATGGTCAGCAAGGTGATCTATGTGAAATCCGGCGAAGGGCGCGATTTCCTGATCCTCGACGGGGCCATGAATGACCTGATCCGCCCGGCCATGTATGAGGCACATCACGATATTGTCGCAGTACGCGAACCTGCGGCGGGTGTTGAACAGCGCCCATATGATATCGTGGGGCCGGTTTGCGAATCCGGTGACACATTTGCCAAAGAACGCAACATGCCGCCGCTGGAATCAGGTGATCTGATCGCCTTTCGCAGCGCGGGCGCTTATGGCGCGGTGATGTCCAGCGAGTACAATACACGGCCTTTGATCCCCGAAGTTCTGGTGAACGGGGATCAATTTGCCGTAATTCGTGAACGCCCGAGCTTTGACGAAATCATAAACCGCGATACCATACCCTCGTGGCTTTGACGCGATAGGCGCGCGGGCCCGATCAGGAGGCCCGCTTTGCGCGAACAACCAAACCTGCCAATTCCCAAGCTGTCCTTGTGGCTGACCCATGCCGGGATGCTGGCCGAACGGGTTTTGCGCGCTTTTTGGCCGTTTTTCTCGATTCTGATGGCCCTTTTGGCCGCTTTGATGCTGGGTCTGCAGGATCTGGTCCGTGTCGAGATTGTTTGGGCGACCGGGGGCCTGGGAGTGTTGGCGCTCATTGGGTCGGCAGTGGTTGGCTTTCGCCGATTCCAAATCCCCACCCGTGCGGATGCGCTGATCCGGTTGGATGAAACATTACCGGGCCGGCCAATTCAGGCCCTGCTGGACGATCAGGCCATTGGCGCGACCGACGCGGATTCGGTTGCATTGTGGGCGGCGCATCAGGACCGTATGCGGCAACGGGCGGCGCAGGCCAAGGTGGTCAAACCTGATCCGCAATTGGCGGCGCGCGATCCTTATGCGCTGCGATTTGCGGCCTTGTTGGCGCTTGTGGTTGCGGCTCTGTTTGGATCGTTCTGGCGCATCGGCTCGGTTGCCGAGATGACGCCGGGCTCGGCCGTGGCGGCGCAAGGGCCAAGCTGGGAGGGTTGGGTCGAACCGCCGCGCTATACTGGCTTGCCGACGTTGTACCTGGCTGATCAATCCGGGCCCGAACTGTCGATACCGCAAGGCAGCCGCATCACTTTGCGATTTTATGGAGAGGTCGGCGGCCATAGCCTGACCGAAACCACCTCTGCCACCGGCGCAGAGGCGGCGACCGCGCCGGAACAGGATTTTGTCGCGCAGCGCTCTGGCCAGTTGCGCATCGACGGCCCGAGCGGCCGCGACTGGGCATTGCAGATCCTGGCAGATCAGGCGCCCGAGATTTCCGTGGCCAGTGTGGCGACATCCGAGGTGGGCGGGCAGATGAAACTGCCATTTTCCGCGTCAGATGATTATGGGATTGTTTCGGGCTCGGCCCGGATAGAATTGGATTTGCCCTCGGTCGATCGAGTCTATGGGCTGGCGGCAGATCCCGAGCCACGGGAAACGATCACCATCGAATTGCCGATGCCGATCACCGGCGACAGGACCGACTTTACCGAGGACCTGATCGAAGATTTCTCGCAGCATCCCTGGGCGCATCTGCCCGTGAGGATCACGTTGATGGCGCGGGATGCGTCAGATCAGGAATCCTCTTCCGCAGCGTATCAAACCGAACTGCCGGCCCGTCGGTTCTTTGACCCTTTGGCCGCTGCGATCATCGAACAACGTCGTGATCTTCTTTGGTCGCGCACGAATGCCAAACGTGTCTCGCAGATGCTGCGGGCGGTGTCGTACAAGCCTGAGGATCTGTTCCGGTCGGACACGGCCTATCTGCGTCTGCGCGTGATCCTGCGCAGGCTGGAAACCTTCGACAAATACGGGTTGAAGCCTGCGCAGCAGGAAGAGTTGGCGCAAGCCCTTTGGGAGCTGGCCGTGATAATCGAAGACGGCACACTTGCGGACGCGTTGGAACGGATGCGCCGCGCGCAAGAGCGGTTGACCGAAGCAATGCAAAACGGTGCGTCGGACGAAGAGATTGCGGAACTGATGCAAGAACTGCGCGAAGCGACGCAGGACTATATGCGTCAATTGCAGCGTCTGGCTCAGGAAGGTGACAGCGAAAACGGTCAGCAGGGTCCGTCGGGCGAAAGCATGCAGATGACGCAGGACGACCTGCAACGCATGATGGATCGCATTCAGGAACTGATGGAGCAGGGCCGGATGGCCGAGGCGCAACAGGCGCTGGAAGAATTCCAGCAGATGATGGAGAACATGCGCGTCACCCAAGGGCAAGGTCAGGGCGGCCAGTCCGAAGGGCAACAGGCCATGGAAGGATTGGCCGAAACGCTGCGTGAACAACAGGGTCTCAGCGATCAGGCGTTCCGCGACCTGCAGGAACAATTCAACCCCGGTGCCCAGGCGGGTGAAAATCAGGGTAACGAAGGGCGCTCGGGTGGTCAGGGCCGTGGTCAGAGCCACGAAGGCCAGGGTGGTCAGGGACAAGGTGATGATCCAGCAGGCGAAGGCCAGCAGGGTCAGGGGTCATTGGCGGATCGTCAGCAGGCGCTGAGGGATGAGCTTGGTCGTCAACAGCAAGGATTGCCTGGCACGGGCACGCCCGAAGGCGAAGCCGCTCGTGAAGCGCTGGATCGCGCAGGTCGCGCGATGGATGACGCCGAAGAGGCGCTGAGGGGTGACGATCTGGCCGAAGCCATTGACCGCCAGTCTGAGGCGATGGAAGCCCTGCGTGAAGGCATGCGTTCGTTGGGTGAGGCGATGGCCGAAAACCAGCAAAGCCAGCCGGGTCAGGGTACACAAGAAGGCGACATGCAGGCCAACAACCGCGATCCTTTGGGGCGCAGTGCCGGGGCTGCCGGATCGATCTCGACCGATGACAACCTGTTGCAAGGCGAGGATGTCTATCGCCGGGCGCGCGAGTTGCTGGACGAAATCCGCCGTCGGACGGGTGATACCGACCGGCCCCAGATCGAGCTGGATTACCTCAGACGTCTGTTGGAACGGTTCTGATGCCCTGAAAGGCGCGGCTTAATTTTCTGCCGCGCCGCTGGTCTGAGCCTCAAGCCAGATACGGGCCTGATCGATCAGTGATACGTAAGACTGCAGGGCAGGTTCAGCTTGCGGAACCGCTTCGCTGATCTGGTTCGCATTCCCGTAGATCAACAGCAGAATGACGCCCAGTATGACAATCAGGCCAAAGCCGCGCAGGAAACCACCGGATTTGCGGGGGGCTTGAACGGGTTCGACTATGTCGTCCTTGCTCACGCTGGCCTTGAGGCCCGAATTGATGGCATCCACGTCCGGCAGGCTGTTGCTGCCACCGGTCGCCGAGGCGGTCGCGGTGGCAACCGGCTCTTTCGTTTTTGTGCCACGATCCTGAGGGGTATCCAGGGCAAAGTCAGGCTGGCTTTCAAGGCTGCTGCCCTCTTTCGCGCGCAGGTCGGCCTCGCGCGCGGCTTCTTCCTTGAGGATATCTGCCACGGCCGGATCCACATTGCCGGTATCAGCGGGCTTGTCCGCAGCGCTTGTGCTGGATGTGGCGGGTTCAGACGGCTCAGCCTTGGGCGGCGCCACTTTTTCCTGGGCCGGGGCCTCGGCAATTGTGCCTTTGGGCTGGAACCAGGTGTGTTCGCAATTCGAGCACTGCACATCACGTCCACTTGCCGGGATGACGTCGTCGGGGACTTCGTACTGTGCGCTGCAATTCGGACACGTAAGTCGCATTCTGCCTCCTGGCCTTGTTGAGGCCCGATAATGAATTTTTTTTGGGATCATATTCGGTTAAGACCCAACAGCAAAGCGTGTTTTCGGATTCATGGGTCAAGTGTAGCCAATTGGACCCGCCACAGGCATTGAATCCTTGGCCCTCGTCGGGCAAGAAAACCGAAGAACAAATGGGGGCAGGTGTGATTGAGCTGGAGAATGTCAGCTACAGCTATGGTGGGGGCGAATTGCTCAGCGATGTTTCGCTGCAATTGCAGCCGGGATCGTTTCACTTTTTGACCGGCCCGTCCGGGTCAGGCAAAACCACGTTGCTCAAGCTATGTTATGGCGCGTTGCTGCCCACTTCGGGGCATCTGACCGCGCTGGGCGAGGATATTGCACGGCTGGACCGTGACCAGATGGCGATGCTGCGACGGCGGATCGGCTTTGTGCATCAGGATTGCAGGTTTCTGGATCACATGACCCTGGCTGAAAACGTGGCTTTGCCTCTGATGGTGTCCGGGCGTGCCGCAAATGCCGAACAGGACAATCTGACCGAACTGCTCAGCTGGGTTGGCCTTGGCGCGCGGCTTGAGGCTCTGCCACCCGAATTGTCCGGTGGAGAACGCCAGCGTGCCGCCCTTGCGCGCGCGGTCATCCTGTCCCCCGATATCGTTCTGGCCGATGAGCCCACAGGCAACGTGGATTGGGAAATGTCGCAACGCCTGCTGCGCCTGTTGATCGAGCTTAACCGTATGGGCAAAACCGTCCTGATCGCTACGCATGACCTTAGCCTGATCCGTGCTGCCAAAAGCCAGGTACAGGCCCGTGTCCTGAGAATCTCGCAACGGCGGCTGCAACACGCGGGGGCGGATCTATGATCGGAGATACGATCCGCAGCCTTCTGCGCCGGGATACCCGCGCAGATCGCGTTGTACCGCCCACAGGGTTTACAGCGCAACTGACCCTGTTCGTTTCAGGTGCTATGGCCTTTTTGGCGGTGTTTGCTTTGGCCCTGTCCTTGGCGTCGGGGCGTTTGGCTGATCGGTGGAGTTCGGAATTGGCCGGGGCCGCGACGATACGGATCAATGCACCGGCCGATCAGCGACAGGCCCAGACCGAGGCCGCGCTGAACGTCCTGCAACAGACGCCGGGCGTGGCGACCGCGCGGGCCCTGTCTACGGAAGAACAAGCCGCGCTGCTTGCGCCCTGGTTCGGGCCCGATTTGCCATTGGATACCTTGCCCGTACCGCAGTTGATCGAAATCACCGAAGGGGAGCCCGGATTGGATACCACCGGCCTGCGCCTGCGTCTGGGCGCTGAGGTGCCCGGTGCCGTGCTGGACGATCATTCACGATGGCGTGAGCCTTTGGTGGATGCGGCCCGTTCGCTGCGGCGGCTGGGTTGGGTATCTATCCTGCTGATCGGTGGGGCCACCGCAGCGATGATCACGCTGGCGGCCAACGCGTCCCTCGCAGCCAACGCACAAATCATCGAAGTCCTGCGTCAGGTTGGGGCCCGCGACCGGTTCATTGCAGGCGCTTTCGTGCGCCGGTTCACCTATCGCGCGTTGTTTGGTGCCGCTGTCGGCACCCTGCTTGGCATGTCCGGCGTTCTTTTGCTGCCCGAGGCTTCGGACGAAGGCGGTTTCCTGACAGGATTGGGCTTTCAGGGCATTGGCTGGTTGCTGCCTGTGCTGATCCCCGTTCTAGGCGCCGCAGTGGCCTTTCTGGCAACATGGTCGGCTGCCCGGCGCAAACTCAAGGAGCTTTCGTGATGCTCACGGCACTGCAATGGGTTCGGTCGCTGGTGTTCATGATCACCATCTATGCATGGATGCTGGTGCTGGGCATCGTCTTTGCCCCCTATGCCATGTTCGCCAAACGCGGGGCGTTGCGGGCGTGCAAAACCTATGCCCGGTCAACGATGTGGCTGGCCAGTTGGATGGTCGGCATTCGTTGCGAAGTGCGCGGGGCTGTTCCTTCGGGCGAAGTGGTTGTTGGCGCCAAGCACCAGTCTTTTTTGGACATCATCATGATCTTCAACGCAGTTCCGCATGGCAAGTTCATCATGAAGCGCGAGCTGCTGTGGACCCCGATCATCGGCATGTATGCGCGGCGGTTGGGGTGTATTCCGGTCAATCGGGGCAAAAAGGGCGCGGCGGTGGCCAAGATGGTCAAGGATGTTGCCAAAGAGTTCAGCGAACCCGGCCAACTGGTGATCTATCCGCAGGGCACCCGGGTCGCACCGGGTGTGAAGAAGCCCTATAAGGTTGGGACGGCGATCCTCTATGACGGGTTGGGCTTTCCTTGCGTGCCCGTCGCAACCAATGCGGGCCTTTTCTGGCCACGCACCGGGGTGATGCGCAAGCCGGGCCTCGCGATTGTCGATTTTCTTGACCCGATCGAACCGGGCGTGGAACGCGCATCGTTTCTGGAGCGGTTGGAGACCGTGATTGAAACGCGATCCGACGCCCTGATGCAGGAAGCAGGATTTGACCCACATGGACTTCATTGACGACATCGCCACGCTTGAAGCGCTGTACGGTACGCCCGGCTCTGCCTCATTGCGCAAGGTGGCCCGGCGCCTGACGCCCTTGTACCGCCAATGGATCATGGCCTCGCGGTTGTGCGTGCTCAGCACGGTTGGCCCCGAGGGGGTGGATGGCAGCCCGCGTGGGGATGATGGCCCGGTTGTGGTTGAGCTGGACGCGGGCACATTGGCGCTGCCGGACTGGCGTGGCAACAACCGGCTGGACAGCCTGCGCAACATTGTGCGTGACCCGCGCGTGGCGTTGATGTTCATGGTGCCGGGCTCGAACAACGTCGTCCGCGTCAACGGATCGGCGCGACTGACGGCAGACGAGGCTGTGCGCAATCGGTTTGTGCGGCAGGGAAAGATACCAGCCACCGTGATCGTCATCAAAATCGCCGAGATTTATTCGCAATGCGCCCGCGCGTTGATCCGTGCCGGAACATGGACCAGCGGGGATGAAAGCGCCGGTTTGCCAAGCGTTGGAGAGATTCTGGCCGAGATGACGGCAGGCGAAGAAGGCGGCGCGCAATATGATCAGGAATGGGGTGCACGCGCCGCCCGCACGATGTGGTAGGCAAGCTTTGTCGTCGGATCATCAGGCGGCAGCCGCTCCGATCCTGGCGACCTGTGACACCCACCGCTCAACACTGCCCGGTTTGGGATAGCTGGCCCCGGCGAAATAGGTGAACCGGGTGGGCTTGAAGCCGACAAAGCCCAGAATCTGATCCCGAACTTGACGGATCAGAGCCTGGCGATAGATCAACCGCATGAACCATCCTGGCGTATCCGATGTCAGGATCACCCGAGCGGTGCGACCGGTCAGCATCGGCGCTGGAAGGCCGATCTTTGTCGTGTTGCGCGTGTCGAACGTACGCCCGGGGATAAACATCCGGTCAATCAATCCTTTGAGCTTGGCCGGCAATCCGCCCCACCACATGGGTGTCGTCAGCACCAGATGGTCGCTCCATTCGAAATCCTCCAGAACCTTCTCAAGCGCGGGCTCCAGCGGTTTGAAATCGTGGTAATTGCCCTGACCGAAATCCAGATCAAACTGCAACTCGCTGAGATGCACCATCCGAATGCTGTGCCCGTTGGCGCGGGCTGCATCGGCATAGGTTTGGGCAAAAGTGCGGGACAGGCTGCTTTCAGCCGGGTGTCCGTCGAGGATCAGGATGTTTTTGCGTTGCATATGACTTCTCCAAAAATGACCACGGTCAGTTTAATAGAATCAAAAATGACCACGGTCAATATAAAATTTGACCACGGTCAAAAACTATGCGACGAAGCCCTATGCAAAAACCAATTCAGAAAAGAACGCTGAAAACCCGCGCGCGACTGTTGGAAGTCTCGGCCGATCTTGTTGATCGAAACGGGTACGAAGCCCTGCGCGTCGAAGAGGTGGTGCTTGCCGCCGGTGTCGCCAAAGGCACGTTCTTTGCGCATTTCAAAGACAAAGACGCCCTGATGGAGATTCTGATCGGAGAAAAGCTGGCAGCCTGTTTTGATCAGGCCGAGGCGGGGCCAGTTCCTCAAACGGTGCCTGAAATCATCGTAGCGCTGGAACCGGTCCATGGCTTCATGATGTCAGAGCGTTATGTATTCGATTTGCTTTTGCGCTATTCCGGCGCGACGGCGATTGCCGAGATCGGCCCGATTGCGCATTGTTTCGAAAGATATACACGGGTGGTGACCCGTTGGCTTGAAACGGCCAAGATGCGCAGAGATGTTTCGGCTGACCTGCTTGCCGAAGGCGTAATGGCCTTTGCGATTCAGGCCATGTCGCTGAATTTCTGCGCATTGCACGAATCGCAAAGCTTTGATGACAGGCTCAAAATCTATCTGAACGCGTGGTTGACCCCAGCGACGTGATCGCCGAGGTCCTCAGGATCAGCTGTGGATCGGTCCGTCCCCACAGGCCAAAGCCGCCTCGCGCACCGCCTCGGAATAGGTCGGGTGGGCGTGGCAGGTCAGGGCCAGATCTTCGGCTGAGGCACCAAATTCCATCGCGACGCACACCTCGTGGATCAGGTCGCCTGCGGCGGGGCCAATGATATGGGCACCCAGAATGCGGTCGGTGTCCTTATCCGCCAGGATCTTGACGAACCCGTCCGCCGCGAAATTGGCTTTGGCGCGGCCATTGCCCATGAACATGAACTTGCCGACCTTATAGGCGCGACCCTGTTCTTTGAGCGTGGCTTCGGTCTCACCCACGTTGGCCACTTCGGGCCAGGTGTAGATCACGCCCGGAATGACGCCATAGTTCACATGGCCATGCTTGCCTGCAACCTGCTCGGCAGCGGCCATGCCTTCGTCTTCGGCCTTATGCGCGAGCATCGGGCCTTCGGTCACGTCGCCGATCGCGTAGATGCCGGGCACATTGGTCTGCCAATCCGTGCCCACTTTGATCTGGCCGCGTGGCGTCATTTCAACGCCAAGCGCATCCAGCCCCAGCCCGTCCGAGAATGGTTTGCGCCCGGTGGCGACCAGCACCGTGTCGGCATCAATCACATGCTCGCTGTCATCCTTGAGCAGTTTATAGGTGACCTTGGCCTTGGTTTTGGTGGCCTCGGTCTTTTGGACCGCCGCCCCCATGACAAACTTCAGGCCCTGTTTCTTTAGGATACGTTGAAACGTCTTCTGCACCTCGGGGTCCATGCCGGGCGTGATTTCCTTGAGGAATTCGATCACGGTCACCTCGGCCCCAAGGCGGCTGTAGACCGAGCCCAATTCCAACCCGATCACACCGGCACCGATCACCACCATCTTCTTGGGGATCTTGCCAAGCGACAGCGCACCGGTTGAGGTGACGACAACCTTTTCATCAACCTCGACCCCCGGCAGTGCAGAGGGTTCGGACCCCGAGGCGATGATGATGTTCTTGGTCTCATGAACCTCATCCCCCACCTTGACCTGACCGGCTGCAGGGATCGAGCCCCAACCTTTCAGCCAGTCGATCTTGTTCTTCTTGAACAAGAACTCGATGCCCTTGGTGTTGCCGTCGATCACTTCGTCCTTATAGGACTGCATCTGTTTCCAATCGACCGAGGGACTTTTGCCCTTGAGGCCCATCTTGGCAAAGTTATGTTCGGCCTCATGCAGCTGATGGCTGGCATGCAGCAACGCCTTGGACGGAATGCAGCCTACGTTCAGACAAGTGCCGCCCAATGTCTCGCGCCCTTCGACCACAGCGGTTTTCAGCCCCAGCTGGGCACAGCGGATGGCGCAGACATAGCCGCCGGGGCCTGCTCCGATTACGATGACGTCATAGCTGGACATTGGGCACTCCTTGATGTGTCGTGACCGCGCCCAGCAAAAGGGCGCGGCAGTTCGGCCTTACAAGGCCATAAGGTATAGATAAACGGTTGCAAGAAATCCTGCCAGCCAGACAAGCGTGCGCAGGAACGGGACCGGGATGGCAAAAGCGTAAATGGGAACAAATGCAATGCGCGCGATCAGAAAGATCTGCGTCGCCAGCAGGGTCCCGGCGGTAAAGCCGTCGCTGACAGATAGGATCAGCACTGCCGGGGCAAACAGGGCCATTGCCACGACCGAGTTGTTCAACGTGCGCTCGATCCGGGCGGCAACCCCGGTCAGCGGGGGCATGTCGTCCCGTGCGCCGCCAAGTGTCATCAAACCAACCTGTGACATGGCAGACAGCACGTTCAGCAGGATGATCACCACGACCAGCAGGCCATACAGGGCAAGAATTGAGAGTTCCGAAGACATGTTCACATATCCTTTTTAGATGAGTGTCCTGATGTCGGGACTATCACTTGGAAGGCTCAAGGGCAGGCGGGCTTCACGCGCAATTGCTGTGGCGTGTACAGGGGTGACCCTGCACACAAATCTATGGTCAGGTCAGACCGCTTCTTCCAGTAGCTTGACCTGAATATGGGCCACGCCGCCACGTTCGTGGTGCATCGCAAGCTCTTCTGAATCGAAGAACTTGCGCGCCCGTTCCAGGTCTGCAACCTCGAACATTGCAACCGCATGGTCGCGCTGTTCGGGGTCCTTCCAGACATGCAGATCGCGTATGCCCGAGGCCTCTCGCATCTTGCGGTCTTCGCGGAACACTTTCAGCCAGGCGTTGAAATCGGCCACGTCGGCCTGCCAGAGTACATGCGTCGCCATGATTACAGATCCATCAGCAGACGGCGCGGATCTTCCAGCGCCTCTTTTACACGCACAAGGAAGGTCACCGCGCCCTTGCCGTCCACGATCCGGTGGTCATAGGACAGCGCCAGATACATCATCGGACGGATCTTGATCTCACCATTGATGGCCATCGGGCGGTCCTGGATCTTGTGCATGCCCAGAATACCCGATTGCGGCGGGTTCAGGATCGGCGAGGACATCAGCGAGCCATAGACACCGCCGTTCGAGATGGTGAAGGTGCCGCCCTGCATCTCGGCCATGGACAGTTTGCCGTCGCGGGCCCTTTTGCCCTTTTCGGCAATGGCCTTTTCGATGGCTGCAAAAGACATCGAATCCGCATCCCGGATGACCGGAACCACTAGACCCTGCGGCGTACCGGCGGCCACGCCCATATGGACGAAGTTCTTGTAGACGATGTCGGTGCCATCGATCTCGGCATTCACCTCGGGCACTTCTTTCAGCGCGTGGCAGGAGGCCTTGGTGAAGAAGGACATGAAGCCCAGTTTTACGCCGTGTTTCTTCTGAAACAGCTCTTTGTATTCGTTGCGCAGGGCCATCACCTCGGTCATGTCCACCTCGTTGTAGGTGGTCAGGATCGCGGCGGTGTTCTGCGCGTCTTTCAGGCGCTTGGCGATGGTCTGGCGCAGGCGAGTCATGCGCACGCGTTCTTCACGCGATGCGTCCTCGGCCGCAACCGGCGCGCGCGGTGCCTGAGCGGCTGGGGATGGCGCGGGGGCCGCAGCTGGTGCTGGGGCTGCTGCGGTTGCGACGGCTTTGGCCACATCTTCTTTCATGATGCGCCCATCGCGGCCTGTTCCGGTGACCTGATCCGCAGACAAGCCAGCCTCGGCCATGGCCTTTTCGGCAGAGGGCGCATTGGCGACGTCCTTGCCACCGACCGAGTCGCCTCCGCTTGCAGGTGCCGCGGGTGCGGCTGCCGTTGCAGCACCGGCAGCGGCACCGGAGATTACGGCCAGTTTGGCGGATGCGTCGACGGTTGCGCCCTCGGGCGCCACGATTTCAGACAAGACACCGGCTGCGGGGGCGGGAACCTCAACCGAGACCTTGTCGGTTTCCAGCTCGCACAGCATTTCATCCTGCGCAACGTTGTCGCCGACCTTTTTGAACCAGGTCGATACCGTGGCTTCGGTAACAGATTCGCCCAGGGTGGGCACCATGACGTCAACGCTGCCGGACGCAGCAGCCGGGGCTGCTGCGGGGGCAGGGGCCGCCGCCGGGGCGGGGGCTGCACCTTCGCCGGCGGTGATCGTCGCCAGCAAGGCATTGACGCCCACGGTTTCGCCTTCGGCGGCGACAATCTCGCCCATCACTCCGGCGGAAGGTGAGGGCACTTCGACCGTCACCTTGTCTGTCTCCAACTCGCAGAGCATTTCATCCACCGCTACCGCGTCACCGGGTTTTTTGAACCAGGTCGCAACGGTGGCTTCGGTCACGGATTCGCCAAGCGTAGGTACACGAACTTCAATCGTCATCGCTTATTTTCCTTCGATGCTCAGCGCTTCGTTCACGAGCGCCTCTTGTTGGGCTTTGTGTTGGCTTGCCAGACCCGTCGCGGGCGAGGCAGAGGTTGCGCGACCGACATAGCGCGGGCGTTTATGGTCGGCTTTGATGCGGGACAGGACCCATTCGATATTCGGCTCGATAAAGGACCAGGCCCCTTGGTTTTTGGGTTCTTCCTGACACCAGATCATCTCGGCTTGTTTGAAACGATCCAGCTCGTTGATCAGCGAATGCGCCGGGAAGGGATAATACTGTTCGATCCGCAGCAGGTAGACGTCATCGATACCGCGCGCGTCACGCTCTTCCAGCAGGTCATAGTAAACCTTGCCCGAACACAGGACGACGCGTTTGATCTTGTCATCGGCGACCAGCTTGGTGTCGGAATTGCCGTGTTGGGCGTCATCCCACAGAACCCGGTGGAAGCTGGAGCCCGTGGTGAACTGATCCGCTGTGCTGACGGCCAGCTTGTGACGCAGCAGCGATTTGGGCGTTACCAGGATCAAGGGCTTGCGGAAGGTGCGGTGCAGCTGACGGCGCAGGATGTGGAAGTAGTTCGCGGGCGTCGTACAATTCGCCACGATCCAGTTGTCTTGCCCGCACATTTGCAGGAACCGCTCCAGGCGTGCTGACGAGTGTTCGGGCCCTTGACCTTCGAACCCGTGCGGCAGCAAGCAGACGAGGCCGGACATACGCAACCATTTGCTTTCGCCCGAGCTGATGAACTGGTCGAACATGATCTGCGCGCCGTTGGCAAAGTCGCCAAATTGAGCCTCCCACAGGGTCAGCGCATTTGGTTCCGCCAGTGAATAGCCATATTCGAACCCAAGCACGGCATATTCCGACAGCATCGAATCGATCACTTCGTAATGCGACTGACCCGCGCGGATATTGTTCAGCGGGTAGTACCGTTCTTCGGTTTCTTGATGCACAAAGCCGGAATGGCGCTGGCTGAACGTGCCGCGGGTGGCGTCCTGACCAGACAGCCGCACCGGATAGCCCTCGGTCAGGAGCGAGCCAAAGGCAAGCGCTTCGCCCGTGGCCCAGTCAAACCCTTCGCCGCTGTCGAACATTCTCTTCTTATGGTCCAACAAACGCGCCACCGTTTTATGAACGGCGATGTCATCTGGCGCATGGGTCAACGCGTTGCCGATCTCGGCGAAGGTTTCGGGTTTGATCGCCGTGTCGCCTCGGACATATTCGTCCTTGTTCTTGTCCAGATGAGACCAGCGCCCATCCAGCCAGTCGGCCTTGTTTGGTTTATAGTCCTTTCCGGCGTCAAACTCGTTGTTCAGATGCGCCTGAAAAGCGGCCTTCATATCCTCGATCTCGCCTTCGGGGATCAGGCCGTCTTTGACCAGACGCTCGGTGTAGAGCGACAGCGTGGTCTTATGCGTCTTGATCTTCTTGTACATGATCGGGTTGGTGAACATGGGCTCGTCGCCCTCGTTGTGACCGAACCGGCGATAGCAGATAATGTCGATGACCACGTCCTTGTGGAACTTCTGGCGGAACTCGGTCGCCACCTTGGCGGCGTGGACCACCGCCTCGGGGTCGTCGCCATTGACGTGGAAAATCGGGGCCTCGACCATCAGCGCGATATCGGTGGGATAGGGGCTGGAGCGGCTGAAATGCGGAGCGGTGGTAAAGCCGATCTGATTGTTCACCACGATATGCATCGTGCCGCCGGTCTTGTGCCCGCGCAGGCCAGACAGGCCGAACCCTTCGGCCACCACACCCTGACCGGCAAAGGCTGCGTCGCCATGCAGCAGGATGCCCATGACCTTGGTGCGGTCGGCGTCTTTCAACTGATCCTGCTTGGCCCGCACCTTGCCCAGAACCACCGGGTTCACCGCCTCAAGGTGCGACGGGTTTGCCGTCAGCGACAGGTGCACGCTGTTGCCATCAAACTCGCGGTCACTGGAGGCCCCAAGGTGGTATTTCACATCACCCGACCCATCCACATCTTCGGGCTTGAAGCTGCCGCCCTGGAACTCGTTGAAGATCGCGCGATAAGGCTTGCGCATCACGTTGGCCAGAATGTTCAGACGGCCCCGGTGCGGCATGCCAATGACGATATCGCTGACACCCAACGCGCCGCCGCGCTTGATGATCTGCTCCATCGCGGGGATGAGCGCCTCACCCCCATCCAAGCCAAACCGCTTGGTGCCCATGTATTTGACATGCAGGAATTTCTCGAACCCCTCGGCCTCGACCATCTTGTTCAGGATCGCCTTGCGGCCTTCCTTGGTAAAGGCGATTTCCTTGCCATAGCCTTCGATCCGTTCCTTTAGCCACGCGGCCTCTTCCGGGTTCGAGATATGCATGTATTGCAGTGCGAACGTGCCGCAATAGGTGCGCTTCACGATCTCGACGATCTGGCGCATGCTGGCCATCTGCAGGCCCAGCACGTTGTCGATAAAGATCGGTCGATCCATATCGGCATCGGTGAAGCCATAGGTCTTGGGATCCAATTCGGGATGCGTGCTGGCCGCGCGCATGCCCAGCGGGTCCAGATTGGCGGCCAGATGGCCCCGGATGCGATAGGCCCGAATTAGCATAAGGGCCCGAAGGCTATCCAGCACTGCGCGTTTGATCTGGTCTTCGCTGACCTGAATACCCTTGTCCGCCGCCTTGTCCTGGATCTTCTTGCCCGCTGCCTTGGCATCAATCTCGGCCCACTCCCCGGTCAGCGCGCCAGTTAGGTCGTCCGTTGGCATCGGGGGCCAGTCAGATCGCGCCCACGAAGGCCCCTCGGCCTCGCGCTGAACATCAGGCGTGGCGTCGCCCATGGCCTTGAAGAACTCAACCCACGCGGCATCCATCGCACCGGGGTTGCGGGTGTACTGGGCATAAAGCTGCTCAAGATATTCAGCGTTATGCCCCTGCATAAAGCTTGAGGCGTGAAACTGGTCGTTGGGGCTGTGTTCGGTCATTGGGCTACCTCATATGGGTTGGGACCGTATTGGTTGGGGCCTGGCTGGCTGGGGCGGGTCAGCCACCAGAGCACCAGAAGGGGCGACACAAACAGAACGATGAGTGTCGGAATGACGATGAGAAGCGTGGCGCGGGTGAACAGGATATCCAGATTGCCGCCGTGCTGGAAACTTGAGGCGATGCCGATGCCAAAGATCAGCACTGCGAATGCCCCGAGGATCAGCAGAATCGGCAATAGGGCATAGAGCCCACTGCGCCCGGTATCATGCATCCGCCGCCACGCGACGGCCAGATGCGGGAAGAAGACGATCAGGCTGACGATGCTTTGCACCGGTTGCGAGGAAGTGGCCGCGATCGATTTCGTGGTGTCCGTTTCGGTTGTCACAACCTGCGTAAAAAACCGGGCATCGATTATCCCCGCGAGAATGCTCCAGATCACAATGAACAGGAAAAAGAACCAGTATTCGGGCCGCGAAGCACGACCCGAGAAGGTGAAGAACTTGGAGAAACAGGTGCGAATAGCGTCGGAGAAGGTCATGATGGCAAGGCTCCGCTCGGAACTCCAAACCTGTTTTCCCCTGTGTCGGACGTGACGAGCATCATTCCAATAATATTGGAGGTAACCAATGCACTCCCCACTAGCGACGCTACGAATGCTGGAAAAAGAGTTAGAAAAGCCAGAATGAACCAAAGAATTGGCCCGCCAATAAGCAAGCTGAAACCAAGAAACAACTGATATCCGAGCCAGAAGAGAAAGATAGGCATGAAAGGAAAAATGGCCTGATAACCGTCTTCACCAGTATCCTGAAGTCGTCGGCTCATCGCCGAAAGCAAAGGCAGTGAGGCCATCATCACAACAAATAGCTGTCCAATTCCCCAGCTTAGGGAAACGCGCCAATCAAGATGAAGTGCTACTGAAAAAGGTAGAATTGAAGCAACAGGTGCGAACCACCAAAACTCAGCGCGCGAAGCTCTGCCTGAAAAGACAAAAGCTTTACGGAAGCCGGTCGATATGGCTTGCTTTGGTCCCATTAACATCCACCCGCCCGGCGATAACGCCGGGCAGCACTCGACCCTCCCCCCGGGAGGGCGCTTGCAGCACCCACCCAGGGTCGGGCGCTGCCTTCAGCGCCTTTGGAGAGTCGATCAGCTATCATCCAATCGCTTCCAGCACAGCCTCACCCAGCTGCGCCGGGCTTTCGGCCACGACGATACCGGCGCTGCGCATGGCTTCGATCTTGTCTTCGGCACCGCCTTTGCCACCGGCAACAATCGCGCCCGCGTGGCCCATGCGGCGGCCCGGAGGGGCTGTGCGGCCTGCAATAAAGCCGGCGGTCGGCTTCTTGCGGCCCTTCTTGGCCTCATCCGCCAGGAACTGCGCGGCTTCTTCTTCGGCTGAACCACCGATCTCACCGATCATGATGATCGAGTGAGTCTCGTCATCCGCCAGGAACCATTCCAGCACGTCGATATGCTCGGTCCCTTTGATCGGGTCGCCGCCAATGCCAACACAGGTGGACTGGCCCAGACCCACATCGGTGGTCTGCTTGACGGCTTCGTATGTCAGGGTGCCCGAACGCGACACAACGCCGACCGAGCCGCGCTTGTGGATGTGGCCGGGCATGATGCCGATTTTGCAGGCATCGGGCGTGATGACACCGGGGCAGTTCGGCCCGATCAGGCGCGAGTTCGAGCCTTCCAGCGCGCGCTTCACCTTCATCATGTCCAGAACCGGGATGCCTTCGGTGATCGCCACGATCACCTCCATCTCGGCATCAATCGCCTCGAGGATCGAGTCAGCCGCAAAGGGCGGCGGTACATAGATCACGCTGGCATTGGCCTCGGTCACATGCTTGGCCTCGTGAACCGAGTTGAAAACGGGCAGATCAAGATGGGTCATCCCACCTTTGCCGGGGGTCACACCGCCAACCATCTTGGTGCCATAGGCGATGGCCTGTTCGGAGTGGAATGTGCCCTGCGAGCCGGTAAAGCCCTGACAGATCACTTTGGTATTTTCGTCGATGAGGACTGCCATTTTGTGGAGTCTCCTTGTCAGTTAGATGCGCTCAGGGACGCACGAAAGTATTGTTTGCCGTTGTTCACGATTGTGGGCGCGAAATTCATAACCGAACCTCCGCGCGAGTTTGTTCGAGTCGCGAAAGTGTTCGGATCAACGTCGATTTTCGCATTACCGTCGGCTCCTTGCGTGCTTCCTACCGCAAGCAACAGGCCGAGTTCCTCCGGTTTTTCTTCCGATGAGAAAACCATCGAGCACACTTTGCCATTCGAGCTACGTGTGAGTTTAAAAGACACGTCTCGCTCACCATCGTAAAACGTTCCCGTTTTTGAGTGAGCTTGAAACCCGTTTTGGGCAAGCACTTTCTTAGCCTTACGAAAGTTCGGATAAGTATCAGCGCAGACCCCGATAAACAGGTTCGCAGTGTCTTCCAAGCCCAAGCTTTTGGTGCCTGGTTCGAGATCTTGAGCTGAGGCTGCAGAAACGAAGAAAACTGACACCAAAACCAGGCAAATATTTGCAACGGAATGACGAAAACCTGCGATCACGTGCTTCAAACCTTAACCGCCTTCACGATCTTCTCGGCACCGTCTTTCAGGTTGTCTGCCGCGATCACGTCCAGGCCAGAGGTGTTGATGATCTCTTTGCCTTTCTCGACATTCGTGCCTTCCAGACGCACGACCAGCGGAACCTGCAGGCCGACCTCTTTCACCGCGGCGACAACGCCTTCGGCGATGACGTCACAGCGCATGATGCCGCCGAAGATGTTGACCAGAATGCCTTTGACGTTCGGGTCCGAGGTGATGATCTTGAACGCCTCGGTCACTTTCTCTTTGGTCGCACCGCCACCAACGTCCAGGAAGTTGGCAGGCTCAGCCCCATAGAGCTTGATGATGTCCATCGTGGCCATCGCCAGACCGGCACCGTTCACCATACAGCCGATCTCGCCGTCCAGCGCGATGTAGTTCAGGTCGTATTTGCTGGCTTCCAGTTCCTTGGGGTCTTCCTCGGTCGTGTCGCGCAGCTCGGCGATGTCGGGGTGGCGGTAGACCGCGTTGCCGTCGAAACCGACCTTGGCGTCCAGCACCTTCAGGTCGCCCTTGTCCGAGATGATCAGCGGGTTGATCTCCAGCATCTCCATGTCTTTCTCGACGAAGGCGTTATAGAGCTGGTTCATCAGCTTGACGCATTGCTTGACCTGCGCGCCTTGCAGACCCAGCGAAAAGGCGATGCGGCGGCCGTGATAGGCCTGATAGCCGGTTGCCGGGTCGACTGAGAAGGACAAGATTTTCTCGGGCGTTGCTGCGGCGACCTCTTCAATATCCATGCCGCCTTCGGTCGAGCAGACAAATGAGATACGGCTGGTCTGGCGATCCACCAGCAGGGCCAGATACAGTTCGCGTTCGATGCCAGATCCGGCCTCGATATAGATGCGGTTGACCTGCTTGCCTGCGGGGCCGGTCTGATGCGTGACCAGCGTGCGGCCCAGCATCTTTTTGGCTTCCTCAGCGGCCTCTTCCACCGATTTGGTCAGACGGACGCCGCCTTTTTCGCCAGCGTCGGTCTCTTTGAAAGAGCCTTTGCCGCGACCACCCGCGTGGATCTGTGCCTTGACGACCCAAAGCGGCCCATCAAGCTCACCGGCTGCGGTTTTGGCTTCCTCGGCGCGCAACACTGCGCGACCATCGGAGACCGGAGCGCCATAGCTGCGAAGAAGCGCCTTGGCCTGATATTCGTGAATGTTCATCGAAAAATGTCCCGTCTGACTACGATTACACCGTTATAGGCGTGTCTAACGGGCAAGGTTAAAGGCTTTTTTGATGTGTCACGGGAAATTGCAGAAGATTTTCGATATTTGTGATCACGGTATTTTAGGGTGTGATCACAAAATCACAAAGAGGATCATCTTGATTCGATTTTCTGATCAATCCAGCGGAAATAGCTTTCAAACAAGGGATTTGCAGCGTTTGCGCCAACACTCCTCGCATCGTCGGGCGCCCTGACAAAAGAAAACCGGCCCGAATTCGGGCCGGTTCGAATAGCTAATGTCTGTTGCGCTTTAGGCCAGCGAACTATCAATACCCTTGCAGGCCTCGATCAGGCCCTTAACCGCATTGACCGAATTGTCGAAACCGGCTTGTTCGTCAGCGTTGAGCTTGATGTCAACGATCCGCTCGACACCGCCTGCGCCGATCACCGTCGGTACACCGACGTAAAGCCCGTCAACACCCAGCTCGCCGCTGCAATAGGCAGCGCAGGGAAGGACGCGCTTTTGATCTTTCAGATAGGCCTCGGCCATTTCGATTGCCGAAGTTGCCGGTGCATAATAGGCCGAGCCGGTTTTCAGCAGGCCAACGATCTCGGCGCCGCCATCGCGGGTGCGCTGAACGATGGCGTCCAGTTTTTCCTGCGTGGTCCAGCCCATCTCAACCAGATCGGGCAGCGGGATACCTGCAACGGTCGAATACCGCACCGACGGCACCATCGTGTCACCGTGGCCGCCCAGAACAAAGGCCGTGACGTCGCGCATCGAGACACTGAATTCTTCCGACAGGAAGTGAGCGAAACGCGCCGAGTCCAGAACGCCTGCCATGCCGCAGACCTTGTTGTGCGGCAGGCCCGAGAATTCGCGCAGGGCCCAGACCATCGCGTCCAGCGGGTTGGTGATGCAGATCACGAACGCGTCGGGCGCGTGGGCGGCAATGCCTTCGCCGACCGATTTCATGACTTTCAGGTTGATGCCCAGCAAATCATCGCGGCTCATCCCCGGTTTGCGGGCGACACCTGCGGTGACGATGCACACATCCGCACCGGCGATATCCGCATAGTCGCTGGAGCCTTTCATCGAGGCGTCAAAGCCTTCGGACGGGCCGGATTCGGCAATGTCGAGGGCCTTGCCCTGCGGCAACCCATCAGCGATGTCAAACAGGACAACGTCACCCAGTTCTTTGACAGCTGCCAGATGAGCAAGCGTGCCGCCGATGTTCCCCGCGCCGATCAGCGCAATCTTGGGTCTGGCCATTTGGAATATCTCCGGTCGGAATTGAAATCGCGGTTGTGCTAGTCGTTCGGGCCGAAATACGCAAGGGTTCTGCGACGTGGCATACAACCGCATACTGTTTGCAACCTCTGACCTGGTTGCGCTAAACGGCTTGTGACTCAAGCCAAAACCGGGGCCACCGCATGTTCGAATTGAACCTGATGTTTTTTGCCGTGGCCATCCCGGCGGTGATCTTTGCAGGGATATCCAAGGGCGGGTTCGGGGGCGGCGTTGCCTTTGCCTCATCCTCGATTCTGGCTTTGATCCTGACGCCGGGGCAGGCGCTGGCGCTGATGCTGCCGATCCTTATGGTGATCGACGTGGCGACCTTGAAACCCTACTGGAACCGTTGGAGTTGGCCGGATTCGCGCCTGCTGATCCTGGGCGGGGTGCCGGGCGTGGCGCTGGGCGCATGGCTCTATCGCGTGACGGATGATGACCTATTGCGCCTGCTGATCGGGGGGATCTCGGTCGGGTTTGTGATTTGGCATCTGGCGCAGACCAATGGCTGGATCCGGGGATTCACAAACCGTTTGCCGCCTTCTGCCGGGCTGTTTGCGGGGCTGGTCGCCGGGTTCACCAGTTTCGTCAGCCATGCAGGCGGCCCGCCCGCCGCCGTCTATCTGCTGTCACAGCGTGTGACAAAGACCGAGTTTCAGGCGAGCACCGTTCTGGTCTTCTGGGTGATCAATGCGCTGAAATTCGTGCCCTTCGCTTATCTGGGTCTGTTCACGTGGCACACGGCGCTCGCGGATGTGCTGTTGATCCCGTTTGCCCTGGTTGGGGCGTGGCTGGGCGTCCGGGCACATTTCATGATGTCCGAACGCCTGTTCTTTGGCCTTGCCTATGTGCTGCTGACCCTGACCGGCAGCAAGCTGATCTGGGACGCGCTCACTTAGGCGTTGGGCGGCAGCGCCTCGGCCATATCTTCATACGCCTGACCCGACGCCACCAGACACGTTCGCCCGTCAGGCAAAGTCACTGTGATCGTCCAGCTGCCACTGACCTCCGAGGCAAAAAGCTCCATCACCGCGCCCTGACGCGCGATGCCGATGCCCCGGCGCGTTTCCCCATAGGTTTCGGTCAGCCGTTTCATCACATCGTCGCGGGGGGCACAGCTTTGCGCCTGAACCTGACTTGCGGCTAGAACCAAGATGCCAAACCCCATTGTCATCCCGAACACTGTCTTTTCCATCCTTGCACCCTTTCGATTCCAACTGCCCGAAAGGGTGCGCGGGACAGACCGAAATCCGGTTAAACCAACGCACGTTGCGTCACGAATGCTGCGATGCGGCGATTTTGTTCTTGAACTTTCCGACAAAAAGTGGCCCATTCCGCGCAACTTTATTTCTCACGGAGAAGAAAATGGACCCCCGCCAGCGACCTTATCGTTCGGTTCTCTATATTCCGGGCTCCAGAGAGCGGGCGTTGGAAAAGGCGCGCAGCCTGCCGGTGGACGCAATCATTTTCGATCTGGAAGACGCGGTTGCCGCCGACGAAAAAGAGAATGCCCGCGACACGCTGAAGGCTGCGCTGGCGACGGGCGGGTTTGGTGCGCGGGTCAAGATCGTACGGATCAACGGGTTGGATACCAAATGGGGTCGCGCGGATGCCGAGGCGGTTCGTCAGATGGATGCGGATGCTGTGCTGTTGCCCAAGGTGGATTCTGCCACGGATGTTGATGCGTTGGCGGCAATCACCGGTGATCTGCCGATCTGGGCGATGATGGAAACCCCGCGGGGCATGCTGAATGCGGCGGAGATCGCGGCGCACCCTTTGATGGCGGGTTTTGTCATGGGTACCAACGATCTGGCGAAAGAGTTGCAGACCCGCTCCCGACCTGACCGCTTGCCGATGATGGCATCACTAGGTCTGTGCCTGCTGGCGGCAAAGGCCGAGGGGTTGATCATCGTCGATGGGGTCTACAATGCGTTCAAAGATGCAGAAGGGCTTGCGGCTGAATGCACGCAAGGCCGCGATATGGGATTTGACGGCAAGACCCTGATCCACCCGGCCCAGATCGAAGTCGCAAATGCGGCCTTCGCACCCTCGGACACCGAAATCGATTTGGCGCGCCGCCAGATTAGCGCATTCGAAGAGGTCGAGGCCCAGGGGCAAGGCGTTGCTGTGGTCGATGGCAAGATCGTCGAAAACCTGCACGTTGTAACTGCCCGGGAAATTCTGGCAAAAGCAGAAGCGATACAAGCTTTGCAAGCGAGGTAAGTCAGCCATGGGCTTTGTTCTTCTGATACTAGGGGTCGCATTGTGGTGGGCCGCACATCTGTTCAAGCGCGCGATGCCGGAACGGCGCGCTGCAATGGGCGACGCAGGCAAAGGGGCCGTGGCGCTGGCCATTTTCGCCGCGATCCTGTTGATGATCTTCGGGTATCGCATGACCGACTTCATCTATGTCTGGGCGCCCCCCACTTTCCTGACCCACATAAACAACCTGCTGGTGTTGATTGCCTTCTATCTGGCCAGTCCCGCCGGCCAGAAAGGCCGCCTGTTGCACGGAATGCGCCACCCGATGCTGGCGGGTTTCAAGCTTTGGGCTTTTGCGCATTTGCTGGTGAATGGCGACCTGGCCTCGATCATCCTGTTCGGCGGGTTGCTGGCCTGGGCCGTGGTCGAAGTCATCGTGATCAACAAATCCGAGCCCGACTGGACCCCGGGCGAACCCGGAACCTACGGCAAGGATGCGATGTTCTTTGTGGCCTCGATCGTGTTGCTGGGTGTCGTTGGCTATATCCACGGATTGGTGGGCCCGTCCCCCTTTGGCTGAGAAGGAACTGAACAATGGCGAAACTCTATCGCTTGCTGACCGAGGAAGACAGCTCGGCCTTTTGTCACAAAGTGTCTGACGCGTTGGCCAAAGGGTGGGAACTTTATGGCGATCCCTCATATGCCTTTGATGCCACGGGCGGGGTAATGCGCTGTGCGCAGGCGGTGACCAAAGAGGTCGCAGCGGACTACTCCCCTGACATGAAGCTGGGGCAGCAGTGATGGCAAAGACCAATCCGGGCCGGTTCTTCGAGGACTACGCTGTTGGTCAGGTGCTGACACACGCCGTGCCCCGTACTGTCACCGATGGCGAGCGGGCGCTGTACCACGCGCTCTACCCGGCGCGCCACGCGCTCTATTCGTCGGATGAATTTGCACGCTCTTGCGGCCTTCCGGAAAGCCCGATTGATGATCTGGCGGCATTCCATGTGGTTTTTGGCAAAACGGTGCCGGACATCTCGCTGAATGCGGTGGCCAATCTGGGCTATGCCGAGGGGCGGTGGCTGAAACCAGTCTACCCGGGCGACACCCTACGCGCCGTATCCGAGGTGATCGGGGTCAAGCAGAACTCAAACGGTAAAACCGGCGTGGTCTGGGTGCGGACTCGTGGGCTCAATCAATTGGACGACGTGGTCATCGATTATGTGCGCTGGGTCATGGTGCGTAAATCCAACCCTGATGCGCCTGCGCCTGAGACGGTTGTGCCCGAGTTAAAAACGGTGCTTGACCCGCAGGACTTGGTCGTTCCCGAAGGACTGGATTTCTCGGCCTATGACTTCGTTCAATCTGGCGAACCGCATCGCTGGGGCGACTACGAGATCGGTGAAAAGATTGACCATGTGGACGGCGTGACCGTGGAGGAAGCCGAGCATATGCTGGCCACGCGCCTCTGGCAGAACACTGCCAAGGTCCATTTCGATCTGACCTTCCGCCCTGAGGGGCGCCTGATCTATGGCGGTCACGTCATTTCGATGGCGCGCGCGCTGTCGTTCAATGGCCTGGCCAACGCGCAGATGATCGTGGGGCTGAGCGGTGGGGCCCATGCGAACCCCTGTTTCGCCGGGGATACGATCAAAGCGTGGTCCGAAGTTCTGGATAAGGCTGAAACGGATACTCCGGGCGTCGGGGCCCTGCGACTTCGCCTGGTCGCAACCAAAGGCGGCACGGCTTTCGAGCTGCGGGGTGATGATGGCAAATACACTTCGGACGTGTTGCTGGACCTCGATTACTGGGTCCTGATCCCGACCTAAGGGGTGCGGCTTCGCGCCAATACAGCGCTGACATTGATGTGATCGCGAAACGCGGTTTCCGTGCTAACGTGCGGGCATGGTGTTGTTGCGATCCCTTATCCTCTGGCTGTGTCTGGTGCCTGCGGCAAAAGCCTGCGATCTGGCGCTAGCCTTGGCTGTGGATGTCTCGGGTTCGGTCGACTCCGATGAATATCGGATACAGATGGACGGATTGGCGGCGGGTTTGCGCGATCCGGTTGTGTCCGAAGCTTTGGTGCGTGCAAACGCGCGTCTGATGCTGGTGCAATGGACCGGGTCGTCCCGGCAGCGCATCACGGTTCCCTGGACGGTGATCGACAGTTTCATCGCGGTCGAGGCGTTCGCGGATCGGGTCGCCTCTGATCCACGTGTCTGGCGGAACTTCTCGACAGCCATCGGCGAAGCGCTGGAGGTCACGGTGAATAGCTTTGCCGAAGTGACAGAATGCAAACGGCACCTGATTGATATCTCGGGCGACGGGATCTCGAACGAGGGGGTCGAGCCTTCGGAACTGCGCGAAAGCCTGACGCGGCGCGGCATAACCGTCAACGCGATTGCCATCGAAGAAAGCGAACCGGATTTGACCGCCTATTTCTTTGAAAATGTCATTGTGGGCGAGGGAGCGTTTGTTGTTTCAGCCTCGGGGTTCGAAGACTACCCGGAACGCATCCGTAAAAAGCTTTTGCGCGAAGTTACCCGACAAACCGCGGGCATCGACTAGAGGTAAACAGATTCGTGATCACAATGCTTTCCTTATGAAAACGCTAACATTGATCCCGTAAGGGCATATTTGTGATCACGAGATTATTTTGTGTGATCACGAACAGTAAATATCCATCAAATTGCCCTCGTTTTTTGGTTTTTTGCATGTGCAGCACGTGACAGAGTCGCAAAAAACAGTAAAACGTTCGGTAGCCAACCGAAAAGGAGCCACCATGGCCGATGTAAATCGAGGCAACCGCCCAGTTTCCCCGCACCTGACGATCTATCGTCCGCAAATGACGTCCATATCCTCTATCATGGTGCGTATCACGGGTCTTGCGTCGTTTGGCTTGGCTTTGTTGGTCGTCTGGTGGTTGCTTGCGGCGGCCACGTCCCAAAGCGCCTTCGATCAAATCAACGGTCTGATGACGAGCTTTCTCGGCGATCTGGTCATGTTCGCAGCGGCCTGGGCCATTTTCTATCACATGCTGGGCCGCCTGCGGCACGTCATTTGGGATCTGGGATACTGCCTGAACGTCGAGACTTCGGAAAAGCTTGGCGCTGGCATGTTTGTTCTTGCAACCGTTCTGGCCGTGATCACGGCTGTGGCGCTTTAAGAGGGGTTGGCTATGCAGTTTCTGACAGACCGAAAACGCGCGCAGGGCATGGGTGCAGGACGCGCGGGCACGCATCACCACTGGCAAATGATGCTGAGCTCGGCGGCGCTTGTCATTCTCGTTCCGCTTTTTGTCTTTACATTCGGTCGCGCACTAGGCGGCACATACGAAGAGGCGCTGGCCTATTACAGCCGTCCGTTCCCTGCGATTGTCATGGGTCTTACGCTGGTTGTTGTTGTTCCGCACCTCCTGCGTGAAGCACAGGAAGCCATCGAAGACTATGTGCATGGCGTCGCGGAAAAACTGACCCTGATGGCGGCCCGGGCCTTTGCTTATACGCTGATCGCGGCGGGTCTTTTTGCCCTGGCCCGGCTTGCCCTTGGATATGCGCAGTAAGGAACAAGAACAATGACAGCAGCATATGAATATGAAACCCACGAATATGACGTCGTGGTTGTCGGGGCAGGCGGCGCGGGCCTTCGCGCAACCCTGGGTATGGCCGAGCAGGGTTTGCGAACCGCTTGCGTGACCAAGGTCTTCCCGACCCGTTCGCACACGGTCGCGGCGCAAGGCGGTATTGCAGCGTCACTGTCCAACATGGGTCCCGACCATTGGCAATGGCACATGTATGACACCGTCAAGGGTTCGGACTGGCTGGGCGACACGGACGCGATGGAATACCTCGCGCGTGAGGCACCCAAGGCGGTCTACGAACTGGAACATTACGGCGTGCCGTTCAGCCGGACCGAAGAGGGTAAGATCTATCAGCGTCCCTTCGGCGGTCATACGACCGAATTTGGCGAAGGCCCCGCTGTGCAGCGCACCTGCGCCGCCGCTGACCGGACCGGCCACGCGATCCTTCATACGCTTTATGGTCAGTCGCTGAAGAACAACGCTGAATTCTATATCGAGTATTTCGCCATTGATCTGATCATGTCTGAGGACGGGCAATGTCAGGGCGTAGTCTGCTGGAAGCTTGATGACGGCACGATGCACGTCTTCAACGCTAAGATGGTGGTGCTGGCAACCGGTGGATATGGCCGGGCGTATTTCAGCGCGACATCGGCCCACACCTGCACCGGGGACGGCGGCGGCATGGTGGCCCGCGCGGGTTTGGCCTTGCAGGACATGGAGTTCGTGCAGTTCCACCCAACCGGAATTTACGGTTCGGGCTGTCTGATCACCGAAGGTGCGCGCGGCGAGGGCGGGTACCTGACCAACTCCGAAGGCGAACGGTTCATGGAGCGTTATGCGCCCCAATACAAAGACCTTGCACCACGCGATTATGTAAGCCGTTCGATGACGATGGAAATCCGCGAAGGGCGCGGCCATGGCGACAATGGGGATCATATTCACCTGAACCTCAGCCACCTGCCTGCCGATGCGCTGGCGGAACGTCTGCCCGGTATTTCGGAATCCGCGCGTGTCTTCGCAGGTGTTGACGTCACCAAGGAACCGATCCCGGTTTTGCCGACAGTACATTACAACATGGGCGGTATCCCGACCAACTATTGGGGTGAGGTTCTGAACCCGACCAAAGATAACCCGACCGCAGTGGTTCCGGGCCTGATGGCTGTGGGTGAAGCCGGCTGCGCCTCGGTCCACGGGGCGAACCGGCTTGGGTCGAACTCACTGATCGACCTTGTGGTTTTTGGCCGCGCCGCCGCGATCCGCGCGGGTAAGGTCGTCGATCCGACCGCGTCGAACCCCGAGCTGAATCAGGCCTCGGTCGACAAGGCGTTTGATCGGTTCGACGCGGTGCGCAACGCCAGCGGCGCGGTGCCAACCGCCGATCTGCGGCTTGAGATGCAGCGCACCATGCAAGAGGACGCGGCCGTGTTCCGCACCGCCAAAACGATGGCAGAAGGGGTCGAGAAAATGACAGCCATCGCGGCCAAGATGGACGATCTGAAAGTCTCGGACCGCAGCCTGGTTTGGAACAGCGATCTGATGGAAACGCTGGAACTGACCAACCTGATGCCAAGCGCGCTGGCCACAATCGTAGGGGCCGAGGCGCGCAAGGAATCCCGCGGCGCGCACGCGCATGAAGATTTCACCGAGCGGGACGATGAGAATTGGCGCGTGCACACGGTCAGCCGTGTTGAAGGCAACAAGGTCGAGCTGAGCTATCGCCCTGTCATTGTTGATCCGCTGACCACCGAAGACGAAGGCGGCATCAGCCTGAAACGAATCGCGCCCAAGGCGCGGACGTTCTAAGGAGAGGAACTTATGGTACAACTGACCCTCCCCAAGAATTCGCGCATCACGACGGGCAAGACATGGCCCAAGCCGGACGGCGCGACCAATGTACGCAAGTTCCAGATTTACCGCTGGAATCCCGATGATGGCCAGAACCCGCGCGTCGATACCTACTTCGTCGATATGGACAGTTGCGGCCCGATGGTTCTGGATGCGCTGATCAAGATCAAGAACGAGATCGACCCGACCTTGACCTTCCGCCGGTCGTGTCGCGAAGGCATCTGCGGGTCTTGCGCGATGAATATCGACGGGATCAACACGCTGGCCTGTATCTACGGCATGGATGAGATCAAGGGCGACGTGAAAATCTATCCGCTGCCGCATATGCCGGTGGTCAAGGATCTGATCCCGGACCTGACCCATTTCTATGCTCAGCACGCATCGATCATGCCGTGGCTGGAGACCAAGACCAACCGTCCTGCGAAAGAGTGGAAGCAATCCATCGAAGACCGCAAGAAGCTAGATGGTCTTTATGAATGCGTCATGTGCGCCAGCTGCTCGACCTCATGCCCCAGCTATTGGTGGAACGGTGACCGCTATCTGGGTCCGGCGGCCTTGTTGCACGCCTATCGCTGGATCATCGACAGCCGGGATGAGGCAACGGGTGAGCGCCTGGATGAGCTTGAAGACCCCTTCAAGCTGTATCGTTGCCACACCATCATGAACTGCGCCAAGACCTGCCCAAAGGGCTTGAACCCCGCCAAGGCAATTGCAGAGATCAAGAAGATGATGATCGACCGCGCAGTTTGATCACAGCTGATGTAAATAGCAAAACCCGGGATGGAAACATCCCGGGTTTTTTCGTGTTCTGCGGGTGTTTCATTCTAGGAGAGCACCAATGACCCAAACTCTTTTCAAAATTCTGTCCGTCGCTGCGATTGCGGGCCTGTCTGCCTGTGGTGGATCGTCCGGCTCGGACCGGGCCAACCTTGTGTTCAAGCAGGTGGAATGTGCGGAAAAGGTTGGGATCAAGGGGTCTTTCACAACGCAATATACCTTGCAAAATGGCCAGCAGACCGAAGTGTTTGTTCCCGGTGACGGTGTGACCGAAGCGCAAGCTGCAGCTGCGAACGCCTGTATGGCGGCCTAAGCGAACCGGCGAGGCTGGCACGCAGAGGTGTCAGCCTTTCGGGGCCATGTGTTGCCGCAAACTATGCGAATGAACCTGTGCCCGACAACCAAACACACTTGAAAATCTTAGTTCAAACCGCCAAGCAAAGAGATGCCTGTTCTTCTGTTATTGCTGGCCGCAGGGGTCTTTGCCTATTTCTTCTGGCGGTCGCGCACTTCGTCACTGTCGCGCGATTGCCGGTGGCGTCAGCACCGAAAGGAAGGCCTGTGGAAATGCAGCTTTTGCGGGGCGGTGTCGCAAGGGGATGACCAGCCGAATGTGTGTTTGAAAGATCGGCGATAATCCGGCCTTTCCTCTGTGATAAAACTGGTCCAATCTCTGCGCCATGTCAGACAATCAACACAATCTTCAACCGCCCGCGGATGCCGAAGCGCGCCGCGCTATACCTCCGGTCATTTGTTATCCGAACGATAGCCTGCCAAGACCGGACCTGCAGTTTCTCAAGACTGTGCGTGATACAGCCCGTAAAACCGGCGAGGTACTTGTGCCGCCGCGCGACGCGAAGTGCTTTGAGGTTCCAGCGGGTCATTTCTTTCGGATCACCTCGGTCGAGGGGTCTCAGGTTGGCGATTTGAATCTGTGGAACCTGAAGGATCTGTCCGAGCGGTTCTATTCGGGCAAGACCCGCGCGCTGCACGGCACGCACCTGACGACAGGTGAGCGGATGTGGTCGAGCTTTCCGCACATGCGCCCAATGGCCACCATTGTCGAGGATACGTTGGGTTGGTACGGAATCGATGCCTTTGGCGGGTCCGTTCACGATGTGATCGGTACGCGGTGTGATCCTTACACCGGTAACCTTCTTGCCGGTACACAGTATCACCATTGTTGTCATTCGAATCTGACTCGCGCCTTGGCAGATCATCTTGGCATTTCACTGGCCGAGGCAGAACCAGCCGTACACGACGTGCTGAACGTCTTTATGTGCACCGGTTTCACTCGGGACACCGGCCAGTATTTCATGAAGGCATCCCCCGTCAGGCCCGGAGATTACCTGGAGTTTTTCGCCGAAATTGACCTGCTCGGGAATCTCAGCGCCTGCCCCGGTGGTGATTGCTCGTCCGAGCATTCGTCGGACACAGCCGCATGCTATCCACTGCTGGTCGAGGTGTTTGCCTCGGATGCAGCGGCGTTGAAAGGTTGGGAAAGCCCGCCTCGCAACGGGTATGACCGGTCGCACGGGCTGTAAGCAACGGCAGGGCGCGACAGGGGTCGCGCCCCGGCAATGTTTAAGCGTCCGGGAATGTGGCTTGCAGGGCGATTTCAACCATATCGCCAAAGCTGCGTTCACGATCCTCAGACGGTAAAGCCTCACCCGTCAGCAGGTGGTCGGACACGGTCAGAACCGCCAGGGCCCGGCACTTGTGACGCGCGGCCAGGATGTAAAGCTCTGCCGCTTCCATCTCGACGCCCAGAATGCCGTGGCGCACCATCTGTTCGTTCAGGTCCGGGCGTTCATCATAAAACACATCTGACGAATAGATGCCGCCGACATGAGTTGGTGTGCCTTTCGCCTCGGCGGCTTTGGCTGCGGCCTGCAACAAAGTCCAATCCGCGCAGGGGGCAAAGTTGAGCTCTTTCATAATCCCGCGCGACGGAGTGCTCAGCGTGGTAGATGTCATCGCCAAAATGACATCGCGTACATTCACACTGTCCTGCATACCGCCGCAGGATCCGATGCGGATCAGAGTTTTGGCGCCGAAATCACGGATCAGTTCGTTGACGTAGATGGACAGCGAGGGCATTCCCATGCCGCTGCCCTGGATTGTCACAGGGTTGCCGCGCCAGGTGCCGGTAAACCCAAGCATCCCGCGAACCTCATTGACCAGCCTGACATCGGACAGAAACGTCTCTGCCGCCCATTTCGCGCGATACGGATCGCCGGGCAGCAATACGGTTTCCGCAATTTCACCTTTTTCGGCACCAATATGAATTGTCATTTTGAAACCTGTTTCATTTAGATTTCGAGATCGGATATATCCGCCCCGGAATGCAAGGCGTCATGAATCCACTGTGGCTTTCTTCCTCGCCCTGTCCAGGTCTGTTCCGGATTGGCCGGGTTGCGGTATTTGGCCCGTGCCTTGCCTATTTTCCCCGGACGGGTCGTTTCACCCGACAATTCGGCCAAAGAGAACCCAAATTCAGCCGCCGCTTTTTCAGCAGCCTTCAAGGCCTCGCCGCGTTCCCGTTTTTCGGCGTTCTTCAGCGCCTTTTCAACGTCGTTACGCAAAGACAGCAGCTCTTTACGCGACATTTTATCCAGATTTATCCCCATCGTTCTTCTCCGTACCCGTTATTGGTTTTATTGGCAGATTGGCCAAACTTAATTCCAAATAAGGAATTTATCTATCCCCAGTTACGGAAATAGATTGGATCGGATAGCGTTGGGCTGGAATTTATTCTGCAACCAGAGTTTGGGGATCGGCCAAAGTAATAATATCACCCATGATTTCGTTTAATTCGAAATTCTTCGGTGTATAGACTTTTGCCACGCCAATTGATTTCAGCAATTCGGCATCGTCATCTGGGATAATTCCACCCACAACCACCGGAATATCGTCAAGACCCGCGTCTTTCAGTCGTTGCATCACATCCTTGACCAAGGGCAGGTGGCTGCCCGACAGGATGGACAGGCCAATCACGTGTGCATCATCGGCGGCGGCTGCGGAAACGATTTCTTCCGGGGTCAGTCGGATACCTTCATAGTTGATGTCCATTCCGCAATCGCGGGCACGAAAGGCGATTTGCTCGGCCCCGTTGGAATGGCCATCCAGACCGGGCTTGCCCACCAGAAATTTCAAACGGCGCCCCAGCTTGTCGCTGACGGCGTCAACCGCGTGGCGCAGATCGTCGAGACCTTCGGTCTTGTTGGATACCGAGCCCGAAACCCCGGTTGGACCGCGATAGGTGCCATAGGCTTTGCGCATTTCTTCGGCCCATTCCCCTGTCGTGACACCGGCTTTTGCCGCAGTGATGGACGGGGGCACGATGTTGGCCCCCCGCTGTGCGGCCGCGCGCAAATCGGCCAGGGCCTGTGCGACCGAGCGTTCGTCTCGTTCCGCGCGCCAGTCGTTCAGGCGATTGATCTGTTCCTGTTCGACCGCAGGATCAACCACCATGATGCCGCCATCTTCGGTCTGCAGGGGTGAAGGTTCGCCTTCGGTCCATTTATTGACGCCAACGACAACTGTTTCATTCCGTTCAATCCGGTTCAGGCGCTCCGCATTGGAATCCACCAGACGGGATTTCATATACTCGATCGAGGCCACAGCGCCGCCCATCGATTCCAGATTGGCCAGCTCAGAGCGTGCATCTGCCTTGAGTTCTTCGACCTTTGCATCCACTGCCGGGTTGCCATCAAACAGATCGCCGTATTCCAGCAGATCGGTTTCGTAAGCCAGGATTTGCTGCATCCGCATCGACCATTGCTGGTCCCAGGGCCGGGGCAGGCCAAGGGCTTCGTTCCAGGCGGGCAGTTGAACGGCACGCGCGCGTGCCTTCTTGGACAAGGTGACGGCCAGCATTTCGATCAGGATGCGGTAGACGTTGTTTTCGGGCTGCTGTTCGGTCAGTCCAAGCGAGTTGACCTGTACGCCATATCTGAACCTGCGGAACTTGGGGTTTTCGATCCCGTACCGATCTTGCAGGATTTCGTCCCAAAGATCGACAAAAGCGCGCATTTTGCACATTTCAGTAACAAAGCGGATGCCTGCGTTCACAAAAAACGAAATGCGACCGCACAGGGCGGGAAAATCCTCGGCTGGTACACGCGGGCGCAGCTCATCCAAAACGGCAATTGCAGTGGCCAGCGCATAGGCGAGCTCTTGTTCAGGCGTCGCGCCCGCCTCTTGCAAGTGGTAGGAACACACGTTCATCGGGTTCCATTTTGGCACGTTGGCATAGCAATACTCGGCCACATCCGCGATCATCTTGAGCGACGGTTTCGGCGGGCAAACATAAGTGCCACGGCTGAGATATTCCTTGATCAGATCGTTCTGCACCGTGCCTTGCAGTTTCGCGACATCGGCGCCCTGTTCTTCGGCCACGGCAATATACAGGGCCAGCAACCACGGCGCGGTGGCGTTGATCGTCATCGACGTGTTCATTTGTTCCAGCGGAATCTGATCAAAGAGAACCCGCATATCACCCAGATGGCAAACGGGAACGCCCACCTTGCCAACCTCGCCACGCGCCAGGGTGTGATCGCTGTCATATCCGGTTTGCGTCGGCAGATCGAAGGCCACCGATAGGCCGGTCTGCCCTTTGGCCAGATTGCCGCGATAAAGAGCGTTAGAGGCCCGCGCCGTGGAATGTCCAGCATAGGTCCGGATCAGCCAGGGGCGATCTTTCTGCATCTGCGTCATTGGGCGGTCCTCGCGATTTCCAAGGTAACAAAATTACCGTGAGAGCCTCTAAAGCGCAATTTTCAGGATATGTCAATTCGCTGCGTTGCGGCATCTTGAATTTCTGCGGATTGTCGGTGCCGTCGAATGGTGGCACTGTGCAGGCATGATGCAGACCGTGGAAATTCCGCTTTGGCTGTTTGTGCTGATCGTGGTGTTTGCTGCGGTCACTTTCGCGTCGCATTTTCTGTTTCCGTCGGTGCGGTGGTTCTTTCGCCGCAGGCTTGAGCGGGCCGTTGCGCGGCTGAACAAACGTTTGCAGCGCCCGATCCAGCCGTTCAAGCTGGCCGGGCGTCATGACATGATCCAGCGTCTGACTTATGATCCGCAAGTCGGCAAAGCCGCACAGAGCTACGCCCATGAAGAAGGCGTGCCCGAAGCCGTCGCATCAGAAAAAGCGCGCCGTTACGCGCGTGAGATTGTGCCATCCTTCTCGGCCTTCGCCTATTTCAGTTTCGCCATCCGTATCGCACGTTTGCTGAGTAACGCGTTCTACAACGTGCGGCTCAGTTATGAAGACGAAGAGGCGATCAACACCATCGACCCGGATGCCACGGTGGTCTTTGTCATGAACCACCGCAGCAACATGGACTATGTTCTGGTTACCTATCTGGCTGCGAGGCAATCGGCGCTGTCTTATGCGGTGGGTGAATGGGCACGTGTCTGGCCGCTTAGCCGTTTGATCCGGGCGATGGGGGCCTATTTCATTCGTCGCAAGTCGGGCAGTGACCTGTATCGGCAGGTTCTGGCCAGCTATGTGCGCCATGCGACCGAGGCCGGTGTCACCCAAGCCATGTTTCCCGAAGGCGGGTTAAGCCTGAGCGGTCAATTGGGTCGCCCAAAGCTTGGGCTGCTGAAATACATCACTGATGGGGCGGACCCAAAGGGGCGCGATGTTGTTTTTGTACCGGTCGCCCTGAACTATGATCGGGTTCTGGAAGATACTGTGCTGACCGCTGCCGCACTTGGAAACGAAAGGCGATTTCACGCGCGTATCGGTGTTATCACGCGGTGGACGCTCAAGCAGATTTGGCGCAGATTGCTGGGCCGTTACAAACGCTTCGGGCTTGCTTCGGTGCGCTATGGCAGACCCATCTCGTTGCGGGAATTCGGCCAGGATGGCGATCGCGATCTGACCACGGACCTGGCCCGGGAACTGATGCGGCGGATTGGGGACGCGATACCGATCCTACCGGTGCCGGCAACCTGTCGGATCATTGAACAGCACGGCCCGATAAGCGAAGAGGCGTTGAAAGCGCATCTGATCGCGACCGGAGGGCCCGATCTGGCGGACGAAAACGGGCAGGCCATCGATGACGGCATCGACCAATTGGTCGACCGCAGAATCCTGACCCGAGAGGACGGTTTGCTGAAGCCATCCGGTGACAGACCTGAACTGTTAACCTACTACGCCGCGTCCAGTCCGGCGATCTCCTGGCCGCCGGATGCCGCGACCGCAAAATGAATTTCTGCATCGGCAAGGTTATAAAATTTCAAAACCGACCTCAAAAGGGTTGTAATATTACCTTGTTGTCAATATTCCTCTGACAGAAGGCGGCGATTCTGCGCCGCGGCAAAGTTTCTGATCAAGGGAGGCCACTATGGCTTTGGATACCGAAAGCGGCATCGCGTCGTATGAGGCGCCGGAAAAGGACCTCTATGAGATGGGAGAGATCCCTCCGATGGGGTACGTGCCCAAGCAGATGTACGCGTGGGCCATTCGGAAAGAACGGCATGGCGAACCGGACACGGCAATGCAGCTTGAGGTCGTCGATGTGCCGAAGCTGGACAGTCACGAGGTATTGGTTCTCGTGATGGCCGCGGGCGTCAACTATAATGGTGTCTGGGCCTCGCTCGGCAAACCGATCAGCCCGTTTGACGGCCATGGTCAGCCCTTTCACATCGCGGGTTCGGATGCGTCGGGCATTGTCTGGGCCGTGGGCGACAAGGTGCGTCGGTGGAAAGTGGGGGATGAGGTTGTCATCCACTGCAATCAGGACGATGGCGACGACGAAGCCTGTAACGGTGGCGACCCGATGTATTCGGACAGCCAGCGCATCTGGGGCTACGAGACGCCGGACGGTTCGTTTGCACAGTTCACCAACGTGCAAGCACAACAGCTGATGCCGCGCCCCAAGCACCTGACCTGGGAGGAAAGCGCCTGCTATACCCTGACGCTGGCCACGGCCTACCGGATGCTGTTTGGCCACGAGCCGCATGATCTGAAACCAGGCCAGAATGTTCTGGTTTGGGGCGCGTCGGGTGGTCTGGGCTCTTATGCGATCCAGTTGATCAATACCGCAGGCGCAAACGCGATCGGTGTGATCTCGGACGAAAGCAAGCGTGATTTCGTCATGGGTCTGGGCGCCAAGGGTGTGATCAACCGGAAGGATTTCAATTGCTGGGGGCAGTTGCCGACCGTCAACACGCCGGAATATGCCGAGTGGTTCAAAGAGGCCCGCAAGTTCGGCAAAGCCATCTGGGACATCACCGGAAAGGGTGTGAATGTCGACATGGTGTTCGAACACCCCGGCGAAAGCACATTCCCGGTTTCGACCTTTGTGGTGAAAAAGGGCGGCATGGTTGTGATCTGCGCCGGTACCACCGGTTATAACCTGACCTTCGACGTGCGTTACATGTGGATGCACCAGAAGCGCCTGCAGGGTTCGCACTTTGCGCATCTGAAACAGGCGTCCGCCGCGAACCAATTGATGGTTGAACGCCGCCTTGATCCCTGCATGTCCGAGGTGTTCTCGTGGGCGGACCTGCCAGAGGCGCATATGAAGATGATGCGGAACGAGCACAAACCAGGGAATATGTCTGTTCTTGTTCAGGCACCTCGTACGGGGATGCGCACCCTCGACGAAGTGTTGGACGCGCGCTCGTAAAATTCCCGTTAAAGTTATCAAGCCACACCCGCAAGGCGTTGACGCGCTTTGCGGGTGTTTTGTGTTCTGAGACACTTTCCTTGAGTTTCAACCATCTAGCGAAAAAGGCCTCGCTATTTTTGGGGAGTAGAAAGCAGTGAATATGCGCAATTACTGCACACATGTTATGGTTGTGTTAACCCTTCGTTAACTATTTCGGGGACACCTTGGATGGCGAAAAATGAGTGGATACTGGACGTTCTGTCGGACCTCAACGCCTTTGCGGTGGCAAACGGTATGAGCGCGCTTGCCGAACAGTTGGATGATACCCGGCTGATCGCAGCGGCCGAAATAACGTCCATGCAGGATGAGGCACGGACGCCCGCGAATGGCAACGAAATTCGACTTAAGTCAGATCCCAGAGGATTTGGAAAACACCAGCACGCTTGAAGAACTGACGGACGTCGCCATCCGCCTTCGCGACAATTTGGGCATCGATCACATCATCTATCATTGGGTTGACGGGGCAGGGGATCAATACGGGTTCACCACCTATCCCGATGACTGGGCCGAGCGGTACCAGGAAAGAAACTATCACCGTATTGACCCCGTCATCCTGGGCTGTTTCCAACGATTTCATCCTGTCGACTGGAAAAAGCTGGACTGGTCCGGCAAGGCAGCCCGTGCGTTTTTGCAGGACGCCCGGGATCATGGCGTCGGCAACCAAGGGTATTCCATTCCACTGCGGGGGCCAAGCGGTCAGTTTGCCTTGTTCACGGTCAATACCTCTTGCGATGACAAGAAATGGCAAGGGTTTGTCGATGTCTATGGCCGGGATCTGATCCTCGTTGCGCATTATTTCAATCGTAAAGCGCTGGAATTTGCCCGAGACAGGCAGCCCGAAAATCGGCGCGGCCTTTCCCCGCGCGAGATTGACGCAATGACCCTGCTGGCGTTGGGCCATAGCCGGGCGCAGGTGGCCCATGCGTTGTCGATCTCAGAACACACCTTGCGCGCCTATATCGAAAGCGCCCGGTCCAAGCTGGGCGCTCAGAACACGACTCACGCCATCGCAACGGCACTCAGCAGAGGTTTAATAGTCGTTTAACGACAGTACGTTGCGCTTATCAGAAATTAACCACGTCTACGTACTCCTTTTGTTCCAATTATGGACGACAAGGGGAATACGTCATGCTGCGTTATATTTATGCAGACGAACTTCACAATTATCCGATCTTGGCCGAAGGCATGTTTCGGGATCGCGCCGACCAGTTCAAGACCAGGCTCGGTTGGGACGTTAAGGTTAATGAAAAAGGCGAAGAGCGGGACCAATACGACGATCTCAATCCGCTCTATGTGATCTGGGAGGAACCGGATGGCAGTCACGGCGGGTCAATGCGGGTTTTGCCGACAACCGGACGGGTCATGGTTAACGAAGTGTTCGGGCATCTGACCGGCGGCAGCCCGATCCACAGCCCGATGATCTGGGAGGTGACACGGTTTTGCCTGTCACGCACTGCGGGTCCCCACACCGCTGGCGCCATCATGCTGAGCGGTGGTGAAATCATGGAAGGGTTCGGTCTGACCCATATTGTCGGCGTTTTTGATGCGCGGATGATCCGGATCTATCGTCTGATCGGATCTTCCCCGGTTGTTCTGGGGTCTCAAGGCAAGGGCCGTGACCAGATTTCTGTCGGTCTGTGGCCCTATTCCGCTGATGACTGCAACCGGGTTGCAGAACGCGCAGGCATCCCGCGTGAACTGTCGCGCCTATGGTTCCGGACTGCATTCGGCAACACGGCGCGGCACAGGTTCGCTTTGTCGGCCTGAGGTCAGGAATTTACACCGACCTCTCTGGTCGGCGCTGGCGTGTCCCTGTAGGGTCGCGCCATGTCTCTGCCCCAAGTAACTTTTTCCGAAGACCAGGCCGCCGCGTTCGACAGCATTGCCGAGATGTTGCGTTCGGCAGGTGTCGATCTTGAAGACGATGCGCTGCTAAAGCCTCCGAGTGATGGCAAATCAGGCGTTATGGCTGTGATAGGCAAGGCGGGGTCGGGGAAAACGCTTTTGCTGGCAGAGCTTTACAAGGCGCTTGCGGAAACGGGCGTCAACCTGATCTCCGGTGATTTCGAAAGCCGAAAATCGCGGGACAAACGTAGCCTCGCCATACTCGCACCCACGAACAAGGCCGCCAGCGTTCTGCGCCTGCGCGGTGTGCCTGCGACGACCATTCACCGCATTCTCTACACGCCCGTCTATGACCCGGAATATGAGCGCATTGCCGAATGGCTGGCCGGAAATGACGAACGGCCCGAGATCGAGGGCCTCACCGACGAGGCATTGGATCGGGCCGCGGCGTTTTATGCGAATAACAAATCCATTCCCGGCGCGCTGGCGGCTGCGGGGCTGCGCGGTTCGGATTTCATCACCGGCTGGAAGCGGCGGGAAGAGCCGTTGGATATCGGCTTTGTTGACGAGGCTTCGATGCTGGACGATCGGCAATTCGAAGACCTGAAAGAGATCTTTCCAACTTTGCTGTTGTTTGGTGATCCGGCCCAGTTGGCGCCCGTAAACCAATCGGGCTCGATGGTGTTTGACGGTTTGCCCGAACCGCGCAAGCTGACACTGCACCGGGTACATCGGCAGACCGCGGACAACCCGATTTTGGACCTTGCCCATGCGCTGGCCGATCCGGCGTTGGGTTTTGAGGATTTCGAACGTCTGATCGAAGAGACCGCGCGCAAGGACGACCGTGTTGTCTGGGGTCAGCGGGTCGAGGTTGATCTGATGGCCCGCAGCCCGGTTCTGGTCTGGCGCAATGCGACCCGCATTCGTCTGATACAGGCCTTCCGCAACGTCCATGGCGCCCCCGAGACCGAGCTGTTGGAGGGCGAACCGCTGATTTGTGACGGTATTGAGCTGCCTTTGAAGCATCGCAAAAAACGTCTGGACCTTGAAGCGCGCGGCCTGATCAAAGGCGCGCAGGTGATCTATCTCGGTCCCGGGCGCAAGCCCGGCTTTTCGCGCTTGCATGTGATGGGGGCCGAAGACCCGCAGGTCAGCGCCGCCTCGATTGTGCAGATCGAAAAGCCGGACGAAGAAGAGCCCTTTATCCCTTACGCGGCGCGCATGGGGGCTACCTTTTTGCATGGTGCGGCCGTGACCATCCACAAAGCGCAGGGATCGCAATGGGATACGGTGCAGGTCTTTGCCCCGGATATCTATGCCGCAGCCCGGATGGGGCGCACCGAGGCCGGGCAGCCCTTGTGGAAACGGCTGGCCTATGTGGCCATCACCCGCGCGCAAGAGCGGCTTGTCTGGGTCGTCCGCAATCGCTTGTCCAAGCCGACGCATCCGCTACGTGTCGATGACTTGCGCGCCGCGCCAGCGCCGTCGCTTACATTGGAGGCTGAGGAAACATGAAAACCATCATCGTGACCGGAGCAAGCTCGGGCATCGGGCGCGCAACGGCAGAGCTGTTTCTGTCCGAAGGGTGGACCGTTGGTCTGCTGGCCCGCAGCGCGGATACATTGAAAGCGATGGCCAAAGGTGGTGATCGGGCTATCCCGCTGGTCGCCGATGTGACCGACCCCATCGCTGTCTCGCGCGCTTTCAAGTCTTTCCTGAACGAGACGGACAGGCTGGACGTTTTGTTCAACAACGCGGGTATCTTTGCCCCCGGAGGCACGATTGACGAGATCCCGCTGGAGTCGTGGTATCAATCCGTCAATGTGAACTTGAACGGCATGTTTCTGTGTGCACGATCGGCATTCGGGGCCATGCGCCATCAAACGCCACAAGGGGGTCGGATCATCAACAATGGATCAATTGCGGCCCACGTGCCGCGCGGCGACTCGGTGCATTACAGCGCGACAAAACATGCGGTTACCGGCCTGACGCGCAGCCTGTCTCTGGATGGTCGTCCTTTTGGCATTGCTTGTGGGCAAATTGATATCGGCAACGCCAGAACGCCGATGGTCGAAGGTCTGGTCGAGGCGCAAACCGCAGCCGGAAAGACACCCGATCCGACCATGTCGGTCGAGGATGCCGCGCGGTCTGTTTTGCACATGGCGAACCTGCCGGCCGAAGCCAATGTTCAGTTCATGACCGTGATGGCGACAACGATGCCCTATATCGGACGGGGCTAGTTTTCCCGTAGCAGACGGAACGCCGTGGACGCACCCCAGCCAGCGGCAATCGCGATGACCAGAGACATCAGGCCGTACCAAACCGGTTGCTGGCGCGACATGTTGTACAAAATTCGCTCCAACCCGACCTTGCGTACATCGATGGTGGTTTCAAAGTCTGAAACGACCCGCCCTCCGCGAGTCAGATAAATCCGTGCAGCATAGTCGCCTTCGGTCAGGTCGGCCGGCATCTTGATAGAGGTCCGGAACAAGGTCTGCTCATCCACCGCGACGGTGTTTTCACGGATCGAATAGAGGCCTTCGTTTTCACGAATGCGAACAACCGCCCGGGCAAAATCCTGTGCGCCCTTGACGTCCATTTCCGCTCCGACCAGACGAACCGCGTTTTCAATCGAGATGCTGTGCCGCAAATCCTCGGTCTGTGTCAGGATTTCATTCAATGGCGCACTGGTGGCGACGGCATAAAAGCTGGGTGCCAGATCAACCAGCACGCTGTCGGTGTTGACCCATATCCCGAACTTTCTTTCCTTGCGGCGCACGGTCACCGGCTCGGACGGGCCCGAGACGGCAACGATGACCTCAAGGGGTGGGCCCTCGGGGATAGGTGCTTCGCGCTTGACTGCGCCGAAAATCAGAATTTCCGACCCGTCAAAGGTTGCGGTGATTGAAACGCGATCCTGGCTCAGGCCCAATACGACCTGTTCTGACGCTGCAAACGCAGGCAAGCACAACAGGCAAAACGCGGCGGCAAGACGGAACATGATCAATGCCCTCCTGCGTCGCCAAGCGAGTAGAGCTCGGACGGTTGCAACAGCAGATCAAGCCCCAGTTTGCCGCACACGACAAGCACAAGCGCGGCGAGAAGAACGCGCAGTTGCTCGGCTGGCATGCGTGCCCCGATGACAGTGCCGATCTGCGCCCCGATGACGCCCCCGACCAAAAGCAGTACGGCCAGAACAACGTCGACCGTATAGTTCGTGGTGGCATGCAGCATTGTGGTGAATGCGGTGACAAAAATAATCTGAAACAGCGAGGTTCCCACGACCACCTTGGTAGGCATTCCCAAGAGATAAATCATCGCCGGGACCATGATAAAGCCACCGCCGACCCCCATGATGGCCGACAAGATCCCCACAAAAAGACCCACCACAAGCGGTGGGATGACCGAGATATAAAGGCCCGATGTCCGAAACCGCACCTTAAACGGCATCGCGTGGATCCATCCCCGCTGCCGCCGCTTTGCCGGGGCGGTACCTTTTCGGGATTTCCGCAGTGCGTTGACGCTTTCGATGAACATCAGGCTTCCGATGACGCCAAGAAAGACGACATAGCAAAGCTTGACCAGCAGATCGACCTGCCCAAGGCTTTTGAGATAGTTGAACAGCAGCACACCCAGGGCGGCCCCTGTCAAACCGCCGATCAGCAACACTGTCCCCATCCTGAAATCGACCGTTCGCCTTCGGAAATGCGCCAATACGCCGGAAAACGAAGAGGCGACGATCTGGTTGGCTTCGGTCGCCACGGCCACGGCAGGTGGAATGCCGATAAAAAACAGCAGTGGCGTCATCAGAAAGCCACCACCCACTCCAAACATGCCCGACAGAATGCCCACCATCCCGCCCAGGCCAAGCAGCAGAAACGCATTAACGGAGACTTCGGCAATCGGTAAATAAATCTGCATAGCTTCTTCTTGGCGGGCTTGCCGCCAATAAGGGCCGTAAAGCACTGGCGGAGTTAATACCTGTTATCGGATCGGGTGTGGCGGCGACGCGGACCCTGAAGGTCTCAAACCCGAATTGGCCGACTCAGGAGGCGACGCGAGAAACGGCTTTGAGGCGATTCCATACCTCCTTAGAGCGGTTGTTGTACAAAAATCAACCGTGCATGCCGCTCTGCAGCAAACAGGACCGAAGTTTGGGGTCAAACTGGCCTTATCACCGCTCTTTCACGTAGGGTTCGCCGCCTGCCTTGGGTGGAATCGCCTTGCCAACGAACCCGGCCAGGATCACGACGGTCAGGATGTATGGCAGGGCATCCATCACTTGCACCGGAATGACCACGCCGCCCAGATCGATGTTCTGGAACCGCAACGCGATGGCCTGCAGCAAGCCGAACAGCAAACAGGCCCCCATCGCGTGCCATGGCCGCCATTTCGCAAAGATCAGCGCCGCCAGCGCGATAAATCCGCGACCGGCCGTCATCTCTTTGACAAAGCCCGCTTGCAGGGCTGTGGCCAGATAGGCACCGGCAATGCCGCAGAGCACGCCACAGATCGCAACTGCCGCAAACCGAAGGCCCACAACTGAAACCCCTGCGGTGTCCACAGCGGCGGGGTTTTCACCTACGGCACGCAGGCGCAGCCCGAACCGGGTGCGGAACAAAAGCCACCAGGTCGCAGGTACCATCAGGAAGGCCACGTAAACCAGAATGGAGTGGCCAGAAAGCAGTTCGGCATAGATTGGGCCCAGGAACGGCACGCCGCTCAGCGCTTCGGCGAAGGGCAGGTTGATCGGTTCGAACCGGCCGCCGTCAAACAGCGACGGTGTGCGCCCGCCTTGCTGAAACCAGCTTTGGGCGACCAGAACCGTCATGCCCGAGGCCAGAAAGTTGATCGCAACCCCGGAAATAAGCTGATTGCCGCGAAACGTGATTGATGCCACCCCGTGCAGCGCCGACAGCACTAGTGAGGCGGCAATCCCCGCCAACAGGCCCAGCCAGACCGACCCGGTGACCGCCGCGACGGCTGCCGAGAAAAAGGCGGCCATCAGCATTTTGCCTTCCAGGCCGATGTCAAAGATACCAGCACGCTCGGAATAAAGCCCCGCCAAACATGCAAGAAGCAGAGGAGTTGCCAACCGGACGGTCGAATCCAGAACCTGGACGAGAGTGATGAAGACGTCCATCAGGCTGATCCCTTCCGCAATGCTAGGAACAGTTTTTCAAGCGGCATGCGGACCATATTGTCCAATGCACCTGTAAACAGGATGACCAGCGCCTGAATGACCACGATCAGCTCGCGCGGGATCGATGTCCAAAGCGCCAGTTCCGCACCACCCTGATAGAGGAACCCGAACAACAGCGCAGCCAGGAACACCCCAAAGGGATGCGACCGGCCCATCAGGGCCACAGCGATACCGATGAAGCCGGCACCTTCGGTCGAGTTCAGGACCAACCGTTCCGCCTCGCCCATAACGTTGTTGATCGCCATCATGCCAGCCAGACCGCCAGAGATCAGCATGGCGATGATGGTGATGCGTACAGGCGAGATGCCGGCATAAACCGCACCGGTTTCCGAATGCCCGTAAGCGCGGATTTCATATCCCAGACGGGTACGCCAGATCAGCGCCCAGACAACGAAACAGGCCAGAACCGCAACAAAGAATGACACGTTGGCCGGGGCCCCCCGGAACACCACGCTCTCGGCGGTTGAGAACATCGACTGGAAGGTGGGCAGGTGAACCGCTTCGCCAAAACGTGCGGTGGCGGGGTCTTGTGACCCCGACGGGCGCATGACGTTGACCAGCATGTAGTTGAGGAAAGCCGCCGCGATAAAGTTGAACATGATCGTGGTGATCACGATATGGCTGCCGCGTTTGGCCTGCAGATAGGCCGGGATGGCCGCCCAGGCCGCTCCGAAAAGGGCCGCAGCTATGGATGCGGCCAGCAAGGCAATCGTCCAGTGTGGCCAGGGAATATAGAGGCAGACAATGGCAACCCCCAGGCCGCCCAACATGGCTTGCCCTTCGCCACCGATATTGAACAGGCGGGCATGAAAGGCGACCGCCACCGCAAGGCCGGTGAACATGAAATTTGTGGCGTAATAGAGCGTGTAGCCCCAGCCGTAGGTCGACCCAAGCGCGCCGGTGACCATCAGGTTCACGGCTTCGACAGGGTTCTCACCGATTGCAAGGATGACAAGCGCCGACAGGATTGCGGCCAATAGCAGGCTGATCAGCGGGATCAGGATGACATCGGCCCATTTGGGCATTTTATCCATGGTTTACGCGGCCTCTCCTGCTACGCCTGCCATCAACAGGCCCAGTTCTTTCTCATCCGTCTCGGCGGGCAGGCGTTCGCCCATGATATGTCCGTCAAACATCACTGCGATCCGGTCGGACAGCGAGAAGATCTCTTCCAGCTCAACCGAAACCAGCAGGATCGCCTTGCCCTGATCGCGCAGGGCGACGATCTGTTTGTGAATGAACTCGATCGCCCCGATATCGACGCCGCGTGTGGGCTGACCGACCAGCAGCAGGTCGGGGTTGCGTTCAATCTCGCGCGCGACGACGATTTTTTGCTGGTTCCCGCCCGAGAAGTTCTTGGCCGCCAGCCAGCCGTCCGGCGGACGCACGTCGAATTTTTCAATCTTGCGCTCGGTGTCGGCGCGCAGGGCGGCGTTATCCATGAAGATGCCACGCTGATAGGCCGGGTCGCGGTGATAGCCGAAAGCCACGTTCTCCCACGCGTGGAAATCCATGATCAGGCCTTCGCGCTGACGATCTTCGGGCACATGGGCCACGCCTTGCGCCCGTCGCGCCTGACCATCCGAGCCCGTACCGCTGAGCGCCAGAGGTTCGCCATTCAGCTTGATGGAGCCTTGCCCCGGGCGCATCCCGCCCAGAACCTCAAGCAATTCCGATTGGCCATTGCCAGCGACACCGGCGATCCCAACGATTTCACCGGCGCGCACGGTCAGGTCGATGCCTTTAACACGCTCGACACCAGCGCTGTCGGTGACGCGCAGATTTTTGATTTCGAGAACAGGTTTGCCGGGCTGCGCCGGAACCTTGTCGACCTGCAGCAGAACCTTGCGGCCCACCATCAACTCGGCCAGCTCTTGCGGATTGGTTTCCGAGGTCTTCACGGTGGCCGTCATCTGCCCGCGCCGCATGACCGAGACGGTGTCTGTGGCCTCCATAATCTCGCGCAGTTTATGGGTGATCAGGATGATCGTTTTGCCCTCGGCCCGCAGACGGTCGAGAATGCGGAACAGTTGATCGGCCTCGGCAGGGGTCAGCACGCCTGTGGGTTCGTCCAGAATCAGAATCTCGGCGCGGCGGTACAGCGCCTTGAGAATCTCGACACGCTGTTGCATCCCCACGCCGATCTCATCGATGCGTTTGTCGGGGTCCACGAACAATTCGTATTCTTCTTCCAGTTCTTTCAACTCTTTCCGCGCCTTGGCCAAAGACGGGGCCAGCAGCCCGCCATCCTCGGCGCCCAGAACGATGTTTTCCAGAACGGTAAAGTTCTCAACCAGCTTGAAATGCTGGAACACCATCCCGATTCCTGCAGCAATCGCCGCCTGGCTATCGGGGATGTCGGTCTTGGTTCCGTTTATCCAGATCTCACCTTTGTCGGCTTTGTAGAAGCCGTAAAGAATGCTCATCAGCGTGGATTTGCCCGCACCGTTTTCACCGATGATCCCGTGGATCGTACCGGGGGCGACGCTGATCGAGATGTCCTTGTTGGCCTGAACCGGCCCAAAGGCTTTGGAAATCCCTTTGAGCTCAATGGCGGGGACGGTCATGTCTTGTCCTCAATTGCCGAAGGGGCCGCGTTTGCGCAAAGCGGCAGGATGGAAAACGGGGCAGAGTCAGCCTCTGCCCCGAAAGATATCAGAACTGCAGTGCAGGGCAGCTGTCGTTCTCGTAATAGGCGACGACGTTGATGTTGCCGTCGATGATGCCTTTGCGCGCGTCCTCAACAGCGTCCGCCATCTGCGCCGAGACCAGTTCTTTGTTGTTGTCGTCCATCGCGACGCCAACACCGTCTTCGGCCAGACCCATGGTGAACACACCGGTTTCAACGTTGTCACCGGCCTCCATCGCGTCATAGACGGCAACGTCCACACGCTTGAGCATCGAGGTCAGGACCTTGCCCGGGTGCAGGTGGTTCTGGTTGCTGTCCACGCCGATCGACAGGATGCCTTCGTCGGCAGCGGTTTGCAGAACACCTACGCCGGTGCCGCCAGCCGCAGCATAGATCACGTCAGCGCCCTGGCTGATCTGCGCTTTGGTCAGCTCTGACCCCTTCACCGGATCATTCCACGCAGCCGGCGTTGTGCCGGTCATGTTGGCGACAATCTCGATATCAGGGTTCACGGCCTTGGCGCCTTGCGCGTAGCCGCAGCCAAAGTGACGGATCAGCGGGATGTCCATGCCGCCGATGAACCCAACGGTGCCGGATTGCGACGCCATCGCAGCCATCATGCCGACGAGGTACGAACCTTCGTGCTCGGCAAAGCCGATCTGACGAATGTTCGGCGCGTCCAGCCAGTTGACGTCAATCGCAACGAACTTGGTGTCCGGATAGTCGCCTGCAACAGCCGACAGCGGATCAGCCATGGCAAAGCCCATTGTGATGATCGGGTTTGCTCCGGCTTCGGCGAAACGGCGCAGAGCCTGTTCACGCTGAGCTTCGGATTGCAATTCGATCTCGCGATAGGTGCCGCCGGTTTTGTTGGCCCAGCGCTGCGCGCCATTGTGGGCAGCTTCGTTGAACGATTTGTCGAATTTACCGCCAAGGTCAAAGATCAGGGCCGGTTCTGCCAGCGCAGCACCCGCAGTCAAAGCGACGGCGGCGGCAGCGCCCATCAAAGATTTCATCAGCGTCATGTGTTACTCCCGTTTGTTATAGTTGGTCTCGGGCAAATATAGCCCCGAATACCCACTCAGAGCGAGCATATCTGTTGTGATGGCGGGAATTAAGAGCGTTTGCAACATCAATGGTCAATACATTTTTGACCATATGGTCTAGAACCTTGGGTCAGAGTCTGGCCAAGTTGCGATTCATGACGATAGCATCCATGTTTTCGGCATTCTCGCGCAGGTAGTACTGCTTGCGAATCGTGCAAGCGACATAGCCGCAGCTTTCATAAAGCGAGATCGCCGGGTGATTGTCGGTCGCGACATCCAGAACAGCCTGCGTCGCGCCCAATTCGCGCGCAGAATCGTGCCATTCGTTCATGAGCGCACGGGCCAGGCCCTGTCTTTGAAACCGGGGATGCGTGGCAATGGTCAACAGTTCAGCCGAGTCGGCGATCACCTGAAACACGGCAAATGCCTGAGCCGTACCAACAAAATGCGTGAAGCGGTTGGTCAGAAGATCGGTGAACTCCTCTGCCGTCCAGGGCCGAGACTGCGTGAAAGCCGCAGCGTGCGTGGATGCCATGTCCGCAGGCGTCATGCGTCCAGCAGCGCGGGCGGGACATCCCTGGATGGGGCTGCATCCGCGGCTTTGACATAAAGCGGTGCAGGGGAGGGCACGTTTGTGTCCCAACGTGCGGCGGCAATCCGGGCAATCGCTTGCGCATGTTCCTTGGGGTCGGTGCAGAAATAAAGCGCACCGATCGCTTCGGCCTCGTCCCGCGTCATCAGACGGGCCGGTGTGTCGCTCGTTTCAATGTAGACCTGATCCCGCGGTCCGGGAATGGCGGGAATATTTGTCCCGGGCGCCAGCATGGCGAGCGCCTCAAACCCGGTGACACCCACGGCTGGCGCATTGAGCCCTAGCGCCAGACCGCGCGCTGCCGAGACCGAAATGCGGATGCCGGTAAAATTGCCGGGGCCCACGCCGACGCCAATCGCGTCAAGATCGCCCCATGTCAGATCGGCTTCGGCCAGAACGTCTTGAAGCAGAGGCATTAGGCGTTCCGCCTGGCCTCGGCTCATGGCTTCGGCGCGAGAGGCGACGATCTGGCCCCCATGCAGCAAAGCGGCCGCGCAATGCGCGGCCGATGTGTCAAATGCCAGTATGGTTGGGTCAGACGGCAACCGGGCGCACCTCGGTCACTTCGGGGATATAGTGGCGCAGCAGGTTTTCGATGCCCATCTTCAACGTCAGTGTGGATGACGGGCACCCTGCGCAGGCCCCTTGCATGTGCAGATACACGACACCGCGGTCGAACCCGTGGAAGGTAATATCCCCGCCATCTTGCGCAACGGCAGGGCGCACACGGCTGTCCAGCAGGTCCTTGATCTGGTTGACCACTTCTGCGTCTTCGCCGGTATGTTCGGCATGACCAGATGCGGTTTCAGCACCTGCGCCCATGACCGGCTGACCGGATTGATAATGCTCCATCACCGCGCCCAGAATCGCTGGCTTGATGTGATCCCACTGCACGTCCTCGGATTTGGTGACCGTGACGAAGTCGTTGCCGAAAAACACACCGGTCACGCCTTTGACGCCGAAAACACGTTTGGCCAGCGGCGATTTTTCCGCGGCTTCCGCAGTCGGAAAATCGGCTGTTCCGGCCTCCAGCACCGTTTGTCCGGGCAGGAATTTCAAAGTGGCCGGATTCGGGGTGGATTCGGTTTGGATAAACATGATGCGGCTCCGATTTTGATGTCCCTGATATGCGCCTCGGGGTGCGGGAAGTCAAGAATTGGAACCGTTCTAAATTCGCGAGGCCTCAAAAATGGCCGCATCCAGGCGGTCATCCCCCCAAAACAGCTCGTCTTGGACCACAAAGCTGGGCGCGCCAAAGATACCGATGGCCTTGGCGCGGGCAACCTGTTCGAACAAGGCCGCTTTGATGTCACCGTCCTGCGTTCGGCCCAGTGTCTCGGGTGCAAGCTCCGCCGCATCGAGGCAACGGGTCAGGCAATCGTCGTCTGAAATATCGCGCCCTTCACCGAATTGGGCAGCGAACACGGCCCGCGCAAAGGCAGCGCGTTGTTCGGGTGCCTCGATCGCCATGGCCAGGCGAGCGGCTTTCAGGCTGTTTACCGGAAAGGTCTGGGGCCGTTTCAAAGGCAGGCCGCGGGCTTCGCAAAGACGTTCCATATCGCGCCACATATACCGCCCTTTGGCCGGGTAGATGTTGAACGGAGAGTTGTTCCAGCCTTGTTCGGCAAAGATCGGACCCAGCAGGAACGGTTGCCACGAGACAGCCACGCCTTTCGCGGCGGCGTCCTGTTCCACACGCATGGCGGACAGGTACGAATAGGTTGAGGCGAAATCGAACCAGAACTGAATTTCGGCACGCATCCAACCGACCTCAGGTGATGACTTCCAGTTTTTCCTTGCTCAGATCACCAGGCACAATGGTGATCGGGATCGGAAGGCTGCCCGAGTTGCGCGTCAGCTGAGTGACCAGCGGCCCAGGCCCCTTTTTGTCGGTCCCGGCGCCCAGAACCAACACGCCAATCTCGGGATCGGCCTGCACGTGGGCGATGATCTCGGGCACGGGGTCACCTTCGCGGATGGACAGCTCGGGCTCGACATTTTGTTTGTCGCGCATCCATTTGGCAAAAACTTCGAAATGGGCGTGGATACGTTCGCGTGCTTCCTCGCGCATCACCTCGGCGACACCGATCCAATGGTTGAATTCATCCGGCGGGATCACGGACAGAACCGTCACGCCTCCGCCGGTATGCGCGGCGCGCATTGCGGCAAAGCGCATTGCGTTCAGGCATTCGCGGCTATCATCAAGTACCACCAGGAACTTGCGCATGTCTGTCCTCATTCATTTTTGTGGATCATGCCTTAGACGCTGAACCGAGGCAACCGAAAGGCTGGGCTATCGCGCGCTCGCGGCCCAGTCCCAGTACATTTCCCGCGCGCGGCGCGCAATCGGGCCGACCTGATACTGCGTGTCTTCCAAGGCGGTCACGGGGGTGATCTTGCTCATGTTGCCGGTCATGAACACCTCGTCTGCGTTGTGAAAATCATCAAAGCTCAGAACGGTTTCATGTACGGTCACACCGTCAGCGCGCAGGTTTTCGATATGGCGTGCACGCGTGATCCCGGCCAGGAAGGTCCCGTTCGGGATCGGGGTGAACACCTCGCCATCCCGGACCATAAAGATATTGGCCGTCGCGGTCTCGGCGACGTGACCCATGGCGTCGGCCACCAGCGCATTGCCAAAGCCCCTTTGGCGCACTTCCTGCAACATGCGGGCATTGTTGGGGTAGAGACACCCTGCCTTGGCGTTGACAACAGCGGATTCCAGGACCGGGCGGCGGAAGCGGGTGGTGGCAAGCGTCGTCGAAGCGGTTTCCGGGGCCATCGGAATTTCTTCCAGACAAACGGCAAACCCGGTGCTGTTTTCCTGCGGAACGATTGCGGTCTGGTCCCCGTCGATGCCCCAATACATCGGACGGATGTAAACTGCCGCATCGGGACTGAATGTGCTCAACCCCTCGTGCACGATGTCGACCATCTGTTCGACCGTCACGGTAGGGGTCAGCATCAGTGCCTCGGCCGAGCGATTCACACGGGCGCAATGGGCGTCAAGATCGGGTGTCAGCCCGTCAAAATGGCGCGCGCCGTCAAACACGGATGACCCCAACCATGAGCCATGGTCAGCCGCGCGCATGATCGGTTGATCCGCGTCATGCCACTGACCTTCGAAATACGTGCGAATGTTCTTGCCAACAGCCATCTTGCCCTCCCGGATTTGCGCCAAACCTAGGAGGGCATTGCGTTAACGTCCAGCGCAATCAGCCCGATTTTGCGCCGACCATGCCGATGATGTCGTAGGTCTTTTGCAAAATTGGAGCAGCAATGGCCCGCGCCTTTTCTGCGCCATCTGCCAGAATCCGCTCAATTTCGGCTTCTTCATTCATCAGGCGCGCCATCTCGGACGAAATCGGCGACAGTTTGGATACAGCCAGTTCAGCCAGCATGGGTTTGAACTCGCCAAACTGCTTGCCACCGACTTCGGCCAACACCTGATCGGCCGTTTGATCGCTCAGCGCGGCATAGATGCTGACCAGGTTGCGCGCCTCGGGGCGTTCGGACAGGCCATCCACATCCGAGGGCAGGGCATCCGGGTCGGTCTTTGCCTTGCGGATTTTCTTGGCGATCGTGTCGGCATCGTCGGTCATGTTGATCCGCGTCATGTCAGATGGATCCGAGGATGACATCTTGCGCGAGCCGTCGCGCAGGTTCATCACACGCGGCGCGGGGCCCCCGATCACCGGTTCGGTGACGGGAAAGAAATCGACGCCGTAGTCGTGATTGAATTTGATCGCGATGTCGCGGGTCAGTTCCAAATGCTGTTTTTGGTCCTCTCCCACCGGCACATGGGTGGCGTGATAGGCCAGAATATCCGCCGCCATCAGCGCCGGATAGGCAAAGAGCCCCAACGAGGCGTTCTGCGCATTCTTGCCCGCCTTGTCCTTGAACTGAGTCATCCGCTGCATCCAGCCCATGCGGGCGATGCAGTTGAAAATCCAGGCCAGTTGAGTGTGCTCGGCCACCTGACTTTGGTTGAACAGGATCGACTTGTTCGGATCCAGTCCCGCAGCGATGAACCCGGCGCAAACCTCGCGCGTCTTTTCACGCAGGCGGGCGGGGTCTTGCCAGACGGTGATCGCGTGCAGGTCGACCATGCAATAGACGGTCTCGTAATCCTGCCCCTGCATGTCAACAAAACGCTTAAGCGCACCCAGGTAATTCCCAAGGTGCAGGTTTCCCGAAGGCTGGATGCCGGAAAACACGCGCGGCGTGAACTGGGTCTCGGTCATCAAAGGGAACTCCCGTCTGGAAAAATCAGCCCTCGTCGCTTACCCATGAGGCCAAGGGACGTCAACAGCCGCGAAAGGCCCGCCCAATGAGCAGTGAGCATTATACCCCACCCGTGAACCCTTTGCCGCCCGTTGTGGTCGCGCTGGTGCTGTTCATCATGGGGATCGAGCTGGCCTTTACACTTGGTTCACGAGGGCTGATCGGCGGGCCGACGGCTGTCGGTTGGCGGCTGGACGCGTTGCAGCGTTATTCCTTCTCGCCCGACATATTCGATTGGATGATGCAGAACGGACGCTGGCCGGTTGAACATGTGATGCGTTTCTTCACCTATCCCTTTGTCTCGGGGGCGTTTACCCAGGCCATTTTTGTCAGCGTGTTTCTTCTGGCGATGGGCAAGATGGTGGGTGAGGTTTTCGGCGGCTTTCGAATGCTGATCACCTTTGTCCTCTCCGGCGTTGGCGGGGCCCTGGTCTATGCGCTGTTGCTGAACCCCGCTTACCCTTTGGTGGGCGGGTTCCCACCGGTCTATGGCCTGATCGGCGCGTTCACCTGGCTTTTGTGGCGCAACCTGTCTTTGGTCGGGGAAAACCAGGCGCGGGCCTTTAACCTGATCGCAGTGCTGATGGGCATTCAGTTGCTGTTTGGCCTGCTGTTTGGCGGCACATTGGACTGGGTTGCCGATCTGGGCGGGTTTGCAACGGGGTTTGGCCTGTCATTCCTTCTGGCGCCCGGCGCATGGGCGCGGATCGTCAGCCGTATTCGACGCGACTGATCAGCCGCGCCGAAGGGCCTTGCGGAATTCCGATAGCTCAAACGCGCGCAGCAGGTGGCCAAGGCCGAAATAGGTGACCGCCGCCATCACGATCAGGGCGATCAGAGCGAGATAGCGCAAGCCCGCCGTTTCAAATGCCCCGCCAAACAGATTGACCGCCGCAAACAAGACGAGTCCCATGCCCAGAGACGCGGCGCAAATCCGCCAGATGCGGCGTTTGAAGCGGGTATCAAATCGGGCTTCCTCACCCATCCTGCGCGCCCCGAGGGCCAGCAAAGCCACCATCGCCCAACCCGCAACCGAAGCGGCAATGGCTGGTGCGATCCAGCCCACCAGCGGGAACAGACCAAACGCCAGCGCGGCATTCACGACCATCGCGAATAGGGCATAGTGAAAGGGCGACCGCGTATCCTCGCGCGCGAAGAACAAGGGTTGCAGAAGTTTTTGCAACATAAAGGCAGGCAGCCCCAGACCATAGATCATCACGGCCAAAGCGGTCGCCGAGGTATCTTCGGCAGTGAACTGACCGCGCTGGAAGAGAACCGAAACCAGAGGGTTAGGGATCACAACCAGCGCGACGGTCGAGGGGATCGTCAGCAGCAGCGTAAATTCTCCTGCACGCGAAAACGCGTTGCGCGCGCCGTCCTTGTCGCCTGCGCGCAGACGGCGTGACAGGTCGGGCAGCAGGACAATGCCCACGGCGATACCGACCACACCAAGCGGCAGTTGGTACAGGCGATCGGCTGCAAATAGCCAGCTGACGGCTTTCTCGGTTTTCGACGCCACCAGCTGACCCACCACCAGATTGACCTGAGTGACCCCCATCGCCAACGCTGCCGGAACCGCCACACGGACCATGTTGCGCATCTCGGGGCTCAGGCTGGGTCGTCCGGGGCGAATGCGAATGCCCGCCCGCTCGGTCGCGTACCAAACCAGCGCAAGCTGCGCCACGCCTGCCAATGGGATGAAGGTAATCAACCAGCGGATCACTTCCCCGCCGGACATGGCGCCAAGGATCAGGGCGGTGCAGGCGAAGATGTTCAGCAATACCGGCGCGGCGGCTGCCGCAGCAAAGCGCCCGGTCGCATTCAGGACGCCCGAAAACAGCGCTGCCAGCGACATGAACAGAATGTAGGGGAACAGGACATAGCCATAGTCGACCGCCAGATCGAACCGCTCGCCGCCATAAAACCCCTCGGCCGTGATCCAGACCAATCCAGGCATGAACACCATCGCCAGGCCAACCAGAGCCAGCACGGCGACGGCGAGCAAGTTGAACGCATCCTGGGCAAAGCCCTGCGCATTCTCATCAGCTTCGAGCCGTTTCGAGAACATCGGCACGAAGGCCGCGTTGAATGCGCCCTCGGCAAAAAAGCGGCGGAACATGTTGGGCAGGCGAAAGGCGGCCACAAAGGCATCCATGACAGGCCCGGGGCCGATGTAAGCCGCCAGCAGGATCTCTCGCAAAAACCCCAGGATGCGGCTTGCGAGTGTCCAGAAACCGACGGTGAAAAAGCCGGAAAACAGACGGATCTGCTTCATGAAACCGCGCGCTCCGCGCCTTCGGTGATGGCTTTGCGCAGTTTGGTTTCCAATCCCCGCTGTTTACTGTCCGAATGGTATTTCAGACCAAACATATCCTTGACGTAAAAGGTGTCGACCACCTGCTCGCCATAGGTCGCGATCACCGCATTGGCGATATACACATTTGCCGCCGCAAGCGTTCTGGTCAGATCGTACAGCAGACCGGGCCGGTCGCGGGTATCGACCTCAATGATCGTGTAAATCTCGGACCCTTCATTGTCGAAGGTGATATGGGTGGGCACGTTGAAGGCCCGTTCGCGCTTTTTGATCTTGTCGCGCGATTTGAGCGCGTCGCGGGCCACCACTTCGCCCTTGAGCGTTTTGTGGATCATCTGCGTGAGCCGTTGCAGCCGACTGGATTCAAACGGGTGCCCTTCGGCATCCTGAATCCAGAACGCATCCGTCACATAGCCATCCTTGGTCGTATAGCTGCGCGCATCCACGACGTTTGCCCCAACCAGGGCCAGCGCTCCAGCGATGCGGGCAAAGATGCCGGGGTGATCGGCCATGGCAAAGCACGCCCGGGTGGCGTCCCGATCCACATCCGGATGCAGACGGATTTCCACGCCGCCAGGATCACCGCTGTCCTCAAGCGCGCGCAGCATCTCGGCAAATTCCACATGGGTCGACAGGTTCAACCCTTGCCAATAGGGATCGTAATGCCGCCCCGTCTCGGTCTTGAGATCTGCTTTGGACCAATCCGCAAGCTCAGCCCGCAGTGCCTTTTTCGCGCCCGCGCCGCGATTGGCCCGGCTGAGGTCTTCCATACCGGTTTCCAACGCGCGTTTGGTTTCGGCATGCAACGCCCGCAACAATGTGGCTTTCCAATTGTTCCACGTGTCCGGCCCAACCCCGCGAATATCGCAGACGGTCAGGACGGTCAGCAAATCAAGCCGCTTGGTCGTTTCAACGGCCTTGGCAAAATCGCGGATTGTGCGCGGGTCCGAGATATCGCGCTTTTGCGCCATATCCGACATCAGCAGATGGTAACGAACCAGCCATTCTACTGTCTCGGAATCCGCCTTGTTCAGCCCTAGCCGGGGGGCGACCCTGCGCGCGATCTGTGCCCCCAGAATCGAGTGATCTTCGGGTCGACCCTTGGCAATGTCGTGCAGCAAAAGCGCGACATAGAGAACCTTGCGATTGATCCCTCTTTTCAGAATGGACGAGGCCAGCGGCAGAGATTCCACAAGCTCTTCACGTTCAATCTGCGCCAGGTTTACGATGCATTGGATCGTATGCTCATCCACCGTGTAGCTGTGATACATGTTGAACTGCATCATCGCGACGATGTGCTCGAACTCGGGCAAAAAGGCAGAAAGAACGCCCAACTCATTCATCCGGCGCAGGGCACGTTCAGGGTTGCCGTGTTTGAGCATCAGGTCGAGGAAAATGCGCCGCGCCTCTTTGTCATTGCGCATCTCGTCGTCGATCAGGTTCAGATTGGCCGCAACCAGGCGCATCGCGTCGGGATGGATCAACATCCCGGTTCGCAACCCCTCTTCGAACAGGCGCAGCATGTTCAGCTTGTCCGACAGGAAGGTATCGGGGTCGGCCACATCCAGACGGCCATGCACCACGGAATAGCCGGGCTTGACCTTGGGGCGGCGGCGGAAAATACGCTCCAGCAGCGGCGCGCCTTTGACGTGGGATGCTTCCAGCTTGGTCAGGAAAATGCGGGTGAGCTCTCCTACACGTGTGGCTTCGCGGAAATACCGCTGCATGAACACTTCGACCGCACGACGTCCGGCGCGATCCTCATAGCCCATACGCTCGGCAACCTCGACCTGCAGGTCGAAGGTCAGCTGTTCTGTCGCGCGCCCGGTGACCAGATGCAGATGAGAGCGCACGGCCCAGAGGAAATCCTCGGCCTCGGCGAATTTCTGAAACTCTTCGTCGGTGAACAGGCCCAGAGGCACAAGTTCATCGACCTCGTGAACGCCGTAGATATATTTCGCAATCCAGTAGAGCGATTGCAGATCGCGCAACCCGCCTTTGCCTTCCTTGACGTTCGGCTCGACCATATACCGCTGGCCCTGTTTCAGGTGGCGCGCTTCGCGTTCCTGCAGCTTGGCCTCGATGAATTCGCGCTCGCTGCCCTTGAAAAGATCAGCTTTGAGGCGTTGTTCCAGCTCATCCGCCAGTGTCTGGTCCCCTGCCAGATAACGCTGTTCCAGCATCGCGGTGCGGATGGTGAAGTCATCGGCACCCAATCGAAGGCAGTCTTTGATGGTGCGGGAAGAATGGCCAACCTTCAGGCGCAGGTCCCAAAGGATATAAAGCATCGATTCGATGACGCTTTCGGCCCAGGCGGTGATCTTGTAAGGCGTCAGAAACAGCAGGTCGACATCCGAGAACGGGGCCATTTCCCCGCGCCCGTATCCGCCCACCGCAAGGACGGCGATCTTTTCGCCCTGGGTCGGGGTGGCAAGCGGGTGCAGATCTTCGCTGGCAACCCGCATGGCTGTACCAACCAATTGATCGGTCAGATAGGTGTAGGACCGCGTCAACGGGCGCGCGGCAAAGGGCCGTTCGGCGAACGCATCGGCAATCGCGGCACGGCCGGCCTTTTGCGCATCCCGCAAAATACGGACCGTTTCAGCACGCTTGGCGCTGTTGTCTTTTGCGTCTCTCACAGCTTTTGACAGGTCGGTATTTACACGTTCGCTGTCAAAAACCTTATGCGCATCGCAGATCAGGTCAGCCTCTTCCGCTGCGCGCGTGGCCGGTCGATCAGAATCCAGCACCAGAGAAGTTTTGTGGGGCAGGGTCAATCACAACCACCTGTTTATTCTGGATCGTGGCAACCGCCAGACCGCGTTCATTTGTACCGTCCGAGCGCAGGCGGAAGATGCCGCCGACGCCCTGGAACCCGGCGTTTTGCGTCAGGGCAGCTCCGGTCAGGGCGTTTGATTTGCCTTGGCTGACCAGCGCGCCGATTGCTGCGATCCCGTCATAGGCCAGCCCGCTGATCGGGTGTGGGGCCTCTCCGTAGGTGTTGTTGTACCGCTGGCGGTAGGCTTGTGCTTTGGCCGGGTCGGGCAGCGCGAACCAGCCGCCTTGTACCCCCGGCAGCTCCAGCGTCTGCGCCGGGATATCCCAGCGTGTCAGGCCGATATACTGCGTGGTCGAGGGCGACAAACCCGCCTCGGGCAGAAGTTGCGAAAACAAAGGCAGCGCGCCTGCGGTGGTGGCCGTCAGAAAAATCGAATCCGCACCCGTCGAATCGACAGTGGACTTGATCGTTGGGACAGAGTTGATGACGCCCTGCTGCGACCGGTCGAAAGCGACCGAGCCCGAGTCGAAGACACGGCTGTTGCTGAGCGCGCTGGCAATGGCCGATTGGCCCAATTGCCCGGCGGCATCGGTGCTGTGTACCGTGACCATGCCGTTTTTGCCCTGTTGCCCGGCATAGCTGACAAGGCGATTGGCAGTGTTGTCAAAGGTCGGACCCAGCACAAAGACATTGCCACCCGCGATGCTGGTGTTGTTCGAGAAAGACAGGACATTGACGTTGTTGTTCAGCACGGCCAGCCCAGCCGCGTTTGCGGCCTGGGCATAAACCGGACCCAGGATGATCTTGGCGCCATCTGCAACGGCTTGTTGCGCGGCCGCGGCAGCTGTGCCTGCATTGCCCGCGGTGTCATAAACCCGAAGGTCGATCGTCACATTGGGCAGATCCGACATCGCGAGACGGGCGGCATTTTCCAGGCTGGTCGCCAACGCCGCGTCACCGGACTGGCCCGATCCGCTGGGCACAAGCAGGGCAACGGGAACCGGTTCCGAGGCATTGATCGATGGCCCGCCCGCATTTGGAACGGTATCGCACGCGGTCAGAAACGCGACGGTGGCCAGGGCAATGGCGGTCTTCGCCAGTTTGCGGGTGGGCTTGCAAACGCTGAACATCTAATTGAAAACTCCCTGATCCATCGGCCTTGGATACCGTTATCTGTTGCGCCGCGATAATAAACGTCACGCTGTGAGGGTCCAGCTTTGAATTTCCAAAAGATCAGATTGAGCGCCGGTCTGTATTTCGTTGCCACTCCTATCGGCGCGGCGCGCGATATCACGCTCAGGGCGCTGGACGTGCTGGCCTCGGCTGACATGATCGCGGCCGAAGACACGCGCAGCCTGCGCCGGTTGATGGAAATTCACGGGGTGCCTTTGGAAGGCCGGCGCATTCAGGCCTATCACGACCACAGCGGCGCAGGCGCGCGGGGCAGGATACTGGACGCGTTGGCGCAGGGGCAGTCGGTCGCCTACGCCTCGGAAGCCGGGATGCCACTGATCGCCGACCCCGGATACGATCTGGGGCGTCAGGCCGCAGAGGCCGGGCATGTGGTGACCTGCGCCCCGGGCCCCTCGGCCGCCTTGATGGCGTTGACGCTGGCGGGCCTGCCGACAGATGCTTTCTTTTTTGCAGGCTTTCTTCCCAATGCTTCGGGCGCACGAAAAACGCGGATCGAGGCCCTGCGCGACATTCCGGGAACCCTGGTCTTTTACGAATCGCCCAAACGCGTCTCTGCCAGCTTGAAAGACCTGGCTCTTGTTTTGGGCGAAGGCAGGCCGGCGGCTCTGTGCCGGGAATTGACCAAAAAGTTCGAAGAAGTTCGACGCGGCACATTGGCAGAGCTGGCGTCAGAGTTTGCGGACACATCCCCAAAAGGCGAAATCGTTTTGCTCGTGGATCGCGGGCATTCGCAATCTGTTAACGAAACGGACGTAGAAGAGGCTTTGGTGCAGGCCTTGGAAACCCATTCCGTGCGGGATGCAGCGGATCTTGTGGCCGAGATGTTTAAACTGCCGCGCCGTCCGATCTATCAAAAGGCGCTGAAACTGGGAAAGGGATGATGTGGTGCAACGATCTGTCCAAAGCTCGGTTTCTTATCATGCAGGTCAGGCGGCAGAACACATCGTTGAGTCAAAGTATGAGCGCTGCGGATACCGCATCCGCCAGCGCCGTTGGCGCGGGCGCGGGGGCGAGATTGATCTGATCGTGGAAGGCCCGGACACGCTCGTTTTTGTCGAGGTCAAGAAAAGCGACAGTTTCGAAAAGGCAGCGGCCAGAATTACGCGTCGCCAGATGGATCGAATAGCCGCGTCTGCCCAGCAATTCCTCGAAGGGGAACCACAGGGCCAGCTGACCAATATGCGCTTTGATGCGGCGTTGGTGGACGCCACTGGTGCTGTTCAAATTATTGAAAACGCGTTCGGGCATGATTGATCCCCATTGAACCCTTGGCCACGCTGAGCCATGTATCGGGCGTGGAATTGAGGGATATGCCATGAAAATCGCCTTTCAGATGGACCCGATCGGGGACGTGGACATCAACGCCGACAGCTCGTTCCGGCTGGCGGAAGAAGCGCAGGCGCGGGGGCACGAGCTGTTTTTCTACGGCCCCGATCAATTGGCCTATCAGGAAGGGCGGATCACGGCGCTGGGCCAGGACATGAAAGTGCAACGCGTGGCCGGTGACCCGGCCATCCTTGGGCCCGAACACGAGGTTGATCTGGCCGAGTTCGATGTCATCTGGCTGCGTCAGGACCCGCCCTTTGACATGCATTACATCACGTCGACGCATCTGCTGGACCGGCTCAAGGGTCAGGCATTGGTGGTGAATGATCCGTTCTGGGTGCGGAACTACCCGGAAAAACTGTTGGTTTTGGATTTCCCCGACCTGACCCCGCCCACGACGATTGCACGCGACCTGCGCACCATCAAAGCGTTCAAGGAAAAGCACGGCGATATCATCCTGAAACCGCTTTACGGTAACGGCGGTGCAGGGGTTTTCCGCCTTGAACAGGGAGACCGGAACCTGACCTCATTGCATGAGCTTTTCACCGGTTTCTCACGTGAGCCGCTGATTGTGCAAAAATTCCTGCCTGATGTCAGCAATGGCGACAAGCGTGTCATTCTGGTTGACGGTCAACCTGTCGGTGCCATCAACCGCGTTCCTGCCAAGGGTGAGACACGCTCGAACATGCATGTGGGTGGACGGCCGGAAAAGGTAGGCCTGACCGAGCGCGATCTGGAAATCTGTGCCGCCATCGGCCCATTGCTGAAAGAAAAGGGACAGATTTTTGTCGGGATCGACGTCATCGGCGACTATCTGACCGAAATCAACGTAACCTCGCCCACCGGCATTCAAGAGCTTGAACGGTTTGACGGTGTGAACATCGCCGGCAAGATCTGGGAGGCGATTGAGGCCAAGGTCTAGGCGGCAACCCGAGCGCTGGCGCGAAAGCTCAGCGCCTCGGCCACATGCGGGCGTCGTATGTCTTTAGCGCCTTCAAGGTCCGCAACGGTTCGGGCGACCCTCAGGATGCGGTGAAACGCCCGGGCTGACAGGCCGAACCGATCCGCCGCCTTTAGCAACAGCTCTTTCCCCTCGGCGTCAGGTGCCGCGATTTCCTCCAGCAGTTTGCCTTCGACATCGGCGTTTTGGCGCGTCTTCGGGGTATCGCGAAAGCGCTGGGCCTGAATGGCCCGAGCGGCCTCGACCCGTGCTGCGATATCCGCCGAACTGTCGCCAGAGGGCGGCAGATCCAGATCGGTGAACGCAACAGGGGGCACCTCGATACGCAGATCGAAACGATCCATCAGCGGGCCGGAGATGCGGGAGAGGTAATCCTCACCACAGCCCGGCGCGCGAGAGCACGCGCGGGACGGATCGCTGAGATATCCGCATTTGCAGGGATTGGCTGCAGCCACCAGCATGAAGCGGCAGGGATATTTTACATGCGCGTTGGCGCGGGCCACCATGACCTCGCCGGTCTCAATGGGCTGGCGCAGCGTTTCCAAAACGGTGCGTGGAAATTCAGGGAATTCATCCATGAACAGCACGCCATTATGCGCCAGCGAAATCTCACCGGGTTTGGCGCCTTTGCCGCCGCCGACAATCGCCGCCATCGAGGCCGTGTGATGCGGTTCGCGAAAGGGTCGCGTTCTGCTGATACCGCCCTGATCGATCAGCCCGCAAAGCGACTGGATCATCGAGGTCTCTAACGCTTCGGTTGGCGTCAGCGGTGGCAGAATACCCGGCAGGCGCGCGGCCAGCATCGATTTCCCGGACCCAGGTGTACCGATCATGATCAGGTGGTGACGACCCGCGGCGGCGATTTCCAACGCCCGTTTTGCACGTTCCTGCCCTTTGACGTCCCGCATATCGCGGCTGCTCGGGTCCAGGGTCACCTCGCCCGGCCTTGCGGCGGGGAGCGGCGCTTGCCCGGTGAAATGGCGCACGATGTCGCCCAGCGACTCTGCCCCAATGACCTGTGTTGCATCGACCCATGCGGCCTCGGCGCTTGAGGCGCTGGGGCACACGAGACTGCGTTCCTCCGCGGCAGCGGTCATCGCGGCGGGCAGGGCGCCGACCACGGGTACCAGTGATCCGTCCAGCGAAAGCTCTCCTAACGCGAGCGAGCCTTCGGCGGCATCTGCGGGAATGATATCCAGTGCAGATAGCAATGCCATCGCGATAGGCAGGTCAAAATGACTGCCTTCTTTCGGCAAATCGGCTGGGGACAGGTTGATTGTAATCCGTTTTGACGGCAACGCGATGGCCATGGCGCTGAGCGCGCTGCGGACCCGATCGCGTGCCTCGGACACGGCCTTATCCGGCAACCCCACGATCGAGAAGGCAGGCAAGCCGGGTGACACGCCGCACTGAACCTCAACCGGGCGGGCATCAACCCCTTGAAACGCAACCGTATGAGCGCGACAGACCATGGCTTCCCTGTTCTTGGTTAACAGGACGTTGCTGCCATGGCTGCGGTTTAGGAATCGTTAACGGCGGCGACCATTTTGGTGAATTGCGGCCAAGCCCCGGGGTCTGCGACGGTTTTGTCGCGGCAGAACGCGTTGCACATGCCCCAGATTTGCCCGTCCAGTTCCATCAGATGCGTTACCGGTTTTCCCGAATAGGGGCAGGCGGCATTCAAAGCGGTTCCACTCTCGACCGGCTTGGCCTGAGCTGCGGTACCAATGGGCCAATCCCGCGTTTCCAGATCCAGCGCATAGGGAAACGGCTCATATGAAACCGTCATTGCCATGGCGCGCCAGCGCCGGGCGGCTGGCATGCTTAGCAGGTCCATGCAATAGGCGAGGTTGGCCTCGGACACGGGCAAACCGTATCCGACAATGCGCGCCGCGACCGGCGTGTAGAACACATCCGCCAGCGAATACGCCCCGAACAATGGCCCGCTTGTAGCCCCGGAGACAGAGCGCGCATGGGCCCAGAGCGTTTCGATGCGTTCAAGGTCTGCGCGCGTTTCAGATGCGGGCGAGAAACCTTGCCAGCAGTACAGCATTTGCATGGGGCATTCGCCGCGCAAGGCCTGAAATCCGGCAACCATTTCCGCGCTTAGCCAGCGGGCTGTGGCGCGGGCCGCAGGGTCTTGTGGCCAGAGGCCCGCGTCAGGGTGACGCTCTGCCAGCGTTTCGGCCATTGCCAGACTCTCGCCGACAACCGTGCCATCTGGCAGTCGCAAGGCGGGAACCAGTCGAGCGGGGGCCAATTCGGCCATGTCATCGGCCATTGTACCGGAATAAAGGCCGATCATATGGCTGCGATAGGGCAGGCCGAATTGTTCCAGCATCAGCCAGCCGCGCATGGACCAGCTTGAAAACAACCGGTCCCCGATAAAGAGATCATAGGTCATGGACCAACGATGCGGCAGGGTAATCCAAAGGTAAAACAGTGAATTGTGCGCGCGCCGATCACGGAAGGTGATTGATGCGCCCGACCGACCACTGGCTGTCATGGTAAGCGATCTCAGTGACCGAGAGATTGTCGATCCGATGCGACAACGCTTGGTTCGCATCGACGCCCAACGCGCGCTGAACTTGGGTCAGGATGACCCCGAAATGCGCGACGATGATCAGATCTTGCCCGGCAAAGTCGCCGACCAGCTGATCGACGGCCCGATTGGCGCGGGCACACACATCGTTCCAGCTTTCGCCATTTGGCGGGCGGACCTCGCCCGGATTGTCCCAATAGGCAAAGGCGCGTTCGGGATCTTCTGCTTCGATATCAGCGAAGGCGCGCAGCTCCCATGTTCCGAAATTGATTTCGCGCAGATCGCGATGATGCGGCAACCGTCGGCGTGACCCTTGTATGGCCGTTGCGGTATCGGCAGCCCGCGACAGATCAGATGACACGACCACCGCCTCGGTGGGCAAATGGAAGCTGAGCCGGTCAATCGCGGCCTGATCGCTCAGGTCTGCGGGCAGATCAGACCAGCCGACCATCGTCTTGGCATGGGTCGGACCGTGCCTAACCAGATGCAGACGGGTCATGGCAACTGCCCTTTCAGGACTTGGGGCAAACCGGCTGCGACCTGAACCACCAAATCGGCTTGCGCTGCCAAAGCGATGTTCAACCGGCCTTGTGCCTCACGAAACGTACGGGCCAGTGCATTGTCCGGTACGATTCCGTGTCCAACTTCGTTTGAAACGATGACGATTTCGCCCTGACATGCGTCCAGCGCTGAAAACAGAGCGTCCTGTGCTTGTTCCAGGTCGTGCTCGGCCAGCAGATGGTTGGTCAGCCACATGGTGGCGCAGTCGATCAGACAGATATCCGCGTCTGTAACGCCGGAGAGTGCGGGATGCAGATCCAACGGTGCCTCGATGGTTGTCCACCCGCCGCCCCGTTGCGCAATATGCAGATCGACCTTGTTGCGCATCTCGTCATCAAACACTTGTGATGTCGCAAGGTAAATACGGTTTTTCTTAGATGAAACAACAAGTTGCTCGGCATAGGCCGACTTACCCGAAGCCGCACCGCCCAATATAAAGGTTAAATTGGGACGCACTGTTGTTACCTTTCTGGTGATCCACCCCGTGCTGTCCTGCGTATCGACCACAGGTCGGCAAGGCAAGCCCGGCCAGCGCCGACAAAATGGGAGAGTTGCATGGCACTGGACAATGCGAACGATTTTTCGATGTCCCGACAGGCGATGAAGGCCGAGTTGCTGGACGCTGAAACCGAGTTGAAGCTGGCATATGCCTGGCGAGACGAACGGGACGAACAGGCCCTGCATCGGTTGATCACAGCCTATATGCGGCTTGCGATTTCCATGGCGGCCAAGTTCAAACGGTATGGCGCGCCGATGAATGATCTGATCCAGGAGGCCGGTCTGGGCCTGATGAAAGCGGCCGACAAGTTTGACCCGGATCGCGGCGTGCGGTTCTCGACCTATGCGGTCTGGTGGATCAAGGCCAGCATCCAGGACTATGTGATGCGCAACTGGTCGATGGTGCGCACAGGTTCGACCTCGTCCCAGAAATCACTGTTTTTCAACATGCGCCGGGTTCAGGCCCGGTTGGAGCGGGAAGCCGCCACCGAAGGTCAGGATTTGGACCGCCACCAGCTGCATCAATTGATTGCTGCCGAGATCGGTGTGCCCCTGCGCGATGTCGAGATGATGGAAGGCCGGCTTGCAGGTTCGGATTTCTCGCTCAACGCCGTGCAATCTGCGGATGAAGACGGTCGCGAATGGATCGATGCGCTGGAAGATGACAGCGAACAGGCTGCCGAGACCGTTGAAAACAGCCACGATACCGAGCAATTGCGCGAATGGCTGGTAACCGCGATGCAATCCCTGAACGAACGCGAGCGGTTCATCATACGCGAACGCAAGCTGCGCGATCCGGTGCGCACTTTGGAAAGCCTGGGACAGGAACTGGGCCTGTCGAAAGAGCGTGTCCGCCAGCTTGAGGCGGCGGCCTTTGTCAAGATGCGCAAGAACCTTGAAGCGCAGTCGCGTGAGGTGCAACACTTCTTCGCATGAAACAAATTGCGATTCTGGCCTGTTCGGTTGCGCTGTGCCTGGGCTCTGCCCTCTGCGCCGCGGCGGATGATCTGGTCCCCGATGACGTGTTGACGGCGATGCAAGAGGCCGACGTCATTATCCTGGGCGAGATTCACGACAATCCCGGCCATCACATGGTCCAGACCGAAGCGATCGCGGCGATCTCGCCATCCGCTGTGGTGTGGGAAATGATAACCGAGGAAGGCGCGCAGCGTCTGGCGCAAAAGGCGGCCACCAACCCCGAAGAGCTGTCGCGCATTCTGCGCTGGGCTGAATCCGGCTGGCCACCGCTGAGCATGTATTATCCGGTCTTTCAGGCCTCTGATGCGCCGGTCTATGGCGCAATGGTCCCCCGTGCCGCCGCGCGCGCAGCAATGGAACGGGGTGCAGCCACAGCGCTGGGTGCGGATGCGGCACGCTATGGTCTGACCGTACCTCTGGCCGCCGACGATCAGGCCGCGCGCGAAGCCGATCAACTGGCTGCCCATTGTGATGCGATCCCGGTTGAGGCGCTGCCGCAGATGGTTGCGATCCAGCGTCTGCGCGATGCAGTGCTGACCCGTGCGATTCTGGAGGCGACCGAAGAGACCGGCGGCCCGGTCGCGGTCATCACCGGCAATGGGCACGCCCGCAAAGACCGCGGGATTCCGACTTTTCTGTCGCGCATGCGTCCCGGGCTGAAGGTCTTTGTGCTGGGTCAGGCAGAGGGCGGGCAGATCGAAGGCGAGTTTGACGCGGTGATCGACAGCCCCTTGGTTCAGCGCGAAGATCCCTGCAAAGCGTTCGAGACAGACAATTAACTGCTGGAACTCGGATACCGCGTTGCCTAATCTCTGGGGCGACCGGGAGGGGAAGGGCTGAACATGCTGGCATCCAAACGTATTCTGCTGATCATCGGCGGAGGGATCGCGGCCTATAAGTCGCTGGACCTGATCCGCCGCTTGGCCGAGCGCGGCGCGCAGGTCACACCGGTTCTGACACGCGCAGCCGAGGAATTCGTGACACCGCTTTCCGTATCGGCTCTGGCCGGTCAAAAGGTCTATCGCGACCTGTTTGATCTGACGGATGAGGCCGAGATGGGTCATATTCAATTGTCACGTTCCGCCGATCTGATTGTTGTGGCCCCGGCAACGGCGGACCTGATGGGCAAGATGGCTGGGGGTCTGGCGAGTGATCTGGCCTCGACCTTGTTGATGGCAACGGACACGCCGGTTCTGTGTGCGCCCGCGATGAATGTGCGCATGTGGGACCACCCAGCGACACAGCGGAACCTCGCGCAGCTTAAGGCAGACGGCATCCACTTTGTCGGCCCGAACGAAGGGGACATGGCGTGCGGTGAATACGGACCCGGCCGCATGTCAGAACCGCTTGAGATCGTTGTGGCGGTCGAGGGCTTGCTGACGGACGGACCGCTAAAGGGCAAACGCATCATCATCACCTCGGGGCCGACGCATGAACCCATTGATCCCGTGCGATACATCGCCAACCGGTCGTCCGGGGCGCAAGGCACAGCCATAGCGCGTGCCCTGTCGGCATTGGGGGCCGAGGTCGTTTTTGTGACCGGCCCGGCGGACATCCCTGCGCCGGAAGGAGTGCAGGTGGTTGCGGTCGAGACGGCCCAGCAGATGTCGGATGCGGTTGATGCCGCCTTGCCTGCCGACGCCGGGGTCTTTGCCGCAGCAGTCGCCGACTGGCGCGTCGCCAGCGCCTCGGATCAGAAGCTGAAGAAATCCCGCGACGGTCTGCCTGCGCTCGAATTTGCCGAGAACCCGGATATCCTGAAACGCGTGGCGCATCTGAAAAGCGGGCGGCCCGGGCTGGTTGTCGGGTTTGCCGCAGAAACGGACAACGTTATCGAACACGCCACGGCCAAGCGGGCGCGCAAGGGGTGCGACTGGATTGTGGCCAATGATGTCAGCCCGTCAACCGGGATCATGGGCGGTGCCGAGAATGCGGTGACCCTGATTTCCGATCAGGGGGCCGAGGAATGGCCACGCATGGGCAAGGATGTGGTCGCAAACAGGCTGGCCCAGAAAATCGCCGAGGCTTTGGCGACGTGATCGCAGTTTAAGACAAACGAGGGAGCAAAGATGGTCGCAATTCGTGTGATCCGCGAAGATTGGGCTGATCCGGGCGTGGCACTGCCGTCTTACGAAACGACGGGTGCCGCTGGCGCAGACGTGCGCGCGAACCTGCCGGACAAAACGGCCATCGTTCTGCAACCCGGCGCGCGATTTCTGGTGCCCACAGGGCTGCGGATCGAAATCCCGCCGGGGTTCGAGGTGCAGGTCAGGCCGCGATCCGGGTTGGCGCTCAAACATGGCATCACGCTGCCCAACACGCCGGGCACCATTGACAGCGACTATCGCGGGCCACTGGGGGTGATCGTGATGAACGCGGGGCAAGAGGCGTTCCAAATTGCCCATGGTGACAGGATCGCTCAGTTGATCGTCGCACCCGTGGTGCAGGCCAGTTTTGAAACCGTTGACGCGCTGGGCGAAACTGATCGCGGTGTGGGCGGTTTCGGTTCGACCGGGCGCGGCTGATGTTGCTGGTTTTGTTCCTTGTGGCCGGGCTTTGGGGTGTTGGCTATTTGGCCGGGGCCTCTCGGACCGCGCGGATCGTGTCTGTGGCCGCATTGCTGACGGGTGTCGTTCTTGCGCATCTAGTGTTGCCCGACGGGCATCCTCTGCGCGAGGCGACGGGCGGATCTGCTGCGATGTGGTTGATTTTGGGGGGCGGTGCCCTGCTGGTTCTTTTGTATGCAAAAGGTCTAAGGGCGTTGCGAAACAAGGCAGAAAAAACACCGATGGACCAACCGGCTAAACCATCCGATCAATTCACTGAAACCGAATTGGAACGCTATGCGCGCCATATCGTCTTGCGCGAACTGGGCGGACCGGGTCAAAAGCGGCTAAAGAAAGCGCGGGTGCTGGTGATTGGCGCTGGCGGATTGGGCGCGCCTGCGCTGCAATACCTGGCCGCAGCGGGTGTCGGTACGATTGGTGTTATCGACGATGATGTCGTGGAAAATGCCAACCTGCAGCGGCAGGTCATTCACCGCGATCCCGATATCGGAATGCCCAAGGTCTTTTCGGCGCAACAGGCGATGAAGGCTCAGAACCCCAACGTGGTGGTCCTGCCGTATCATCGCCGATTGACCGAGGATATCGCTGCGGATCTGTTTGCGGATTTCGATCTGATCCTGGATGGCACCGACAATTTTGACACCCGGTATCTGGCTAATCGCACCGCCGCTGCTGCGGGCAAACCGCTGATCTCAGGCGCCTTGTCGCAATGGGAAGGACAGCTGAGCGTGTTTGACCCCGCCACACACGGTCCCTGTTATCAGTGTATTTTCCCCGAAGCCCCGGCAGCCGGTCTTGCGCCATCTTGCGCTGAGGCGGGGGTGATCGGACCTCTGCCCGGGGTGGTGGGGTCGATGATGGCCGTCGAAGCGATCAAGGTGATCACGGGCGCAGGGCAGGCCTTGCGCGGTGAGATGCTGATCTATGACGCGCTTTATGGGGAAAGTCGCAAGATCACATTGTCCAGACGCGACGATTGTCCGATCTGTGGTGCGGCGGATTAGTTTAACAATACCGCAAGCCGCTCTGGATCATTTGACCCGGCTTACCTAGCTATAGGTTCAAAGGAGATCTGAATGACCAACCCGATCCTGTCCGACTGGACCACGCCATTCGAAATCGCACCGTTCGAGGCGATTTCCGACGATGATTTTGCGCCCGCCCTGGACGACGCATTAAAGGCGCATAACGCGGAAATCGACGCAATCGCGGCCAATCCCGAAGCGCCTACTTTTGCCAATACGGTCGAAGCGCTTGAGGCGGCGGGTGAGCAGTTGGACAAGGTTTCGTCGGTGTTCTTCACCGTCGCTGGCGCAGACAGCAACCCAAAACGCGAAGAGTTGCAGCGGGCATTTTCCCCAAAACTGGCCGCGCATTTCTCGGGCATTTCCTCAAACAAGGCCCTGTTTCATCGGGTTGCCGATCTGTGGGCCCACCGGGATGACCTGGGCCTGACAGATGAACAGGCCCGTGTTCTGATGCTGTCCCATCGCGGGTTTGTCCGCGCAGGTGCGGCGCTGGAAGGTGACGCAGATGCCCGGATGCAAGTGATCAAGGCGCGTCTGGCCTCGCTGGGCACATCTTTTACCCAGAACCTTCTGGCGGATGAGCGGGATTGGTACATGGACCTGTCCGAAGACGACCTGCAAGGCCTGCCGGGTTTCGTCGTGGACGCGGCGCGCGCTGCGGGGGCGGAAAAGGGGGCGGACGGTCCGGTGGTGACTCTGTCACGGTCGATCATTGTACCGTTCCTGCAATTCTCGCCGCGTCGCGATCTGCGCGAGAAAGCCTATCGTGCCTGGACCGCACGTGGGGCCAACGGCGGTGAGACTGACAATCGGGACATCGCAGCCGAGATCCTGAAATTGCGGGAAGAACGCGCCAAGCTTTTGGGCTATGACAGCTTCGCCGACTACAAGCTGGAAACCGAGATGGCCCGCACTCCGTCTCGGGTGCGCGATCTGTTGATGCAGGTTTGGGACCCCGCAAAGACCCGCGCTGATGCGGACGCGGACGTTCTGACCGAAATGATGCAAGAGGACGGCATCAACGGCCCTCTGGCGGCATGGGATTGGCGTTACTATGCCGAGAAACGCCGCAAGGCAGAACATGATCTGGATGAGGCGGCATTGAAACCCTACCTGCAACTCGATCGTATGATCGAGGCGGCGTTTGCCTGTGCAAACCGCTTGTTCGGGTTGGCGTTCAAACCACTGGACGTGCCGCTCTATCACCCCGATTGTCGCGCGTGGGAGGTGAAGCGCAACGGTCAGCACGTCGCCGTCTTCATCGGTGACTATTTCGCGCGAGGCTCAAAGCGCTCGGGCGCGTGGTGCAGCGCGATGCGCGGGCAGGCGAAGTTTCCGAAGACGCAGGCGCCTGTGGTGATCAATGTCTGCAACTTCGCCAAGGGCGATCCGGCGCTGTTGTCCTATGACGATGCCCGCACGCTGTTTCACGAATTCGGCCATGCGCTGCACCAGATGCTGTCGAATGTGACTTATGAAAGTATCTCGGGCACGTCCGTGGCGCGGGATTTCGTGGAACTGCCCAGCCAGCTTTATGAGCACTGGTTGGAAGTGCCCGAGGTTCTGGCAGAGTTCGCGACACATGCCGAAACCGGTGAAGCAATGCCGCAAGAGATGCTGGACAAGGTGCTGAGTGCCGCCAATTTCGATCAGGGATTCCAGACGGTCGAATATGTCGCCTCGGCCCTGGTTGATCTGGCGTTTCATGAGGGCGCGGCCCCGGCTGATCCAATGGAAAAACAGGCGCAGGTTCTGGCTGATTTAGGCATGCCGCAGGCCATCGGAATGCGCCACGCGACGCCGCATTTCGCCCATGTGTTTGCCGGTGACGGATACAGCTCGGGCTATTACAGCTATATGTGGTCCGAAGTGATGGATGCCGATGCGTTTGCGGCCTTTGAAGAGGCCGGCGGTGCCTTTGACCCAGAACGCGCAAAGGCGTTGGAGGACAATATTCTGTCCACCGGAGGCTCGCGCGAGGCCGAAGACCTCTACCTGGCGTTCCGGGGCCGGTTACCGGGGGTCGAGGCGCTGCTGAAAGGCCGTGGCCTGATCGCTGCCTAGTACCCCAGATCACGGTCGACGAGGTGCAGGAACGGCTCACCCGCCTCACCTCGTCTGATGTTCTCGCAAATGACCTGTGCTGCTGTGGGTGGTCGCGTTTCCGACGCGATATGCGGGGTCACGGTCACATTCGGATGCGCCCAATAGGGGTGATCAGCGGGCAGGGGTTCTACGCGGAACACATCCAGCGTGGCATGCCCAACCTGGCCTTTGTTCAGCGCATCCAGCAACGCATCGTCGTCGATCAGAGGTCCGCGCCCCGGGTTGATGATCTTTGCGCCCTTGGGCAGCCAGGCCAGCGTTTTGGCGTTCAACGTATTCTCGGTCGCGGGTGTTTCGGGCAAAAGAAGCACAACGATTTCGGCCTGCGACAACGCCTCGCGCAGACCGGCATCACCATGCAGACAGGTGACGCCGGGAATGTCCTTGGGCGTGCGGCTCCAACCAATTGTATGGAAGTGCAAGGCAGACAGGGCCTCGGCAGCGGCCTTGCCCAAAGCCCCAAGGCCAAGGATGCAAACCGTGCGATCCTGCGCCAGCGGCGGGGGCGCGGGCACCCAGTTTCCGTCCTGCTGCGTAATGTGGCTGTCCATGCCAAGGTGATAGCGCAGCACGTGACCCACGACCCATTCGGTCATGCCGCGCGCCAGCCCATGGTCCACCATACGCGCCAGCGGAACGGTCAGGCTCTTATTGTCCGCAATCTTCTCGACCCCGGCCCACAGGCTGAGAACGGCTTTCAACCGATTGAAGGGGGTGAAATCCGATACCCCACCGTTGGGGGCATAAACGACATAGTCCACCTGATCCGGCGGAAAGTCGGTCGCCAGATGAAAGTCCAGCCCCGCCTCTTTCAAGCCCTTTTCCAGCAGCGGCTGATACAAGGGCCACAAGCCAGGGCGCGCGGAAAACAGGACATTGACTGTCATAAGGGGCCTTTCAGATTACCGGGGGCGGTGGATATGGGCGCTTTGCACGATACCAAAGGCCGCCATCAGCACCAGCATGGCCGAGCCGCCATAGCTGACCATTGGCAGCGGCACGCCCACAACCGGGGCAAGCCCCATGACCATCGACATATTGACGGCAAAGAACAGGAAAAAGTTCAATCCGATGCCCAGCGTCACCAGTGATGAGAACCGGTCTTTGGTCGAAAGCGCGGTGACCATGCAGAAGATAAGGATCAGGCCGTAGAGGATCAGAAGGGTAATGCCACCGACAAAGCCGAACTCTTCGGCAAGCGTCGTGAAGATGAAATCGGTGTGTTTTTCCGGCAGGAAGTTCAGGCGTGATTGAGTTCCCTGCATGAACCCGCGCCCGTTCCAGCCGCCCGAGCCCAGGGCGATCTTGGATTGGGTAATATGATACCCGGCCCCAAGCGGATCGGTCGAAGGGTCCAGAAACGTATCGATGCGGCGGAATTGATAGTCCTTGAGCAATTGCCAATCGGTGCCCCGGCTATTGAAGACCGTGGCGATCAGGCCAACAACCGCGGCGATGACGGCTGCGAAATAGGCCCAGTGGACACCGGCCAGAAACATCAACCCGCCGCCGGCCGCAAGCAGCAGGATTGAGGTACCCAGATCGGGCTGTTTCAGAACCAGGGCAGTCGGGACCAGGATCAGCACAACCGGGATCAACACCCATAAGGGGCGCGAAGTTTTGTGCGAGGGTAGCCAGTCGTAATAGGCGGCCAGCAACATCACCAGCGTGACCTTCATCAATTCGGACGGTTGCAGGCGCATGAAACCCAGGTCGATCCAGCGCTGCGCTCCCATACCGACGGTCCCGACCAGCTCAACCAGAACAAGCAATCCGATTGAGCCCAGATAGGCCACGACGGACATGTTGCGCCAGAACCAGATCGGAACAATTGCCACGATGAACATGGCCGCCATGCCCAACCCGAACCGTTCCATCTGGGGCTCGGCCCATGGCGTCCACGACCCACCGGCCACGGAAAACAGCATCAGGAACCCGGCGCAGGCCACGCTGATCAGCAACAGCGTCAGTGGCCAGTTCATATACAGGACTTTGCGAAATCCCGATGGTGTGGATTTGACAGCGTATTCTAAATAGCTCATGCGCGATCCTTGCCATCCGGACGCGCTTTGGGACGACGGTCGCCCTCAAGCTGTTTTTGCTGTTCCTTGATCCGTTCGCGATCCCCTGCGGGATAGGCCTCAAGCGGAGGAGTGCCGTTGTAAAGCGCCTGAAGCATGATGTCCCGGGCAACGGGTGCGGCGGCTTTTGATCCGCCGCCGCCATGTTCCACCACAACCGCGATGGCGTATTTGGGTTTGTCATAAGGTGCAAAGCTGACGAACAGCGCGTGGTCGCGTCGCTCCCACGGCAGGTCTTCGTTCCGGATCACACCTGCGGCGCGTTCAGCCTTGGTGATGTTGCGCACCTGACTAGTTCCGGTCTTGCCTGCCATGCGCAGATCATCGGCGATGATCCGGCTGCGATACGCCGTGCCGCCTCGGTCGTTCGAGACCGAGAACATCGCTTTGCGCACCTGTTCCAGATTGTTGTGATTGACGGCCAGCGGCTCGCCCGCGCCCGACGGTTCCTCAACCCCGTTTACTGACCGCACCAGACGCGGTTTGACCGCGCGCCCGGTTGCGATCCGTGCCGTCATAACCGCCAGCTGCAGCGGTGAGGCCAGCATGAAGCCCTGCCCGATCGAGGCATTTGCGGTGTCGCCGACCAGCCAACCTTCGCCATGCACCCGCTCTTTCCACGCTCGATTGGGCGCAAGGCCTGCGGCGACGGCCGACATGGGAATGTCGTGTTTGACGCCGAGGCCAAAGGTGCGGGCCATATCGGATATCTTGTCGATACCTGTCCGAAGGGCCACGTCATAGTAATAGACGTCGCAGCTGCGTTTCAGCGATAGGTTCAAATCGACCGTGCCATGCCCGCCGCGTTTCCAGCAATGAAAGCGGCGGCTGCCAACCTTCAGGTGACCGGGACAGTAAACAGTGTTGCCGGGGCCGATCACACCAGCCTCAAGCGCGGCCATGGCGGTGATCATCTTAAAGGTCGAGCCGGGCGGATAGGTCCCTTGCACCGTTTTGTTGGCCAACGGGCGATAGTTGTCTTCGGTCAGCGTTCGGTAATCGGCGACAGAAATGCCGCGCACAAACAGGTTTGGATCGAAACTGGGGGCCGAACTGATGGCGCGGATATCGCCGGTTTCGCAATCGATCACGACGGCGGCGGCGCTTTCCCCGGCCAGTCGCGCCTGCGCGTATTGCTGCAGATCGGCATCAACAGAAAGCTGCAGATCCGCTCCTGCGGTGCCTTCCTGCCGGTCCAGTTCACGCATGACACGGCCCGTTGCGTTGACCTCGACCCGCTTTGCACCCGCCCGGCCACGCAGATTGATCTCTTGCTTGGCTTCCAGACCGACCTTGCCGATCTGAAAGCGTGGAATGCGCAGAACCGGCTCGGGGTCTTCGATTTGGCTCAGATCATAATCACTGACCGGGCCGACATATCCGACCACATGGGCGAAATCCTCATAGCGCGGGTATTGCCGTGTCATCCCGACCTCGGGCGTGACACCGGGCAGGGCAGGGGCGTTAACGGCAACTTTCGAAATGTCTTCCCACGTCACCTGATCAGCAAGTGTGACCGGAAGGAACGGGGCCGAGCGGCGCATCTCGGTCTTGGCGCGCTCGATCTCTTCCTGGGTCAGGGGGATCAGTTCGGACAGTTTGGTGATGACCTTGTCGATATCACCCGCATCTTCGCGCACCATCACGATTCTGTAGGATTGCGAGTTCTGCCCGATGATCTGCCCGTTGCGGTCGTAGATACGGCCACGGGTGGGCGGGATGAGGCGGATGTTGATCCGGTTTTCCTCGGCCAGAAGGCGATATTCGTCCGCCTGATCCACCTGCATGAACCGCATCCGCGCGGCCAGCCCGCCAATGAAGACGGCCTGTAGACCGCCGAGCACCAGCGCCCGGCGCGGCAGGCGTTTATAGGCAAGGCCCTGCGATTTGGCCTGTTTCGGCTTCATGACCGGCCCCCCAGTGTCGCAGTGTCCGCCGGTGATATGCGCCGCACGCCAAAGGCGCTCTGGCTGAGCAGAACGATCAGGGGATAAATTGCGATAGTCAGCACCACTTGGATCACCACCGGGCCTAAAGCTGCTTGTTGCACGGACAGAATAGCAAGGATCATCCGGTTGAGCACAAAAATTGCAGTGATCACCGCGCCGACCGACGTCCATTCCGCCATGAACCCAAGCTCTCGCATTCCCGGTGCCGCATTTCGCAGATACGACGCCCCAAGCACCACCAATGCGGCCAGCAGGCCCGGAGGGCGTTGGAGCAGAAAATCTGCCATTAGCATGACAAATGCGATGCCGAGGATCGGAACATATTCCGGCCGCCTCAGAACCCAGGCATATGTCAATGCGATCAGCAGATCGGGAAAGGGTAGGCGATCAGGTTTGGTATCGAGCGGCAGCAAATGCAGAAACAGGATCACCAGAGCCAATAGCAGATAGAGGCTCCGTTTGATCCATAGATATGAGACCGGTTTATCCATCCCCAGCCTCCGGCGGGATCAGCGTTGCCTCGGGGCGTTGGGGGCCGACGATACCGCCGGGGTCGCGGATCGGTTGCACCGGTTGATAGCGCAGCACGCGCAGGAACTCCAACCGTTCGAAATCGGCCGACAGCCTGACGCGCAGGCGACCGCCCGGATCGGCCGTGATCTGGCCAATCAGCAAGCCGCCGGGAAAGACGCCGCCATCGCCCGAGGTCACGACACGGTCACCGGGGCGCACCAGCTCGCGGTTCTCAAGGAATTCGACCACCGGCGCTGCAGTGTTATCGCCGGTGACAAGGGCCGTCTGCCCCGAGGGCTGAATGGTGGCCGGTATCGCGCTAGAGGCGTCGGTCATCAGGATCACGCGCGCGGTGTTCGGCCCGACGCCCGAAATCCGGCCCACCACGCCAATCCCGTCCATCGTGGCCCAGCCGTCGATGATCCCATCGCGTTCGCCGACATTCAGCAGAACGGATTGCCGGAAGGGCGAGCCGCTATCGGCCATCACAACGCCGGTCACATATGTCAGGCGCGGATCAAGCCGCACGTTGTTGAGGTCCAGCAGACGCGCGTTTTCCTGCTCCAGCTGCAAGGCGGCCTCTTTCCAGGCGCGCATCAGGCGCAGCTCGCTGCGCAGTTCGCGGTTCTGCTCGCTCAGCCGTTGGTAGCTTTGGAAATCCCGCGCAAGGTTCACAATCGCGGTGACAGGGACCATGGCCCATTCCATTGACGGAACCACCTTGTCCACAACCTGGGCCCGGAACCGTTCAACGCGTGGGCTGTCAATGCGCCAGACCAGAAAGATACCCAGCAGGCACAACACCAAAATCCCCAGCAACAACCGGCGCAGGGGTGTCGTGTATTCGTCGCGCTGTGATCGGTCCTTTGCCACAGGCTACCTTCCCGTGCTGCTCGTGCCCGAGTTCTCACCCCAAAAGGGTGCGCGCCTTAGCTTTCGTAGTCAATCGCGTGGCGCAGCTGTTTTTCATATTCCAGCGCTTTGCCGGTGCCCAAAGCCACACAATTCAGGCTTTCATCTGCAATCGACACGGCCAGACCGGTTTGTTCGCGCAGGGCCAGATCCAGATCGCCCAGCAACGCGCCGCCACCGGTCAGCATGACGCCCCGGTCAACGATATCCGCTGCCAGATCGGGCGGCGTGGTTTCCAGCGCCGTCATGACCGCCTCGCAGATTGCCTGAACGGGCTCTGACAGCGCCTCGGCCACCTGAGCCTGGCTGATTTCGATTTCCTTCGGCACACCATTCAGCAGGTCGCGCCCACGGATATGCATCGACTGGCCCCGGCCATCGTCGGGCATCCGCGCGGTGCCGATGGTGGTTTTGATCCGCTCTGCGGTGGATTCACCGACCAACAGGTTCTGCTGGCGCCGCAGATATGAGATGATGGCTTCATCCATCCGGTCACCACCCACCCGGACCGAGCGCGCATAGACGATGTCTCCCAGCGACAGAACTGCGACCTCGGTTGTACCGCCGCCGATATCAACCACCATATTCCCGGTCGGATCAGTGATTGGCATGCCGGCCCCAATTGCCGCTGCAATCGGTTCGGCAATCAGGCCGGCCCGGCGCGCGCCTGCTGACAGAACCGACTGACGGATCGCGCGCTTTTCCACGGGTGTCGCGCCGTGTGGTACGCAAACGATGATCTTGGGCTTCGAGAAGGTCGAGCGTTTGTGTACCTTGCGGATAAAGTGCTTGATCATTTCCTCGGCGGTGTCGAAATCGGCAATGACGCCTTCACGCATCGGGCGGATCGCTTCGATCGAGCCGGGGGTGCGGCCCAGCATCAGCTTGGCGTCTTCGCCCACGGCCAGAACCTTTTTGACACCGTCCTTCACGTGATAGGCCACCACAGAGGGTTCAGACAGGATCACACCGCGTCCCTTGACATAGACCAATGTGTTCGCGGTTCCGAGGTCAATAGCCATGTCCGCCGTGAACAGGCCGCCCAGATTGCCGAAAATGCCCATATTGTTCCTGATCCCGTTTGTCAGAATTTCCACTGCCCGCGACTCGACGGTTCCGGGACGGATGCCTTATAGGGTGCCATCTCGCCCGGTAAAAGGGCTGATTCCGCGATAGTCAGCACCTTTCCGCTTCTTTGATGGGGACTTTAGAAGGCTTAATGCTGTCTTATCAACACATTTACCACGCCGGGAATCTGGCTGATGTACAAAAACACGGTTTATTGGCCTGGGTGCTGGAATATCTGACCCGAAAAGACAAACCACTGAGCTATGTCGAGACGCATTCGGGGCGAGGCCTTTACCAGCTTGATGCGGTCGAGGCTGTCAAGACCGGCGAGGCGCAATCAGGCATCGTTCGGGCGCAGGCCGAGGGCTGGTTTGGGCCGGATCATCCGATGTCTGGGGTGCTGAACGCGGTGCAGACACGCTATGGGCCTGCGGCATATCCCGGATCCCCCTTGATCGCCGCCAACCTGCTGCGTGATCAGGATTGCGCGCATCTGGCCGAACTGCACCGAAAGGAGCACGCGGCCCTGGCACTGGCAATGTCGCCTTACAACGCCAAAACGTACCACCAGGACGGATTTGAGCTGGCGCAATCGCTTCTGCCGCCAACGCCTCGGCGCGGGATGTTGTTGATCGATCCCAGCTATGAGGTGAAGGCGGATTACGATCGCCTGCCAAAGGTGATTGCCAGCCTGCATCGCAAATGGAATGTCGGCGTGATCGCGCTGTGGTATCCGATCCTGCAGGACAATCGCCACCGCGCGATGGTTAGGGCTTTGAAAGCGCAGAACTTCCCGAAGGTGATCTGCCACGAGGTTCGATTTCCTCCGGCCCGGGAAGGACACTGGATGATCGGGTCGGGCATGTTCATCCTGAATGCGCCCTACGGGATCGAGGCGGAAACGGCACGCCTGTCGGAAATTTTCGCGAAGCTTTGATCTTGAGGCTCCCGCCACGTTTGCCAGCATCAGAGATGCCGTCAAACATGTTGGGCCCGGCACCGCGCCAAGGCGCGGTGCCGGGCCCAAAGCCGCCAGGGGGTCCGGCGAAGCCGGACAACCGCGGGTGCGGGAGCCCTTTGGCTTGTCCTTAGATCAGGTCAAGTCCTTATAGCTGATCTCACGCGTATCGGCACCGGGGCCTGCTTTTTCACGACGCATGATCAGGCGGTTCAGGGCATGGATGTAAGCTTTGGCAGACGCCACGACAGTATCGGTGTTGGCAGATTGCCCGGTGGCTATCATGCCGTCTTCTTCCAGCCGGACAGACACAGTGGCTTGCGCGTCGGTGCCTTCGGTCACCGCATGGACCTCATACAGCTGCAGCCGCGCTGTATTTGGGTAAATCGCCCGGATCGCCTTGAAGGTGGCATCCACCGGGCCATCGCCAAACTCGGTCGCGATTGCGTCTGTGCCGTCGACCTCTATCTCCAGCGTCGCCTCGGCCTGTCCGACGGTGCCGCAGGTCACCTTCATTGAAACAAGCTGCAAGTGATCATTGGCTTCGTCGTCATCCAGCGTCATCAACGCGATCAGATCGTCGTCGAAAACCTCTTTCTTGCGGTCCGCCAGATCCTTGAACCTTACGAAGATGTCCTTGAGCTGATTGTCCCCGATCTCAAAGCCCAGAGTTTCAAGCTTGTCGCGCAGGGCCGCGCGACCCGAATGTTTGCCCAGCGGTAAAGAGGTGCCCGAGAGGCCAATGTCTTCGGGGCGCATAATCTCAAAGTTTTCGCGGTTTTTCAGCATGCCGTCCTGATGGATGCCGCTTTCATGCGCAAAGGCGTTCTTGCCGACGATGGCCTTGTTGAACTGCACGTTGAAGCCTGAAACCGTCGCGACGCGGCGTGAGATATGCATGATCTTGGTGGTGTCGATGCCGGTGTGCCACGGCATGATGTCGTTGCGCGTGCGCAAAGCCATCACCACCTCTTCCAAAGCCGTGTTGCCCGCGCGTTCGCCCAGCCCGTTGATCGTGCATTCGATCTGCCGCGCACCACCCGCGACTGCGGCCAGAGAATTCGCGGTCGCCATGCCAAGGTCGTTGTGGCAATGGGTGGCAAAGACGACCTCATCCGCGCCCGGCACTGTCTCGATCAGGCGTTTGATCAGGTCTGCGGATTCCATCGGAGCCGTATAGCCCACCGTATCAGGAATATTGATCGTGGTTGCCCCCGCCTTGATCGCAATCTCGATCACACGGCAGAGGTAATCCCATTCAGTCCGCGTTGCGTCCATCGGCGACCACTGCACGTTTTCGCAGAGATTGCGCGCGTGGCTGACGGTTTCGTGGATTTTGTCGGCCATTTCATCCTGTGTCAGGTTCGGAATGGCGCGATGCAGCGGCGAGGTGCCGATAAACGTGTGAATCCGGTTTTTTTCGGCGTGTTTCACCGCCTCCCAACAGCGGTCGATATCGGCGAAATTGGCACGGGCCAGCCCGCAGATACGGCTGTTTTTGGCGCGTTGGGCAATCTCGGATACGGCTTTGAAATCGCCTTCGGAGGCGATGGGAAACCCGGCTTCGATAATGTCGACGCCCATGTCGTCCAGCAGCTCGGCAATCTCAAGCTTTTCGTCATGGGTCATGGTTGCGCCGGGACTTTGTTCACCGTCGCGCAAAGTGGTGTCGAAGATCACGACGCGGTCTTGGTCGGTCACATGTGTCATGGGAATTCACTTTCTTCTTCTGTCCTAAAGCCTATGGCGCGCGGGCGTCCTCCTCTGAGCGGGCGCGCCGGATGGCACGCTCAGAGGCGGATTAGGATCAGTAGGCCACGCAGCAACGCACCGCAAAGGGCGGTGTCGGCAAAAGGGATATCTGCGCGGTTGATCATGGGGTTGAGGTTATACAGGTCGGATTGAGAATGAAAAGTGCGAATTTTCAAGCTGCGTTACTCCGAACAGGAAATGGCAGGGAATTTGTTGATCTGACTCCGGGTTCTCCTAGGTTCGATGGCATGGAAAACGCATTGGTTATTGGCGCAAGTGGCGGTATCGGCTCGGCCCTGAGCGCGCAGCTTGGCTCACGCAATGTCCACATCACAGGTCTGTCGAGGTCCATCGACGGGTTGGACCTGACCAACCCGGACGCCGCCGAGGAAAGGCTGGCGCAGTTGCGCGGGCCTTTTGATCTGATCCTTGTAGCGTCGGGTGCGCTGGAAATTGATGGGGCGGCCCCCGAAAAGACCGTGCGCGCGATCACGGCGCAGGCGATGATGGATCAGTTTGCCCTGAACGCTATTGGCCCGGCGCTGGTTTTAAAACATGCCGCGCGCCTGCTGCCGCGCGATAGGCGCGCTGTCATAGGAGTGCTGTCCGCACGGGTTGGATCGATTGGGGACAATCGATTGGGTGGCTGGATCAGTTACCGCGCCGCCAAGGCCGCGGTGAACCAGATTGTGCATACAACAGCGATCGAACTGGCGCGAACGCATCCGCAGGCTATCTGCGTGTCTTTGCATCCTGGGACGGTGAAAACGGCTTTCACCGAGAAATACGTAGGCCGCCACCCGACCGTCGAAGCGGATCAGGCCGCAGCGAACCTTTTGGCTGTCGCAGACAGCCTGACGCCGGAAGAAACCGGAGGGTTTTTTGACTGGGCCGGGAAAACGATCCCCTGGTAGATGGCTTTAGCCGTCGCTTGCCGGTGCGGCCGGTTCTTCAGACTGAGACCCGTCTTCGGCAGAGCCCTCGGCAGGCGCAGCTGATTCTGATCTCAACGCGCCGTTTTCCCAAACACCGGTTTCCACGTCGCCATTGGCATATTTCATGGTGCCGCTGCCCTGTCGCTTGGCGTCCACGAAATTGCCCTCGTAAACATCTCCGTTGGGATAGGTCGCGATACCGGCCCCGGTGATCTTGCCGTTGGTCCACTGCCCGGAATAGCTGAACCCGTTCGACATTTTGATCTCGCCGTCACCGTGACGCTGCCCTTGATCGAAGGCGCCGGTGTAAACGGTGCCGTCCTCATAGGTGGCGGTTCCCTGGCCTTGACGGACACCATCGATCCAGTCGCCATCATAGCTGGACCCGTCGGCAAAGGTCAGAACACCTTTGCCGTGGTTGCGCGCGTTCTTGAACTGGCCTTTGTAAACCGTCCCGTTTGTGAAGCTGGCGGTCCCGGTGCCGTCGATCACACCTGCCACCCAGTCACCGTCATAGCTGGACCCATCGGGATAAACGATGCGGCCTTTGCCATCGGCCAGATCGGCCTTGAAGTCGCCGGTATAGACCGATCCGTCGGGATAGCTGACTTCTCCCAATCCCTCGATCTGACCCTTTGTCCACTCACCGGTATAAAGAAATCCGTCTGTGCCTTTGAACGTCCCCTGACCATGGCGCAAATCGTCGTCGTAATCGCCCTCATACGAGCTGCCATTGGCATAGGTGGCCTTGCCTTTGCCCTGGCGCCGACCTTCGGTCAGATCACCTTCGTAGACGTCACCATTGGCATAAGTCAGACGCCCCTTGCCGGTGATGCGGTCGTCGACCCAATCGCCGTCATAGACCATCCCGTCCGGCTGGGTCAGCGTGCCTTTGCCATTGCGTTTTCCGCCTTTGACATCGCCCTGATATTTGGTGCCGTCGGAATAGCTGATGTTGCCCAGGCCTTCCTTGACACCATCGACCCAATCGCCGTCATACGAATACCCCTCGGGCGTGGTAATCACGCCCTTGCCGTGGTGTTTACCGGCTTTGAACGCACCCTCATAGCGCATTCCATTGGCGTAGTTTGCGATGCCCGCCCCGCTGATCAATCCGCCTGCCCAATCCCCTTCATAGGTGCCGCCATCGTTGAAGGTGATCTTTCCGGTGCCTTCGGGCTGGCCTTTGACAAAAGCGCCCTCATAGATCGATCCATTGGCGTATCGCGCCGTGCCTTGGCCCTGAATTTCGCCTTCGACCCATTCGCCGGTATATTCAAACCCATCGGGCAGCCGATAGGTGCCGGTCCCGTGGCGCAGGCCGTTTTCAAAGGTCCCTTCATAAACGCCGCCAACTTCGTCATCTGCGGTGACGATCTGGCCATCCTGTTGGGCGTCGGCGCTTTGGGCTGTCGCTGCAACAACAAAAGCGGCAATTGAGTTGCGGATCAAATTCATGATGTACCTGCCTGCCTGGGCCTCGGGAATGTGCGTGTTTGCGTGAAACTAGGCCAGCATGATTGGCAGAGCAACGAGTTTTGCCGCATTTGCCTTTCACTCAGCTTGTGATCTGCTAAATCCGTGTAAAACCTGCACTGGACATGAGGGCAAAGATGGCCGACCGGTTCCGCATCACGCTGGCGCAATTGAACCCGACCGTTGGGGATATCGACGGAAATGCGGCCAAGGCACGTGCGGCCTGGCAAATCGCGCGCGCGGACTCGGCGGATCTGGTGGCCTTCACCGAGATGTTCATCACCGGGTACAACACGCAGGATCTGATCATGAGGCCTGTGTTCAATCAGGCCGCGATGGCAGCAGTGCAGGCCTTGGCCCGGGATTGCGCCGAAGGACCCGCGATGGCAATTGGCGGGCCGTGGGTCGAAGACGGCAAGCTGTACAACGCCTATTTCATTCTCAAAGGCGGCAACATCGTCAGCACGGTGCTGAAACACCATTTGCCGAACGAAACGGTCTTTGACGAGGTGCGCCTTTTTGATGCGGGTCCGATGGGCGGGCCATACGCGGTTGGCAATATCCGAATCGGCAGCCCGATCTGCGAGGATGGCTGGCACGAGGATGTGGCGGAAACGCTTGAAGAAACGGGGGCGGAATTCCTGCTGATCCCGAACGGATCGCCGTATTTCCGAAACAAATTCGATGTCCGTCTGAACCACATGGTCGCGCGCGTGGTCGAGACCGGTCTGCCGGTCATCTATCTGAACATGGTGGGCGGACAGGATGATCAGGTGTTTGACGGGGCAACCTTTGGCCTGAATCCGGGTGGTGAGCTGGCGTTTCGGATGCCCGTCTTTGATGAAGCGATCACCAACATCGATCTGACGCGCACGGATGATGGCTGGCGCATTTCCCCGGCCGAGATCTCAGCGCTGCCGGATGAATGGGAGCAGGACTATCGCGCGATGGTTCAATCGCTGCGCGACTATATGGGCAAGACCAGGTTCAAGAAGGCAGTCCTTGGCTTGTCCGGGGGGGTCGATTCCGCGTTGGTGGCCACGATTGCCGTGGACGCGATCGGGGCGGAAAATGTCCGTTGCGTGATGCTGCCATCAGAGTACACAAGCCAGGCCTCGCTGGACGATGCCGAGGCCGTGGCCAAGGCTTTGGGCGTGCGCTATGACTATGTGCCGATCTCGCAAAGCCGTGCGGCGGTGACGGAAACGCTTGCGCCTTTATTCGCCGGTCATGACGAGGATCTGACCGAGGAAAACATCCAGTCCCGTCTGCGCGGGCTGCTGCTGATGGCGCTGTCCAACAAGTTTGGTGAGATGCTGCTGACCACCGGTAACAAATCCGAGGTCGCGGTTGGCTATGCAACGATCTACGGCGACATGAACGGCGGCTATAACCCGATCAAGGATCTGTATAAGACCCGCGTGTTCGAAACCTGCCGTTGGCGCAATGCTAATCACCGTGCGTGGATGATGGGCCCCGCGGGTGAGGTCATCCGCCCATCGGTCATCGACAAACCACCCAGTGCCGAGCTGCGCGAGAACCAGCAGGACAATGACAGTCTGCCCGACTATCCGATTCTGGATGCCATTCTGGATATTCTGGTCGATCAGGAAGGGTCGATTGCCGATTGCGTCGCCGCAGGGTTCGATGAGGCCACCGCGCGCCGGGTCGAGCATCTGATTTATATCAGCGAATACAAACGGTTTCAGTCTGCGCCCGGTGCGCGTCTGACGCCACGCGCCTTTTGGCTGGATCGTCGCTATCCGATTGTGAATCGATGGCGCGACAAGACCTGAGGGTCGCTGCGTGCCTTATTTGACGCTGAACTGGGGCTAATAGTTCGCGGTAGACGAACAGTCACTGTTCGAGGTCCCTATTGTCGTCGAAAATCAGCCATTTGGCGGGAATTTGGTCATAATGACCTTGCAATTGTGACACCATTTTGCCATATTTGACTACGGGGTTTGTCTCAGTTCGGGCAAACGTGGCGCCGACCGGTTTCTGTTCTTGCAAAGGGCGAAACGCACGGGACGCGGATCTGGGTAAAAAGCGCTCGTTTGTTTGGGTGCTGTAAATGTTTTGGTGGTCAAAAATGATAGATGGATATGATAAGCCGCTCCACTCGCCTCCTCAGTACAAGACGATGGAGTCTCCGGCGCAGGATTTGGACGAAGTTGCGCTGGACGCAACGATCGCAGACTTGCTGAGTTCGGATGAACATGCTGACAAGAAAGTTGTTGTCAAACGTTCCGAATTTCCGGATCTGAAGTCGCAGGAAACTATTGCGATCGAGAAAGACTCGAGAGCGAATGAATCCTCGCGCACCAGATGGCCGCTGTTGTCCGGCGCTGCCTAACGTATGATAGAAATGGTTGACGCCAGCCGGGCGTCAACTCATGACATTGGCTGATCCGCCACATGTCCTGCATTTTCTTGAAATTGGGGTATTCCGCTGTTGCCAAGCCCTTTGGGCTTTGGCTCGATACTGATCCAATGTGTCAGTAACGAGCGGATTATGCCCGGTCCAAAGCCTATCCCTGTAGAATCCGATCTGAACCTTCCCAAAACTGTCGACGCGGTCGTTATCGGCGGCGGAATCATTGGAACATCAACCGCGCTTGAACTGTCCGAGCGCGGCTTGTCGGTGTTGCTGTGCGAAAAAGGTCGAATCGCAGGCGAGCAGAGTTCGCGTAACTGGGGCTGGGTCCGTCTGGGCATGCGGGACCCGCGCGAGGTGCCGTTGATGCATGAGGCAATTCGCATCTGGCAAGACCTGGATCAGCGGTTGGGGCGCAAGACAGGTTACACCCAGTCCGGTATTGTCTTTGGTGCCAGCTCGGACAAGGCGCTGGACGAATACAAGCACTGGATTCGCCATCTTGAAGGTCTGCAAACGGGTGCGCGCATTCTGACAGGTCCGGAAACCGCAGACCTTTTTCCCGACAATCAGATCGATTTTGTTGGCGCACTTTATACACCACAGGACGGCCGGGCAGAGCCACAATGGGCCGCGCCGGCGATAGCGGAGGCCGCGCGAGACCGCGGCGCGGTCGTGATGACCAACTGCGCTGTGCGCACTGTGGATATGCAAGAGGGTCGCGTTGTCGGAGTGGTGACCGAGCGTGGCCGGGTCACCTGCGGCCAAGTGGTTCTGGCCGGGGGGGCGTGGTCGCGTCTTTTTGCCGGAAATGCAGGGATCGAGTTGCCTCAACTCAAGGTTCTGAATTCGGTCCTGCGGACATCGCCTGCCGAAGACGGCCCCCAACCCGCGCTGTGGTCGGATAGGTTTGCGGTCCGAAAACGGTCAGATGGTGGCTACACGGTCGCGGCAGGCCATGAAAACGTCGTGGATATTGTACCTGACAGTTTCCGGCTTGGGCGTCAGTTCTTGCCCGCACTGAAACAGGAATGGCGGTCGCTGCGCTTTCGGGTATCGCACCGATGGGCAATTGAGGCCGGGCAGGATCGTCGTTGGTTGCCAACGGACGTTACCCCGTTCGAACATTGCCGGGTGCTGGATCCCGAGCCCTCGCAAAAAGTTCTGAGAAAGGCCTGGTCAAACGCGAAACGCGTGTTCCCCGCGCTGCAAAAAACCGAGATTGTGGAAAGCTGGGGGGGCATGATCGATGTTACGCCGGATGCGATCCCCGTTATCTCAGGCGTCGATGGGGCTGACGGGTTTTTCATTGCAACCGGGTTTTCCGGCCACGGCTTTGGAATAGGGCCGGGGGCCGGTCGGTTGGTTGCTGATCTTGTGGCAGGGTCAACACCTTGCGTAGATCCGGCCGCCTTTCGCCTGTCCCGCTTTACGGATGGCTCTGTGGTGCGGCCGGACCCGGGATACTAGGGGCTTAGCCCATCATCTGGTAACTGACCGGGACAAACCGGAAGCCGTCACCACGGGTTTCAACAAAGCCCGCACCGGGGAAAGGCATATGATAGCCGACCATCGGAACTTTGTCCGCAGCCAGCATTCCCAGCACTTTGCGACGCGAAGCGGCGGCCGCCTCTTTGTCCATGTCAAAGCTGAAGCCCCAATCCGGGCGGGCAAAGGACCAGACATAGTGGTTTGCCAGATCAGCGGTCAGGATCAGTCTCTGACCGTTGCTTTCCAGGTGATAGACCGTATGACCCGGCGTATGACCATTCGCAGAAACGGCGGTGATGCCCGAGGACACTTCGCCCCCGTCGTCGATGAAGGTCATCTTTCCAGCCAGCGGCGTGACCTTGGCAGCCACCAGGTCGCCAACCCGGTTACCGGCGTCCTGACCGGACCAGAAGTCATATTCTGAGGCGGCGGTCACATAGCGCGCGTTCGGGAAGGTTGGCGCGTCATTTGTTGTCATCCCGCCGATGTGATCGGGATGCATATGCGTGATGACAACCACATCAATCTGGTCAGGCGTCACGCCAGCATCCGCAAGTGCTGCCTGAATGCCGCCTTGACCCAGACCGGTATCGAACAGAACCAGCTCGGAACCGGTATTTACAAGCGAAGGTGTAAAGAAAAACTGCGCCATGTCGGTTGGTACGAAATTCTCGGCTGAAAGCTTGGCGAACTCTTCGTCCGAGGCTTCTTGCGCAAACAGCGCCTTGGGGTCTTCGCGCGGAACAGAGCCATCCAACAATGTGGTTACCGTGAAGTCGCCCAGCTTGAAGGAACGCGCGACGGTCGAATTGGCCTTGGTTTCGGGTGTTGCCGCAAACGCAGGCGCAGCGACTGAGGCAAACGGAATAGCGGCAGCCGCGCCCAATGCGGCTCGGCGGGTCATCTTGAGTGTCATTTTGGGGTCTCCCTGAAAGTGCCAGCCCCCCAAAGATAGGTCGCAGATTGGAACTTGCCACTTCACGTTACCGTAACCAGGGCTGCGGCTGGACAAAACCCGCTTGGTGTGACACCAGACAGCCAACAGGAGACACCCATGACTACGACCCGTTTCGCCCCGTCGCCCACCGGTTACATCCATGTGGGCAACCTGCGTACCGCCTTGATGAATTATCTGATCGCCCGCAAGGCTGGCGGCACGTTCATCCTGCGTATCGACGACACCGATCCCGAGCGGTCGAAAGAAGAATATGTCGACGCGATCAAACAGGATCTTGAGTGGTTGGGCCTGCACTGGGACAAGGTTGAACGTCAATCGGACCGTCTGGACCGTTATGCCGAGGCCGCTGACAAGCTGCGCGAGATGGGTCGGTTTTATGAGGCGTTTGAAACGCCGACTGAACTGGATTTGAAACGCAAGAAACAGCTGAACATGGGCAAGCCTCCGGTCTATGACCGCGCTGCGCTGGCCCTTTCGGATGCGGAAAAAGAGGCGCTGCGTGCCGAACGCGGCAACGGCGTTTGGCGGTTCAAACTGGACCATGAGCGGATCGAGTGGAATGACGGGATTCTGGGCGATATCTCGATCGATGCGGCCTCGGTCTCGGACCCGGTTCTGATCCGGGGCGATGGTCAGGTTCTTTATACAATCGCGTCTGTTGTGGATGATACCGAGATGGGCGTGACCGATGTGGTCCGCGGGTCGGACCATGTGACCAACACCGCTACGCAGATCCAGATCATCGAGGCGCTGGGCGGGACATGTCCGCGTTTTGCCCACCATTCGCTGCTGACCGGCCCACAGGGTGAGGCGCTGTCGAAGCGACTTGGCACGCTGGCCCTGCGCGACCTGCGTGAACAGGGCGTGCAGCCGATGGCACTGCTGAGCCTGATGGCACGTTTGGGCTCGTCCGATCCGGTCGAACTGCGCTCGGACATGGCGCAACTGATCGATGGGTTTGACATCAATCGGTTCGGCGCTGCGCCCACCAAGTTCGATGTACAGGACTTGTTCCCGCTGACCGCGAAACACCTGCAAACGCTGTCTTTGGCAGAGGTGGGTGATGCGGTCACCGAGGCAGGTGTTCCTGCCGAACTGGCCGAGCCCTTCTGGGCCATGGCCCGTGAAAACATCACCACTCTGACCGATCTCAAAGGCTGGTGGGAGCTGTGCCGCGACGGGGCCGAGCCGCTGATCGCCGACGAAGATCGTGACTTCATCGCTCAGGCCATGGATTTGCTGCCCGAAGGTCCGTTTGATGGCGAAACCTGGGGGGCCTGGACCACAGCGGTGAAACAAGCCACGGGCCGCAAGGGCAAAGGGCTGTTCATGCCGCTGCGCAAGGCGCTGACCGGGAAGGAGCGCGGGCCGGAAATGGCGACCCTGCTGCCATTGCTGCAGGTGATCCGCGCGCGGGGCTGACCCGCGGCGCCTGCAGCAACAATCTTTAGAACACGAACGACGCCGGCAGTTCACCGGCCTGTCTGGGCTCTCCGGGTTGCAGAACGCGCGCCGAGACACGCTGTAACCTGTCATCCACCAGCGCGGTTTCGGCGGGTTTGAGGGGCTGGTTCCGTGGATATCTGGGCGCCGCCCGATCGTTCAGGATCGGAGCATCCCAGCCATCGGTTGTGGCAAAAAACCGATCCACCCCGTCTTGCCCGAAGGCCCGCAAATATCCCTGCACGACCACGTCGATATAGCTGAGAAGCAGTGGATGATGATTGTCCGGCGCGGTGTGTCGGTCATGCGGAACCGCGTAGACGGCGATCTCAACCGCGTGGGTCAGCGGGTGGGATACTGATTGCGTGGTGGGCACCCGGTCATAGGCCCATTCCCTTTCGTCCAATGCGCCCCAGTCATCGTTCGGGACATGGGCAATCATGCCTTCAATCTCGGAGGCCGGGTCAGGCACAGCTGTCAGGAAGGCAACTGGGCGCAGATCCGTATGCCGCCACGCGCGCCGCCAACCCTTTAGAACGGCCTTTTGCGGATTGGGAAAGTCGTGGGTGGCAAGGTTCACAAGGCTGCCGTAGCCAAAGAAATAAGGGTCAGCCATGGCGATAAGGGTCCTTTTGCGATGATTGATGTATGTCAAACCGGTTTTTTGCCGAACATGCAATAACGCAGCATCGTGAAATCCGGGAGGACCTCATGCGAATTACCAAAAGGACAAACATTGCGGTGCGTTTGCTGATGTATTGTGCTGCGCATAAGGATCGATTGGTCACCAAGACCGAGATTGCCGATGTGTGCAATATCTCGGAAAACCATCTGGCGCAGGTCATCAACCAGCTCAGCCAATTGGACTATCTCAGCACCCAACGCGGCAGGAATGGGGGGATGACGTTGTCACGCCCGGCGGAACAGATCCGGATCGGCGCGGTGTTTCGCGACGTGGAAGGGCCATTGCCGATCGTCGAATGCTTTGCCGATGCGGACAATACCTGCCCATTGACCGAAGCATGCCGCCTGCGCGTGGCGCTGCAGGATGCGGCCGAGGTGTTTTATGCCTCGCTGGATGACATCACATTGGATGCGCTGGTGTGTGACAACGGGCCGTTGTTGAAAATCCTGCAACCTGTGGTGTGCGCACGGTAGCTCGGGCGCTAATCTGAGGCGCGCAATATGCGGGCGGGCCGCACGGATAGGGGCCGCAAAGCAAAGGCGAGGCCTGCGCCCAGCGTCACCAGTATTCCGGCGGAAATGATTCCGATGGCCGAACGCCAGATCACCGAAAAATCCGTCTCGAAAATGTAGGTGGCCACCGCCCAACCGCCGAGGATACCGGTCATAAGGGCGACACATCCAGCTGCCGCGCCCAAAAAGACGGCCCGCAATGCAAAGCTGAACAGGATGGTGTTTTTGCCTGCGCCCAGGGTTTTCAGGACCGCGGCTTCGTACCTTCGCGCGGGTTCGCCTGCTGCGGCAGCTCCGATCAGGACCAGAAATCCGGTCAACAGCGAAATGCCCGCCCCGTAAGAGGTGGCGGCAGCAATCCCTGCTAGCAAGCCGGATACCCGGTCGATGGCGTCGCGGACCCGGATCGCGGTGATGTTGGGAAACTGATTGGACAGATCGCCTAGGATCGCGGATTCGGCGGCTTCTTCGGCATAGACGGTGGCGATGAAGCTGTGCGGCGCGCCAGCCAGGGCCGCAGGGTTCATCGACATGATAAAACCAATTCCGGCGTTCGAAAAATCCACCTCACGCAGGGATGTTATCCGGGCCGTTATATCCCGGCCAAGGATATTGACCGTCAGCTCATCACCCAGTTTCAGTCCCATTTCCTGCGCTTCTTCAGCGGCAAAGCTGACCTGTGGAGTGCCGTCATAATTGTCGGGCCACCAGCTACCGGCGGTGACGCGCGTATTGGCGGGCGGGGTTGCGGAATAGGTGATGCCGCGATCCCCATCCAGCACCCAATGATCGCCCGCGACTTCTCGGGCAGGCTGTCCATTGATCTGCGTGATGATCCCCCGCAGCATCGGGGCGCTTTCGATGCGACTGACCGCGGTGTCCGACTCAAGCCGTTCGGAAAAGCCGGGCATCTGGTCTTTTTGGATGTCGACAAAGAAGAAGGAGGGGGCCACGTCCGGCAAATTGCCCGAGATCGCGTTGCGCAGCGTGCCGTCGATCTGGCCAACAGCGGCCAGAACCGAAAGGCCCAATCCAAGGGACAAAACCACCGAGGACGCGCCCTCGCGTGGGTCCGAGATTGCAGAAAGCGCCCAGCGAAAGGCGGGTCTACCGCGCATTAGCGGAGTGGTTCGGCGGGCCAGCCACCGGATTGCCAAGGCGGCAAAGACCAGAAGGACGAGCGCCCCGGCCAACCCCGCACTGGTCCAGAGTGTCAGGCGAATTGATCCGCTGAACCATGCGGCAATGCCGATCAGAGCGGCAAGGCCGATGGCTGTCGCGATCAGGAATGCGGCGCGCGGCAGCGCTTTGGCTGACGACAGCGCGTCGCGGAACAGTGTTGCCGCACGGACATTTTCGGTGCGCGCCAGCGGCCAGAGCGTAAAGAGAAACGCGGTAAGCAGGCCATAAATCGCCGCCTCAGCCAACGGGCTGGCATAGATGGCGAAAACCGCCGGAACCGGTAGCGCGCCCTTTATCGCAGGCGCAAGCAGCACCGGAAGCACGCCGCCCAGAGTGATGCCGATCAGGATGCCGATACCCGAAAGCGCCGCGATCTGGATCATGTAGGTCTGGAAAATCGTAGCCCGGTCTGCGCCCAATGTGCGCAACGTTGCGATGGTTTCGGTTTTTTGTGACAGATATGCGCGGACTGCGGCAGACACTCCGATACCGCCGACCGCCAAACCGGACAGGCCGACAAGGACCAGAAAGGCGCTGAGGCGGGCAACAAACTCGGCGATACCGGGCGCGCCGTTTCGCGCGTCGGTCCAACGCATCCCTGCATTGGCAAAGTCCTGCGAGGCCGTTTCGGACAGGGTGGCCAGATCGGTGCCTTGCGGCAGGCTGAGGCGATATTTGGTTGAAAACAGTGTACCCGGTGTCAGCAGACCCGAATTCTGCAGGTCCTGCGTCCGAACCAGCGTTCGGGGCCCCAAACTGAACCCATCTGCTGCGCCGTCCGGTTCGTAAACCAGTGCCGCGGTCAGCACAAAATCCTGTGTCCCAAGCCTGAATCTGTCACCCGGTGCGATGCCAAGCCGGTCAATCAAGGTCTGGTCCATGACCGCCCCGGGAAGATCATCCGCGCCGTCCAGGGCGGTTGATAAATCCTGCTTTGGGTCCAGCTCGACAGTGCCGAGCAAGGGATACGCCGCATCGACGGCTTTAACCTGCGTCAACCCGCGTTGCGCGTCCTTTGGTGGTCCGGCCACGGCCATCGACCGAAAATCAACCACTTCGGACAAGGCCAATGCGTTTTCCGCCATCCAGGCGCGTTCCCGGTCATCGGCAAAGCGATAAGTGAATTCCAGCTGTGCATCTCCGCCCAAAAGGGCTGCCCCTTCCTGCTCCAAACCGGCCTGGATCGCGTGTCGTACCGATCCAACAGCGGCAATGGCCGCGACACCCAGTGCAAGGCAGGCCAGAAAAATGCGGAACCCCCGCAGCCCGCCGCGCAATTCCCGCCGTGCAAGACGGCCCGCTTGCCGCAGGCTCATTCTGCGGCCTCACTTTGTGCATCTTCTGAAATGCGCCCGTCGCGCAGACGGACAACGCGGTCGCATCGTTGCGCAAGCGTGTGGCTGTGTGTCACCAGAACCAGCGTTGCACCGTGCCGATCGCGCAGGCCGAACAGCAGATCAATGATTGCGGCCCCATTGGATTCGTCCAAGTTTCCCGTCGGCTCATCGGCCAGCAGAATCTCTGGGCGCGGGGCTGACGCACGCGCCAACGCCACGCGTTGCTGCTCACCCCCCGACATCTGGGCTGGATAGTGAGAGCGGCGATGCGCTAGGCCAACCGCGTCCAACTCTGCTTCGGCGCGGGCAAAGGCATCCGAATGCCCGGCAAGTTCCAGAGGGGTAGCCACGTTCTCTAACGCTGTCATACTAGGGATCAGATGGAAGTTTTGGAACACGACACCCATGCGGTCGCGCCGAAACCGGGCCAGCCCGTCTTCATCCATACCGCTCAGATCCTGCCCTAGTGCGGTGACGTTGCCGCTGGTGGCCTGCTCTAACCCTCCCATCAGCATCAGCAGCGAGGATTTGCCTGATCCAGACGGACCGACAAGGCCCAGTGTCTCTCCTCGGTCGACGGTCAGCGTTATATCGTGCAGGATATCCACCCGTCCGGCATTGCCTTCCAGCGACAAAGCGGCATTTTGAAGGGTCAGGATCGGTGAGGTCATGGGTTCGTCCGTCTGAGGAGCAATCAATTGGGATATGGCGCGGTGCAAACGTTACGCAAGGCATTGATGCTAGGGATATGTGTCAATTGGGGTTTCGCGGCAACAGCCGAACCGGTTGTCATTGCCGCCCTGGGCGATTCCCTGACCCAAGGCTATGGGTTGCCGGAACAGGATGGGTTCGTACCCCAGTTGCAGCGCTGGCTGCTGGATCAGGGCGCAGACATACGCCTGATCAATGCCGGCGTTTCTGGCGACACCACAGCGGGCGGGGCTGCCCGGGTGGATTGGACGCTGACACCGGACGTTGATGGGATGATCGTCGCGCTGGGGGGCAATGATGTTCTGCGAGGCATCGATCCCGATGTCTCACGCGCGAACCTCGAAACCATCATGAACGCGGCCGATGCATCGCATATCGATGTCCTGCTGGTCGGGATGCAGGCCCCCGGGAACTATGGCCCGGACTATAAACAACGATTTGATGCGATCTATCCCGATCTGGCGCAAAGCCACGGCGCGCTCTACGCCGAGAGCTTTTTTGCGGGTCTCTCTGGCGAGGGCGATCTTGCAGCGGTGGGTCAGTATATGCAGGGTGATGGCATTCATCCCAATGCCGCCGGGGTCGCGCGAATTGTCGAAAACCTTGGCCCGCAGGTCCTGCAACTGGCCGAGCGCGCCGGGCAATAGGAGACACGGATGCCGGGGCGCTTCTTTCTGACACGACCAATGTCCGAGGTCGCCGCTTATCTCGGTGCGTCCGATGGCATCGCGCAGGAGCCACGCAGAAACATCCAGCCGGGCCAGGAGGTGGCGGTTCTGACCAGAGACGGGTTGGGATTGATGCGCTGGGGCATGATCCCCGTTGGTCGGGTTAATGCGCGCGGGCGTCCGGTGATGGAGACGATCATCAACGCGCGGTCCGAGACGGTGTTTGACAAATCCGCATTCCAAGGCGTCGGGCGGGCGGTGATTCCTGTGGATGGCTGGTATGAATGGACGGGTGAGAAGCGCAAGAAGACCGCGTGGCGTATCTCATCCCTGGATGGCGCTCCGCTGATTTTTGCGGCGATAACAGACGTGTGGGAGGCGCCGGGTGGATTGCGCGTGGATCAGGTTGCAGCCGTGACATGTGAACCCAATGCAGATGTGCAGCCGATCCACCACCGTATGGGCGTTCTGTTAGAACCTGCGGACGTGACGACCTGGCTGACTGGCACCGAGGCCGAGGCCCAAAGCCTTACCCGCCCGTGGCCGGACGGGCGGTTAAAGGTCGAAAAGGCCGATGAAGTGGACTGGTCAGCGCCCTAATCAGGTCAGACAACGGTGACGACGGTTCCGATCGGGACACGCTGATACAGGTCGATCACATGCTGGTTCAGCATGCGAATGCACCCGTTCGAGGCCGCACGCCCAATGGTGGACGGCTGCGTCGTGCCGTGAATACGGAAATAGGTGTCGACCCCATTCTGGAACAGATAGAGCGCTCGGGCGCCCAGCGGATTGTCTCCGCCCCCCGGTTGCACATAGTCGTTGTCCTTGAAGCGCGCATAGGCAACGGGATCTCGTTCGATCATTTCATTGGTGGGGCGCCATGTGGGCCATTCTTTCTTGACATCGATCGTGGCGGTGCCGGTGAATTCCAGCCCGGCCTTGCCCACGCCGCAGCCATATCGGATCGCCTTGCGCGGTTCGGTCACGAAATAGAGGTAGAACGAACGCGGCACGACCAGCAGCTGACCCGGCAAAAACTCTTTCTTGATGCGCACATATTGCGGCGTCGGATCGTATTCGACCGCCTTCTTTGCGCTGGCGACACCGGGCAGCGCAAAGGCGACCGTCCCGGCCATAAAGGCGCGGCGAGTAAACATGTTTCGTCCCTTCCAAAGACCAATGAGCTTTTCGCTACAGTTTCGAAACGATAGCAGAATTGGTCAATCGCCGGGATTACATAACTAAAATGTGATGTATTCTGCGTGCCACACCGCCTTTGCGGGGCATCGCAGTGTCAAAGCGAAAGGGTGGGAGAAAACCCCACCCTTTCAATGTCTTAGGCCAGCTGAATGTCGTCAGCACTTTCACGGCCGTCACGACCGGCGCGCAGCTCATACGTGACTTTCTGGTTGTCGGCCAGACCGGTGAGGCCCGAACGTTCGACCGCCGAGATGTGTACAAAGATGTCCTTGCCGCCATCTTCGGGCGCGATAAAGCCGTAGCCTTTGGTGGTGTTGAACCATTTTACGGTGCCTGCAGGCATATCCGTTTTCTCCTGTTTGGTGCTGCCCACGTGGATGCGGCAGCCTGGCGTCGTTGTCTGGATCGATAGACTGAGCGCCGTGAAAGGAGACAGTGGGTCGAAATAGAAAAACGTTAGCCCCTTGGATATGGCATTGGGGCAGGGATGTGGCAAGGGTGGAATTTGGTTAACGGTTTGGTAGCGATGAAGACGGCAGGATGCTTCTATGAGCAATTACCGGCGTGTCCGAATATCCGGAGCGAAGTATTTTTTCACCGTCTCGCTCGCCGACCGATCATCGGATTTGTTGGTGCGAGAGGTAATGCATTTGCGTGCTGCGTTTGCAGTGACGCAGAAAGAGCGACCGTTTTGGTGTGATGCGTTTGTGGTGTTGCCGGATCACCTGCACGCGGTTTGGACACTGCCGCCAGGGGACGCGGATTATTCCACCAGGTGGGGTGCAATCAAGGCGCGTTTTACCATGCGCATAAAAGAGGCAAGGCGTAGGCCGGGCTTCATCCCGGTACCTGTGCCGAGGGAGTTGCCGGTTGTAACATCCGGCAGATATGCCGGGCTGAAGCCCGGCCTACGGCAGAACAAACGCGAAGCGCCGATTTGGCAACGCCGGTTTTGGGAACATTGTATCCGCGACGAACAAGATTACCGCAATCATATGGCATATTGTTGGGGTAATCCGGTCAAACATGGGTTGGTGAAGCGCCCGACCGAATGGCCCTATTCGTCGATCCATCGCGATATTCGCGCAGGTCGGGTTGATCCGGAGTGGAGTGGGGTGGTCACTGATTGCGCGTTCGGAGAACCGTAGGATGGGTGATTTCACCCATCATTTGACTTGGTTGGATTGGTGAATTGAGGAGCGATGGGTGCGAGCACCCATCCTACGCACGCTAGAAAAGACACTCGGAGATATATGCTCCAAGACGTGCGAACTTGCTGCTGGAACTTTCGATGGCAACGGTACAGGAAAAAACGAGCTCATTCTTCGACGAATAGCGAACCGGGACAATCACATATCGGTTGAAGCCTTCTTCGTGACTCATGTTTGAATTGAAGAACACGCCGACAATACCGTGTGCGCCGTCATCGTCAGCAAAACTGCTATTGGCGATCACGTCATCAAAGAAGCGTTCTTGTTCAAACCTGACAGTTGAGAACCACGATCTGTCATGGAAATCCCCGACTTGCCGAAACCTTCCTTGTGCGCCGTACCCAGGTGAATAGCGCTTATCGTATCCCAATTCGAACTCTACTATTTCAGGGAACTCTTCGGAAAAATAGATCGCCTCGGGATGGTCGCATGCATCATGATCAATAATGAGATCGAGCACCACTAGAGACCATGCATTATCACTTAAGAACTGAAGAAATTCTTGCCTTTCCGCTTCTCGATTGCCGAAGTCGTGGCCAACTTTATCGGGCAAACAGGACGTAATGTGCGTATTGAGATAGGGTGCAGTTCTTGTGGCCCAAAAATATTCATACAAACCTATGAAAGTCGCTAGCACACCAATTGCCGCTAGCGACCATTTTGCAAAACGAAATGCAGTGTTCATAGATCCCAGATGGGATTTTATAACACTGATTTCAAGCGGAGATCAACGCGCAAACTTCTTATGCTTCAACCGCTTGGGCTCCAGCGCGTCCGGTCCCAGACGACGCTTTTTGTCCTCTTCGTAATCCTCGAAGTTGCCCTCGAACCATTCCACATGGGCGTCGCCTTCGAAGGCCAGAATATGCGTGCAAATCCGGTCGAGGAAGAAGCGGTCGTGGCTGATGACCACGGCGCAGCCCGCGAAATCGACCAAAGCGTCTTCCAGCGCGCGCAGGGTTTCGACGTCCAGATCGTTGGTCGGTTCGTCGAGCAGCAGGACGTTGCCGCCCTCTTTCAACAGCCGGGCCATGTGGACACGGTTGCGCTCACCACCTGACAGCAGCGAGACCTTTTTCTGCTGATCGCCGCCTTTGAAGTTGAAGGACGAGCAATAGGCGCGGGAATTGACCTGTGCGTCGCCCAGTTGGATGATCTCGGCGCCGCCGGTGATTGCCTCCCACACGGTATCGTTGTCGGCAAGATCGTCGCGGGACTGGTCAACGTAGGACAGCTCGACCGTGTCGCCCAGCGTGATTGTGCCGCTGTCGGGTTGTTCCTGACCGGTGAGCATTTTGAAGAGCGTCGATTTACCGGCACCGTTGGGGCCGATGACACCGACAATGCCGCCGGGGGGCAGGGCAAAGTCCAGCCCTTCGATCAGTTGCTTGTCGCCCATGTGCTTCGACAGGCCCTCAACCTCGATCACTTTGCCGCCAAGGCGCTGGCCGTTGGGGATGACGATCTGGGCGCGGGTCAGCTTTTCGCGTTCGGACTGTTCGGCCAGCTCGTTATAGGCGTTGATCCGGGCCTTGGATTTGGCCTGACGGGCCTTTTGACCCTGACGCATCCACTCCAGTTCGCGCTGCAGAGTCTTCTGCTTGGACTTGTCCTCGCGCGCTTCCTGTTCGAGCCGTTTGGCTTTTTGTTCCAGCCATGCGGAGTAATTGCCCTCATATGGAATGCCACGACCACGGTCGAGTTCGAGGATCCAACCGGTGATATCATCCAGGAAATAGCGGTCGTGGGTGACGATCAGGATGGTGCCCTTGTAGTCGATCAGGTGCTGTTGCAGCCAGGCGATCGTTTCGGCGTCCAAGTGGTTGGTCGGTTCGTCCAAGAGCAACATATCGGGCGCTTCGAGCAGCAGCTTGCAGAGCGCCACGCGGCGTTTCTCACCACCCGAAAGGTTGGCGATGTTGGCATCGTCGGGCGGGCAGCGCAGGGCCTCCATTGAGACGTCGATCTGGCTGTCGAGATCCCAGAGATTCTGGCTGTCGATCTCGTCCTGCAGCTTGGCCATCTCGTCGGCTGTCTCATCCGAGTAGTTCATCGCCAGTTCGTTATAGCGGTCGAGGATCGCCTTCTTTTCCGCCACGCCCAGCATGACGTTTTCGCGGACGGTCAGGGTTTCGTCCAGCTTCGGTTCCTGCGGGAGGTAACCGACTTTTGCGCCTTCGGCCGCCCAGGCCTCGCCGGTGAAATCTTTGTCGAGGCCGGCCATGATCTTCATCAGGGTCGATTTACCCGCGCCGTTGACGCCGACAACACCGATTTTCACGCCGGGCAGAAAGCTCAGGTGGATGTTTTCAAAGCACTTCTTGCCACCGGGATAGGTCTTGGAGACACCCTGCATGTGGTAGACATATTGATAGGCGGCCATGTCGCGTCCTCTGGGTCGGGGAAATTGAGTTGGGCGGTGTGATAGCGGATGCGGTGGGTGGGGGCAATGAGTTGTCGTCAGGTAAGAGGTGCGATCAGGATTGCACCCATGGGTGACCGTTGGCATGGTGCCGATCAAAGCAGGCAAGATTTTGAGAGATTTAATGACTTGGGGTGTTTTGTTTCCGTATGGAAGCGGCGATTTTTCACCGGAAGCGGCCGATTTCGCCGACAACGAAGAAAAGATCGAGCGTCATTTCAACGAGGTTCTGACAGACGAAGAGCGAGCCGAATACGACGACTGGGTTGTCAAGTTCCTGTCCAAGGTGGGTAAGAAATACTCTGCCAAGGGTGCGGTCTTCGAGGACTTTGAAAAACCAACCCAGTTGGTGCTGCCTAGAACTCCGAAAAATCTAGCATCCCTCTTTTTTGTGAATCACGGGTTTATGATCGTAGAGGAAGCGATGAAGGAGATTATTGAGGGCATAGAGCCCTCAGTACACCAATTCTGGTGTGTAGACGTGCAATAGCCACGTGGGAAACAACCAGAAAAGAGATATTTTTTCATGGTTATTGGCCAGCATCTGGATGCTTTTCTTCCGGAGAAGAGCGTCGAAGGCGCGTGGAAAAGTGCTGGTGCTTACTTTGTCGCTGCAAGCAGCGACAAAAAGCACTGCAATGGACTGGCCGTCAGCGGAGAAGTGGTGAGGGGCGCCCACTTGTGGCGGGACGTGAAGATGGACAGGCCACGTATCTTTATCTCAGACGTATTGAAGTCAGAAATTGATAAGGCAGGGCTTCGCATACCTAAACACTACAAACTGATAGATGCCTGACCCGTCGGATAGACGACATCGGGTTGTAGTTGAGGAAACAATTGTCCAGATGAGGCGTAAGGAGAACCGAAGATGTCTTTGAAAGCGCTGATAGTCGGTTGGGCGCAATCTGGACACGTTCGCTGGATTGGACTCCGACCCGAGAGACGGGCTCACATGGTCCCCGCTATGAACGCTTGGATCTCTGTCGATGGCCTGGAAGGCGACCGCAGCAGGGCGGGGAAACGGGCGGTGACTCTGATCCAGCAAGAACATCTGGCGGCGATTGGGTCTTATCTGGGGCAGGAGCCGGTGGTACCCGACGTCCTGCGGCGCAATCTGGTGGTTTCGGGGATCAATCTGTCGGCGCTCAAAGGGCGCGAGGTGCAGGTGGGTGAGGCCATCCTGCGCTTTACCGTGATCTGCGCGCCATGCAGTCGGATGGAGGAGGCGCTGGGTAAAGGTGGCTACTCTGCCGTGCGGGGGCATGGGGGATGGTGCGCCGAAGTGGTCCGGCCCGGGCGGGTCAGGCTGGGCGATGTGGTGCAGCCGATTGATTGACAAGCTGTCCCAGTTCTGAACATCAGCAAGGGATGCAGCGGAGCACTCTTCCATATGCGCGGCCCGGGCAGGTCGTGGGATTGTTCGGTGGGTCTTTTGACCCTCCGCACCAGGGCCATGTGCATGTGACGCTTGAGGCGATGAAGGCCTTCGGGCTGGATCGGGTTTGGTGGCTGGTATCGCCGGGCAATCCGTTGAAAAAGCGGGGGCCAGCCCCCTTGACGCAACGGGTAAATGCGGCCCGGGCGGTGATGCAGCACCCACGCGTAGCGGTCACGGATATCGAGGCGGTGACCGGCACGCGGGCCACGGCGGACACGCTGGCTGCGCTGCGCAGGCTTTATCCGCAGGTCCGGTTTGTCTGGATCATGGGCGCTGACAATCTGGCGCAGTTTCACAAGTGGAAAGACTGGCGGCGGATCATGGACACGATCCCCGTTGGTGTCGTGGCCCGGCCGGGCGACCGGATCTCGGCCCGGATGTCGCCCGCGGCTCGCCTTTACGCCAAATACCGGATCGACGGTCAGGCGCGGCATCTGTTGGGGCGGGCGCAGGCCCCGGCCTGGTGCTTTGTGAATGCTCCGATGGTTGACGTCAGTTCAACGGATCTTCGCAATCGCGGCATCTGGGGACCCGGGGTGTTGCCCGAATGACTCCCATCAGCGCATAATCTTAATCGAGTGATTGTCTGAATTTAAGCTCTGGGATTTTATTTGACCCATGGTTGATCGTATTTCGCGTCGATTGTTTTTGGGCGGGCTCGGGGCCGCGCTGTTTCCCGCCGCAGGTTTGGCCGAGGCGCCGCTGGTTTCGTTGCGACCCGTTCTACGTGGCGTTCCATCAACGGGCGCCGAGCGACTTGTTCAGCAAGCCGGTCTGAAGGGTGAAGTTGTTTTTGCGGTGGCTGATGTCGAAACCGGGGCTGAGCTGGAATCGATCGGTGGGGATACGGCCTTGCCGCCGGCCAGTGTCGCCAAGGCTCTGACGGCCTTGTATGCGCTGGATGTTCTGGGGGCTGATTACCGGTTTGAAACCGCGCTGCTGGCGGATGGGCCGGTGGAAAATGGGGTTCTGAAAGGCGATCTGATCCTTGTTGGTGGTGGTGATCCTCTGCTGGACACCGACGCTTTGGCGCGCATGGCGGCCAATCTGCGCGAGGCTGGGATCACCGAGGTTCAAGGCGCGTTCAAGGTCTATGATGGTGCGTTGCCTTTTGTGTTCAGCATTGACCCGGGTCAGCCCGACCATGTCGGCTACAGTCCTGCAATCAGCGGAATCTCATTGAATTTCAACCGGGTGCATTTTGAGTGGAAACGGGGTGGCGCGGGGTATGATATCCGCATGGATGCACGCAGCGCGCGGTTCAATCCGGCGGTCGATATGGCGGCCATGCGGGTCGAAGATCGTAGCCTGCCAATCTATACCTACCAACCCAGTGCGCGGCAGGATCGTTGGACCGTGGCCAAGGGCGCGCTTGGCAATGAGGGCGCGCGTTGGCTGCCCGTGCGCAAGCCTGCGCTTTATGCAGGCGATGTGTTTCGCACTCTGGCCAGATCAAATGGCATCATTCTGGGCCGTGTGCAGGTCACGCAAGAAACGCCCAAGGGCACGCCGTTGGTGATTTTTCAAAGCGATCCGTTGGACAGCATTCTGCGGGGTATGCTGAAATATTCGACCAATATTACTGCGGAAATGATTGGTTTGGCTGCGTCGGTGGCGCGAGGCGCGGCCCCGGGGTCACTGGCGGATTCTGCGGCAGAGATGAACCGATGGGCCACGGAAACCTATGGTGTCAGCGGCATCGAGATGGTTGACCATTCCGGGCTGGGTGACGCATCGCGCGTCGCGCCGCGGGATCTGGTTTCCGCACTTGTGCAGGCGCGCAAATCCGGTGCTTTGCGGCCTCTGCTGAAACCGTTTGCCCTGACGGACAGTCAGGGTCGGGTGGTCAAGGATCATCCGATCAAGGTGGATGCCAAAACCGGGACATTGAATTTCGTGTCGGGCCTGGGTGGATTTCTGACCAGTGCTCAGGGAAATGAACTGGCTTTTGCGATCTTCACTGCGGATGTGGGCCACCGCGCAACGATTCCGCGCGCTCAGCGCGAAAGGCCGGATGGCGCGCGCAGCTGGAACAGGCGTTCGCGCAAATTGCAGCGTGCTTTGATCGAACGCTGGGGGGCCCTTTACGGCAGCTGATCAGGTCGTGTGACGCGCCCGTGCCCCACGTTCGATGGCTGCGGCATGCAGGCGATCGATGTTCAGCTCGTACCGGATCTCTTCCAGCAGGCGAAGCTCTGTTTCTGCAAGTGAGCCATCAGCAGCGGCAACATCGCAGGCCAATGCATAAGCCGTTTCGTTCAGCCGCTCAGGCAGGTTGTCGCGGATCAGACCGAAGAGGGCGTCAAGCCCGTCCACTTGTTCAAACAGGTCAAATACGATCTGCGAAACGCGCCGTGTGCGGTCAATATCGTATCCGGCAAAAACGGGCAGCATATTCACCGCCCCTTCGATCTTGACCAGCTCAGCCGTGCGGATCGTTTCGTCCGATGCAGAGATCGCCACCATGATCGCGACAAGGCAATCCTGCGGGGACATTGGATGAGGGGCTTGCTCGGGCATTGGGTCGTCCTGAATGATACGTCTGTTGCCGCACGATAGGAGCGGGGGCGAAGAGGTTCAACAGGTAGTTTGATGGCGCAAGGGACACGATTGTAAGAACAGCGTGTTTGGGTCTGGAGTCTGAGCGCCTGCTTTGAGCGCTTGGGGAATGCCGCGTTTCCGATCCGTGAACGAGGTCGTCGTTCCAAAATCAAAGCATCCCCCGCCTAAGCCCTAGCTGAACGCGGGAAAGCTGCTATGTTTCTCTCAAGCTAGAAAAGGGGACACTAAAAACCCCAGAGCCAACAGGGACCCTAAACACATGAATAATCGTTTGCGCAAAATCACCATCGTTGGTGGCGGTACGGCAGGATGGATGACCGCACTGATCCTGGATATGGTGTTTTCCCGAACGTCTGCGCCCAAAGACCGTCCAGGCATTTGTCTGATTGAAAGCCCGAACATCTCGACCGTTGGGGTGGGCGAGGCGACGGTGCCGCGCATGCCGGTCACGCTCCGGCAAGCCGGTATCTCTGAACGGGATTTTTTCCGCGAGACCAACGCATCATTCAAGCTGGGTGTGAAATTTTGCAACTGGAATAACGACGCCAAGGGCAACCGCATCGATTATATGAATCCGTTTGCCCATGGTCAGATGCTGGAAGGTTTGGAATCCGCCGAGTATTTCCTGCGCTTTGGCAACGGCAATCGGGATTTCACGCAGTCGATCTCGCCGCACGACGATCTGGCGCGCTTGTGCAAAGGTGCGCGCATGCTAGGGCAGCCGGAATTCGAGCAACGGTTCGGCTATGCCTACCATCTGGATGCGGTGAAGTTTGCCGGCATGCTGACCAAAATATGTATCAAGCGGGGTGTTGAGCACATCCAGGATGAGGTGCAGTCGGTCGAGCTGGATGAACAGGGCAATGTCAGCCACCTGATGCTTGAGGCCAAGGGCCGGTATGACATCGAGATGGTCATTGATTGCACCGGCTTCCGCGGGCTCATTATCAATCAGGCCCTGGGTGAGCCGTTTCTGGATTACTCGGACTATCTGCCCAACGACCGCGCCATGGCGCTGCAGATCGAACATCCCGACCCGGACAAGATCGAAAGCTGCACACGCTCCACCGCTTTGGGTGCGGGTTGGACGTGGCGGGTACCGCTCTATAACCGGGTCGGCACAGGATATGTCTATTCCTCGGCCCACCGCACGGATGATCAGGCCGCGGATGAGTATCTTGAATGGCTGGGCGAAAGCGGCAAGGGTCTGACGCCGCGCGTGATCCCGATGCGCGTCGGGCGAGTGCGCAACGCCTGGGTCAAGAACTGCGTTGCAATCGGCCTGTCGGGTGGCTTCATCGAGCCATTGGAAAGCACCGCGATCCATATGATCGACCATTCCATCCGCTGGTTCGCCGAGCATCTGCCCACCCGAGATATCGAGCCTTCATTGCGGGCCAGATACAACCGGCAGATGGACAAGCTTTATAACGAGGTTCTGGAATTCATCAGCTTGCACTACCAACTGGGCAACCGGACCGACGACCAATACTGGATCGACGCTCGCACCGAGATGAAAGTGCCGGATCGGTTGGCCGAAAACCTTGAGCTTTGGCAGCACCGCCTGCCGATGCAGCATGATGTCGAGTTCGCCACGCTGTTTGACCACCGCGTGTTCCAGACCGTTCTGCTGGGCAAGCAGGTCTATGACACAGGGTACGGAACCGGTATTCGCGATCGCGTGCGGCCGCTGAAAAAGCCGATCTGGTTCCAATGGTGGAAGGGTGCGAAAGTGGATCTGGCGCAGATCCTCAAGTCAATGCCTGATCACAAAACGCTGTTGCGTGATATCCGGGGAGAGTTGCAAAAACCGGCTTTTGGCATGGCGGCGGCGATGCAGCCTACGGTGGCGATGCCGGGTGCAAAACAAGCGCCGGTTACAATCCAAAACATGCCGAATCTTGCGGAAATTCAAAGCGGTGCCAAGGATTTGCAGCTGTTTTAGGCTTGTAGAAGGAACACGCGACGCTTTAAAAAAAGACCCGCCGGGATGGCGGGTCTTTTCCTTTGATGTGTGTCGATCAGTGAACGACCGCATCGTCGGGGCGTGGGCGTTCGGATGTGCCCAACCTGTCGCCGATGATCAGACCGTCTGCCCCGGCGGTTACCGGAACGATCTCGCCGTCCTTGATCTCACCGGCCAGCAGCGCCTCGGCCAGAGGGTTCTGCAGGGCGCGCTGGATCACACGTTTCAGCGGGCGGGCGCCGAAGACTGGGTCATAGCCTTCGTTGGCCAGCCATTCCTTGGCTCCGTCATCTAGCGCCAGCTCGATCTTGCGGGCGGCAAGACGTTTTTGCAGGCGCGCCATCTGAATATCGACGATGCCATCCATATCGGCGCGCTTGAGCCGGTCAAAGATGATGGTCTCGTCCAGACGGTTCAGGAATTCGGGCCGGAAATGGGCCCGGACCGCATCCATCACATCGCGCCGCGCCTGCGCGCTGTCGGCGCCTTCGGGCAGTTGGCTCAGCGCCTGCGACCCAAGGTTTGACGTCAGGATAATCAGCGTCTGCTTGAAGTCCACGGTACGGCCCTGACCGTCGGTCAGAACACCGTCGTCGAGAACCTGCAATAGAACGTTGAACACATCCGGGTGCGCCTTTTCGACCTCGTCAAACAGCACGACCTGATAGGGCCTGCGCCGCACGGCTTCGGTCAGCACACCGCCTTCGTCATAGCCGACATAGCCCGGAGGGGCACCGATCAGACGGGCAACGGCGTGTTTCTCCATGAACTCGGACATGTCGATGCGCACCATCGCATTGTCGTCGTCGAACAGGAAGTTCGCCACAGCCTTGGTCAGCTCGGTTTTCCCCACGCCGGTCGGCCCGAGGAACAGGAACGAGCCCAGCGGGCGGTTCTCGTCATTCAGACCGGCACGGGCACGGCGCACGGCGTTGGCAACGGCAGTGACCGCCGCATCCTGACCGATGACACGCGAATGCAATTCATCTTCCATCCGCAGCAGCTTTTCGCGTTCACCTTCCAGCATTTTCGAGGTCGGGATACCCGTCCAGCGTTCAACGACGCTGGCGATCTGTTCCGGACGCACGGTTTCCTCTGCCATCATGGCGTTGCTTTCGGCGTTCTCGGCTTCGGTCAGCTTTTTCTCAAGCTCGGGGATGACGCCATAGGACAGCTCACCCGCCTTGGCCAGATTGCCTTCGCGCTTGGCGATCTCCAGATCAGCGCGTGCTTTGTCGAGCTGTTCTTTCAGATCCCGCGCACCGGCCAGCTTGTCACGTTCGGCCTGCCATTGGGCTGTCATCTCTGACGATTGCTCTTGCAGGTCGGCCAGATCCTTCTGCAGGGTTTCCAGACGATCCTTGGAGGCCGCGTCGTCCTCAAGCTTCAACGCCTCTTCCTCGATCTGCATCTGCAGGATCTGACGATCCAGCTGATCGAGTTCTTCGGGCTTGGAATCCACCTCCATCCGCAGGCGCGACGCCGCTTCATCGACCAAGTCGATAGCCTTGTCGGGCAGGAATCGGTCGGTGATATAGCGATGCGACAGGGTCGCCGCCGAAACCAGCGCCGAATCGGAAATCCGCACGCCGTGGTGCAATTCGTATTTTTCCTTGATGCCGCGCAGGATGCTGATCGTGTCCTCAACGGTCGGTTCAGCCACGACGACGGGCTGGAACCGGCGCGCAAGGGCTGCGTCTTTTTCGACGTATTTGCGGTATTCATCCAGCGTCGTTGCGCCAATGCAATGCAATTCCCCCCGCGCCAAAGCGGGTTTGATCAGGTTGGCCGCATCCATCGCGCCGTCGGATTTCCCTGCGCCGACCAGCGTGTGCATCTCGTCGATGAACAGGATGATCTCACCGGCGGCCTCAGTCACTTCGGTCAGAACGGCCTTGAGGCGCTCTTCGAACTCACCGCGATACTTCGCACCGGCGATCAGCGCGCCCATGTCGAGCGCGAGCAGCTTCTTGTCCTTCAGCGATTCCGGCACGTCGCCGTTGACGATGCGCAGGGCCATGCCTTCGGCAATCGCGGTTTTACCGACGCCGGGCTCACCGATCAGAACCGGGTTGTTCTTGGTGCGGCGCGACAGAACCTGCATCGAGCGGCGAATTTCCTCATCGCGCCCGATGATCGGGTCAATCTTGCCCTCAGCCGCAGCCTCGGTCAGGTCGCGTGCATATTTCTTGAGAGCGTCATAGCCCTCTTCCGCTGATGCGCTGTCCGCAGTGCGGCCCTTACGGATATCATTGATGGCTTCGTTCAGTTTCTGAGCGGAAACGGCCCCGGCTTCCAACGCCTCTTTGGCTTTGGATTTCACCATGCACAGCGCCATCAACACGCGCTCGACCGGCACAAAACTGTCGCCCGCCTTGGTGGCTATTTTCTCGGCCTCGTCCAGAACTTTCGCGGTCTGGCTGTCCATGTAGATCTGGCTCGCGTCGCCGCTGACCTTGGGGATCTTGCCCATCGCGGCATCCAACGCCTCAACCACGCGGTTGGGCGCGCCGCCTGCGCGTGTGATCAGGTTGCTGGCCAGCCCCTGATCGTCATCCATCAATGCTTTCAGAATATGCGTGGGTTCCAGTCTCTGGTGCCCCTCGCGCAGCGCAATGGTCTGCGCCGCCTGCACGAATCCCCGTGCCCGCTCGGTGAACTTGTTCAAGTCCATAGCATTCTCCTTTTCATAAGCGCCCTTGGTTTGATGCGCCCGCTTGGCGGCACGCATCTGTTTGGGCCTCACATTCAATCTGGGAAATATCTGAGTGTATTCAAGCCCCAGAGCCCACTAAAAAGCACCGTTTTTCAGTCTGATTGAAATCGAAGACACCGGCCTTTGATCACGGGTCAAACGGGCGCTCGAAACTTGGATGGGTTCGCACTAATGGTGCCCGGTTTCGCGGCTTTTGCGCAAGGCGCGCAGCTCGTCTGAAGATAAACGCGGACCCGAAGATGGGATCGCCGGCGACGGTTGCGGAACGGGTTGTGCCGCGTCGAATTGCATGGCGGTCCCTAGCTCATCGCGCAGTTTGAGATACCCCAGCGCGCCGCCAGCACATTGAAGGCTGAAAGCCCAAAACCCTATCAGGATATTGGCAATCAGCAGGCAAATCAAAGACCAGAGGGGGCGGATCGAAGCGGTGCCGCTGATCATATTGCCCAGTTCTAAAATGTCTTCCTGCAACTGGGTGACAAATCCCGACGCAAAAACCAAAATAACTCCGAGGGCATAGATAATAATCAAGCCCAAATAGCTGAGAATTACCAAGGCATAAATCGAAGCAAACGACGCACCAAAGTGTCGAAACGGTGTGTAGGGACGATCATCCGGGTCACGCCCAATCGAGCCTGAGGCGATGGGAACAAGCAAACCAGCACGTATCGCGCAAATACCCAGAAAGGAAATAGCAAGAGCGGCAACAACCGGAAGGGTTTGCGATGGGTCCCAAAGCCTTGCCGCCAGTTCAGGGTTGTCAGCCAGAACAGCCAAATTTGTAGAACTGAAAGAGGTCAGCAATAAAAACGCGCCAAACGCCAAAGCCAGGCAAATCGTTGCGATGATGCCTTCTACGGCGCCATAAGCCAGAGCGGGTACGATCAAAGCACGATACCCGAGCTTTGGCACGATACCGCGCGCCTGCAGCCCGAACCGCGCTCCGACCAACGCCGGAATCACCCCGGATGAAGCACTGATTAAGAAGGTTACAAAGATAGCCAGCGGGGGAAAGATAAGCCCGAGGAGAAATCCGATGAACCCGCCTGCAAAGCCGTAGAGAAACAAGCCAATCAGGATGATGGGCAAAGCCAGCGCGAAACGCCAGAAAATTGAAAGGGACAGGGGAAACGCTTGTAATACGAGCAATGGTCTGGTCTGTAATCAATCCATGGATGTTTCCCGGATACCCAACGAAATCGTGATCTTCCAGGGTTTCTGCCAAGGATAGGCCAACAAATTCGGCGTTGTGGCTTTTTAGGCCGGTTTATCGGCGTTTCAAGTCGAACGTTACAGCCTCTTCGCTCAATCGTGACGCATGTTGCCTTTGCTCTGTGCTATGAGCGGACTACCTCGAAACAAGAGGGGAACGAATAACGGAGATCCAAATGGCGCATCGCTGGACCAACACATTGACACATGCAGACGTCACCCCGAGGGCGGCGTTTCTGAACCGGCGGCAGGTGATGGCCGGACTGGCAGGTGTCGGGCTTGCGGGCGTGGCGCGACCGGCTGCGGCGCAAGAGGCGCTGGAGCCCAATACATGGGACGAGATCACCCACTATAACAACTTTTATGAGTTCGGGACTCGCAAGGATGATCCGGTCAAATACGCCGGTTTGCTGGTCACCGAGCCTTGGACCATCAAGATCGACGGTCTGGTGGATCGTCCCGGTGATTATGCTTTCCAGGACGTGATGTCCGAAATGACGGTCGAGGAACGGATCTACCGGTTCCGCTGTGTCGAGGCCTGGTCGATGGTTATCCCGTGGAACGGGTTTGAACTTGCTGACCTGCTGAACATGGCCGGTGTGCAGGAAGGCGCCAAATATGTGGCGTTTGAAACAGCCCTGCGGCCCGATGAAATGCCCGGTGTTCAGTTTCCGATCCTTGAGTGGCCCTATCGCGAAGGTCTTCGTTTGGATGAGGCCATGCACCCGCTGACGATCATGGCGACCGGTATCTATGACCGCCCGATCCCGAACCAGAACGGTGCTCCGCTGCGCTTGGTGGTGCCGTGGAAATACGGGTTCAAGTCGATCAAATCGATTGTGCGCATCACGTTGACAGATGTTGAGCCGCCTACAAGCTGGAACATGTCCGCGCCGCGCGAGTACGGATTCTACAGCAACGTGAACCCGAACGTGGATCACCCGCGTTGGTCGCAAGCCTCAGAGCGTCAGATCGGCGGCGGCCTGTTTGCCAAGCGCATTCCCACACTGATGTTCAACGGGTACGAGGATGAGGTCGCCGGTCTTTACGAAGGCATGGACCTCAAGGAGTTTTATTGACCGAACACCACCATGTGCATGGCGCGCCCTGGCAAAAGTGTCAGGGCGCCTGCGCCGATGAGGGCGCCGAAGAAAAGCAGTGTCATTCCTGTGCTATGGGCCTTGATATCGCCGCGCCGGGCCTCGTAGACACCGAGAGTCAACCAATAGAGTGTCGCGACCGACAGGACATGGATCAGGCTGAAAGGCCCGAAGGTACGAATATCATGTATCCAGAAACTGCTGGCCGCAACCATGGCCATAAGCCCGACCCAGATGCGTCCCAGAATGCGGTGACGGGGCCCGCCTTTCGGCAGCGCCAATTGCGCCAGTCCCAAGCCCAATGCTGCAATGGCAAGCGCCGCATAGGTGACGACCACCGGTCCAGCATCAAAAAGCGGTTCAATGGACATGATACCTCGATCCCGGTTCAGCCAAGCGCATTCCTCGCGACCGTAGGGCAATGAGAATGAAGCTGAAAGATCCGACCAACGCGTTCTTCCGCCGTATCCCGCCTTGGCTGCTCTACGGTGGCGGCGGCCTCTGGGTCGTTTGGCTTTTCTATCGCGCGGCCACCGGTGGGTTGGGTGTTGAGCCAATCGAAGCTCTAGAGCACAAATTGGGCGAAGCGGCACTGCAATTGCTTATTCTTGGTCTTGCGATCACTCCCCTGCGGAGGTTGTCAGGTCTTAACCTGATGAAGTTCCGGCGCGCGGTCGGCGTGTTGGCATTTGCCTTCGTCAGCCTGCATCTTCTTGTCTGGCTGGTATTGGACGTTCAAATTCCAAGCCAGATCTGGGCGGATATTCTAAAGCGGCCCTATATTACCGTCGGCATGGCGGGGTTCCTGTTGATGGTGCCGCTGGCCGTAACATCCAACAACTGGTCTGTTCGAAAGCTGGGGCCCGGCTGGCGCAAGCTTCACCGTTTGGTCTATCCCGTGGTTCTGCTTGGCGCGCTGCATTATGTCATGCTGGCAAAAGGCTTTCAGTTGGAGCCGCTGGTTTACCTTTCGGTCATCATTGTGCTGTTGCTGCTTCGATTGCCGGTATCAAAGTTGATCGCGCCGTTCCGCCAGGCCGACTCTGCCTGACTCGGGCCTGAGTCTGTGAGTAAGTCTGTGAATAATGGAATTATCTATGCCGGCTTCTAACGGTGGGGGCTGGGAAGGGAGTAGTGTTTTGATGTAAGCAATTGAAATAATTGAACTATAGAAGATTTTTTGAGTTTTTTGAGTTTTTCTCATTTTTGCTCTTGCAGCTTTTTGGCCCAATCCGTAAATACGCCTTCACCGGCGCTGCTGAGGTGCTGGTGAGCTGCGGAAGCGGTTGAGACGCTCGGGAGAGACTGGGGGCATCTGAGGTTATGGAATGGGCGGTAGCGCTGAGTGATTGGCGTTATGGTCTGGTTTTGGGT
>NZ_JBQFOA010000010.1:0-163338 GCF_056532975.1 Ruegeria sp. H6
AAACCCCCGTAACACCCCCCGTGCCAATCGTTATAAACTCCTCCGCATAAACCGCAGGAGCCATAAAGGCTGCGGCTGCGAACGCTGTGATACTGAACTTGCTGCTGTTTTTCATTTGATCACTCCCGTTTTTTTATTCGTCTGAGAGCCTCAGACGCGACTTGTTTCAGCCGCGCTTTTTCCAAAGAAACACCCGTGGTAAAGGGGTATTTGTTTGATTTTTCAGAATCTCCCAACCCCTAAGACGTTTCATTTTGGTACGCTTTTTGTCAAGGCCACTGCCCCGCCAACGGCCCGGCTTCACCTTTTCGGAAGCCTCTTTGTGAATTTCGCAGTTGGTACGTTGGGTCAAAGCCCTTCAGGGTAGCGTCGCATTCCCGCACACGGTGCCGACAATCTTTCCAACTTGCCGGCACCCGTTCGTCGGTCGATTTCACTTAGCCGGCAATGTCAAAATCATTCGAAGATCTGTGACCCCCGGTCCATTGCTTTTTGTCCTCGGCCGCGACTGGCAGATCGCGCTCCATCTCGACAAATGTGCTTTCGAACAAGACGCGCAGCTCTGAACGCCTTAGGCCCATGGTTGCGGCCTGACTCTCTTCTGACTGATCATCAGAATTCTCAGACGCAATCTGGCCCGGGTTATTTTCTTTTTTAATGCGCCAAAGAGCGGACAGGATTCCGAGTTTCAAAGTCTTCCCTCCCAGTAGCAAAAAAATCCGTTGCCGCCGCAGGCCCGATCCGAACCACATTGGTTTGACGGGCTCAAAGACCAATATCCGTGAGTGGCAACCCGCAGCGACTGGCCCGCATCTAAGGGTTTCTTTGTGAGACGTAAGGGGGAAGAAATGGCCTATTTGCATCATTTTTGACCAGCCAATCAAAAAAGTTAATCAAAGCTTACGTTTAGGTAAAGCAAAGCTCGGATTGCTTCTTAAAACGACGCGACGTCACAATTGGCAGGGAACATTTCAGACACCGGTACGGGCGAAACTCCTGCGGTTGAACCTGCGGATTCGCAAGAGAAGGCGTCAAAATGATTTGTGGTGGTGCCCAAGGAGAGACTCGAACTCTCACGCCCGTGAAGGCGGGGGATTTTGAATCCCCTGCGTCTACCATTCCGCCACTTGGGCCACTCGCATTGGATTAGCGTCACGCAGCGCGAAGGTCCAGAGGCAAAAAACAACCCAGGCCAGGAATGTTTTCACAACCACGCTTGACGGGTCGGTGGCTGCGTGGTTTGGCTGACGGCAACTGAGACAGGGGTTTTGCGCCATATGTTGCGATCGCTTTATGACTGGACGATACGTCTGGCCGACCATCCGCGCGCCATTTGGGCGCTGGCTCTTGTCGCCTTTGTCGAAAGTTCGTTCTTTCCGATCCCGCCTGATGTCTTGATGATTCCCATGATCCTGGCACGCCCGTCCAAGGCCTGGCTGATCGCCACGGTCGCCTTAGTGGCTTCGGTGCTGGGCGGGCTATTGGGCTATGCCATTGGCGCGTTCTTTTATGAAAGCATCGGCCAGCCCATCCTCGAATCCATGGGCAAGGCGCATGCGATGGAAGAGTTCAATCATCGCTTTAACGATTTTGGTTTCTGGGCGGTCCTGGCTGCCGGGGTCACGCCTTTCCCCTACAAGGTCATCACGATCATGTCCGGTTGGACCGGAATGCCGCTGGGCACGTTCATCGCCACCTCTATCCTTGCACGGGCGTTGCGGTTCTTCATCGTCGCCGGCCTTTTGTGGAAATTTGGCGAACCGATCCGCGATTTCATCGAAAAGCGCCTGGGCCTGATGTTTATCCTGTTTGTCCTGCTGCTGATGGGCGGCTTCGCTGCGGTGAAACTGTTATGAGCCAGCGTCGTATTCTGATTTTATTGGCCACCGCCGGGTCGGCCGCACTTTTGCTGGGGGCCTGGGCGTTTCAGTATCTGGGCGGGCTGGCGCCCTGCGCGATGTGTATTTGGCAACGATACCCCCACGCCATTGCCGTCGTCATCGGTGTGTTGGCCTTCGCATTTCCCGGTATCCGGCCCCTGCCCTTGCTGGGTGCACTGGCTGCGGCCACCACCGCCGGAATAGGGGTGTTTCACGCCGGGGTGGAGAAAGGCTGGTGGGAGGGTCCGTCGACGTGTACCTCGGGCGATATCGGTGGTCTATCGCAATCGGATCTGTTCGATCAGATCATGAACGCACCGCTGGTGCGCTGTGATGAGATCGCGTGGCAAATGATGGGCCTGTCTATGGCGGGATGGAATGCGGTTCTGTCCGCAGGGCTTGTGCTGATCTGGCTGGCGGCCTGGCGCACGCGCTAAGCTCTATTGTTGATCCAACTCGGCATCCCAATACAGGAAATCGATCCAGCTTTCGTGCAGGTGATTTGGCGGAAACTTCCGGCCAATGTTGCGCAGCGCTTCGGCATCCGGCTGTCGTGGTGGCTTGGCCAGTGACATGCCCGCCCTGCGCAGCGATTTTGACCCTTTGCGCAGGTTGCACGGGCTGCAGGCGGCCACCACGTTCTGCCAGCTGGTCACGCCGCCCGAGGCGCGCGGCACGACATGGTCAAACGTCAGGTTATCGCGGCTGCCGCAATACTGACATTTGAATTCGTCCCTCAGAAATAAATTAAAGCGCGTGAAGGCCACGCGCTTTCTGGGTTTGACGTAATCTTTCAGGACAACCACCGAAGGTATTCGGATCTCGGTACTGGGGCTTCGCACAACCTCGTCATATTCGGCGACGATATCCACGCGGTCCAGCCAGGCGGCTTTGATCGCCTCTTGCCAGGGCCACAGCGACAGCGGGTAGTAGGACAAAGGGCGGTAATCGGCATTCAGCACCAGCGCCGGATGATGCTTGAGCGTCCCCGGTTCCCTTACAAATTCGGTCCTGAAATCTCCGTCCATCACTGAATCGTTCCTCGCTCTTGGCTGCCCGTTTATGAAACCAGAGCGGTGAGCACCCGCCCCGGCCTTACGATGACTATATATCGTGTCAAAACTCTGACAAGCCCTGAGTTTCCACAATATGTCGAAGACTGGGTAAGCCGAATCCGTAACAGACACATGACAGTTATCCACAGGTTGCGCGGCTGTGGCGGGCGGGCTATTGCGGGGTCCATGTCTTGGTTTATTCGCTTCAACAAACCCTTCGATGTACTGCCGCAATTCACCGACCGCGCCAGTGCGGACAGCCCGCGCAGCACTCTGTCGGATTTCATCGACCTGCCGGGTGTCTACCCCGCCGGGCGGCTGGATCGCGACAGCGAGGGGCTGATGCTGTTGACCGACCATGGCAAGCTGCAGGCGCAGATCTCGGATCCCAAACACAAGATGGCCAAGACCTATTGGGTGCAGGTCGAAGGGCTGCCTGACCCCGCCGCGCTCAAGGTATTGCGCGACGGTGTGGAGTTGAAAGACGGGCTGACCCGCCCCGCCAAAGCCCGGCTGATCGACGAACCCCAAGACCTGTGGCCGCGAAATCCACCCATACGTGAGCGTAAATCCGTGCCCGACTGCTGGCTTGAGCTTACCATACGCGAAGGCCGCAACCGGCAAGTGCGCCGCATGACAGCGGCTGTTGGGCACCCGACCCTGCGCCTGATCCGGGCGCGGATCGGTGATTGGTCTTTGGAAGGTTTGGAACACGGCAAATGGGAAAGCCTGCCCCTGCCCGCGCTAAAATCCGGCCCGACCCGCAAACGCGACCGGCGCCGCTAGGCCAGCGTGAACCGTTTAGAGATCCGGTTTACCGGCCTGCCGTCGCGCAATGGCACGCCGTAGGCAACCGAGAAATCCTGAAAACCCATTTTGTCGTAGTAACTCAGCCCCAGAAGATTATCGGCACGGATTGTCGCGTTGATCTGGTGAAAACCAAGGGATTTGGCGACGATCTGTGTTTCGGCAAAAAGCGCTCGCCCGGCCCCGCGCAACACCGGGTTGCGACGCGTGAACGTGGCGATATCGGCGCAGTCCTCGGGCAGTTCTTCATAAGTGCCTAGCCATTGAAACCCTGCAACCTCGCCTTGCGGGTCCAGCGCGACATGGGCGCAGAGCTTGTCTGCCCCGCTCAGGTAGCTATGGACAAATTGCGCCTCGGAAAACGGAATTTCATGCGCCGTCGTTCCGCCCGCCGCGATGATGTCATTTAGGATGCGGCACGCCTGCGTCACATCCTCTGGCATCATCGGGCGCACGGTGATCATGGGTTAAAGGCTCAGCTTGTCGCGCATAAACGCAAGGGCAACGCTCAGCCCATCCGGCGCGATCCCGTGGCCGGTGCCCTTCATCACATGGGCGTAGACCTCTTTGAAACCTGCGCCCTGCAGCGCCTCGGCGGCTTCGGGCAGCGATTGAGGCGGCACCACGTCGTCGGCATCACCATGCACCAGAAGGATCGGCATCCGGCTGACCACCTCGTCAGCCAGCATATCCGGTTCCAGCAGACGGCCCGAAAATGCCACGATCCCAGCCACCGGGTCCTCGCGGCGCGGGGCGACATGCAGGCTCATCATCGTGCCTTGGCTGAACCCGAACAGCACCACCTGTTCTGGCAGAACATCTTCGTCCACCATCAGCGCGTCCAGAAAAGCGTTGAAGTCTTCAACGGCCATTTCCATGCCCCGTCGGGCCTCTTCTTCGGACGAGCCGTCGATCCATGGGATCGGGAACCACTGAAACCCGTTGGGCATTCCCGCGATCTGTTCGGGGGCATCGGGGGCCACGAACAAGGTATCGGGCAAATGCTCGCCCAACGGATCAGCCAGACCCAACAGGTCAGCGCCATTCGCACCGTAGCCGTGCACAAATACGACGACCGAGCGTGTGTCGCCCGAAACCGGCTCTTTCCTGAGCGCATTCAAAACCCGTGTCATCTGATCCCTTCTCGTTCTTTGGCCACCCGGTAATAGGCCCACAATACTCGTGCCGCAACCGACCTCCAGGGCGACCAAGCCTCGGCCATCTGGCGCAGCTCTTTGTCGGTTGGACGTTTTGGCAAATCGTAGAGGATGCGCGCGGCCTCTTGCAGGGCCAGATCGCCGGGAGCAATCACATCGGCGCGGCCCAGCGAGAACATCGCGTAGATTTCGGCGGTCCAGACGCCGATACCCGGCACCTCGGTCAAAACAGCCACGACTTCGTCATCCGACGCGTCGCGCAATGCGTTGTAGTCAATGCGCGCCTCGGCCAGCGCACGGGCATATCGGATTTTCTGACGGCTGAGACCCACGGCCCGCAAATCATCATCTGTGGCCCACATGATCTTGCGCGGTCCGGTCAGTTTTGCGTCCTTTAGTCGTTTCCAGATCGCATTGGCCGAGGCCACGCTGACCTGCTGACTGACAATGGCGCTGAGAAGCTGGGCAAATCCGTCGGGCTTGCGACGCAGTGGCAACAGGCCCGTCTGTTCCATCGCATAGCTCATGCGCGGGCACGCGTTCGCCAGCCAATCGGCCCCTTCTGCCACGCAATCGGGCGTTTCTATGATGCGTCCGACAGACATGTGCGCCTCGCTTTGTGATGCGTTTTGCACGTTAGGCCGTTGTGTCGCATATGCAAGCGGGTTGTGCGCTTCGCACTTCGCGGCTACGCATACACTCATGACTTTCACAGCAGCGTCTCCAGACAACACTCAGGCCAAGCGAAACGTCGTCGTTCTGGTGGCGGCACAGGCTGTTTTGGGGGCACAGATGCCGATGGTTTTCATCGTCGGAGGTCTGGCCGGTCAATCGTTGGCAACCAATGCTTGCCTCGCCACATTGCCGATATCCTTGATCGTTTTGGGCTCGATGCTGGCGGCGACGCCGGTTTCAGCCATCATGCAGCGATGGGGTCGCCGCGTCGGGTTTACGATTGGCGCAATGGCGGGCGCGGGCGGAGGATTGGTCGGCGCCTATGGTCTGTATCTGGGATCGTTCCCTGTGTTTCTGCTGGGAAGCCTGTTGACGGGCATCTACATGAGCGCGCACGGGTTCTACCGCTTTGCTGCCGCAGACACCGCCTCGGACGATTACCGCCCCAAGGCAATCTCATTGGTCATGGCAGGTGGTCTGGCCGCGGCAATCATCGGGCCGCAGATCGTCAAACTCACGTCCAGCGCTTATGTCATTCCCTTCCTGGGAACCTATCTGGCCATTGTCGCCATCAACCTCATCGGCGCGGCGCTGTTTTTCTTTCTCGACATTCCGATCCCCGGCAAACCCGCGCCAGACACGCCCAAGGGGCGCTCGCGCCTTGAGCTGTTAAAAACGCCTCGTATTGCTGTGGCGATCATTTGCGCGATGGTATCCTACGCGTTGATGAACCTTGTCATGACCTCGACCCCATTAGCCGTTGTCGGCTGCGGGTTCAGCGCCAACGACGCCGCAGACATCGTCACCAGCCACGTTCTGGCCATGTATATCCCCAGCTTTTTCACCGGCCACCTGATTGCCCGGTTCGGCGTCGAAAAGATCGTCGCACTGGGGCTTGCCATCCTGGCCGCAGCCGGAGTTGTGGCGCTGCAAGGGGTCGAGCTGGGGAATTTCTTCGTCGCCCTGATCCTGCTTGGTCTGGGCTGGAATTTCGGCTTTATCGGCGCAACCAGCATGCTGGCGGACTCGCATGACATCAACGAACGCGGGCGTATGCAGGGCCTGAACGACCTGCTGGTGTTTGGCGGTGTGACCCTGGCCTCGCTGGCGTCAGGGGGATTGATGAACTGTTCCGGCGGTTCACCGATCGAGGGCTGGACGGCCGTGAACCTCGCCATGATCCCGCTGCTGACACTGGCCGGCGGTGCGCTGTTGTGGCTGGTCTTGAAGCCCAGAGACACGCAACCTGCCTAAGTGCGCCCTTACCAGCGTCCGGTTGCAACCTTCCACATTAGTGATGCGCGGCGGCGTATCTCGCCCTGTGTCAAAGCGCCTTCGGCGACACAACGGGGATTCCGCAGGACCTTTTTCAGGATCCATTGAGTCTGCCAACCTGCCAGCAAGGCCGGGCGCGCGGCATCCGAAATCTCTGCCCGGCGCGCCTTGGCGCGGTTTAGCCGCTTTGCCGCCTTGGTCGCAAGCGCATGCACGCCTTCAGGTGTTCCGTTCAACAGCGGTGTGCGCCCGCGCGCCTCAAGATCGGGAATGGCCCGAAACCAGTTGGCGACACCCAGCGCATAGCCAAAGTCGCGCAGCACCGCCTGATCCGCCGCGCCCAGGGCCTGTGCAGACACAACCATCAACGACCCTGCGCTGTGATCGATATAGGCGTCCAGATGCGCCTCATCCTCGAAGGGATCACGGTAGATATCCCAACGCCGGACCGCGACATATTCATCCAAGAGCGCCGCAAGATGTGGTGAGATCACGCGCGACAAGGGCGTGACCACCTCATGCCGCCGCACCGTTGGGCCCTCGGCAATCTCCTGCAGAGCGTCGCGCCACCATTGCAGGCGCATTTCGGCGATCATAGATTCCTGTGTCACCCATGGCGCGCGCGCCACCTCGACATTCATTGCATAGATCGGAAACAGCACCGCCCGCGCGGCAACCGGCGCCGCCATCGCGGCCATGAACCGGTCGGGGTCCGCCCGATGCACCAGCGTCGCGCAGGCTTTGAGATCGTCGTCGAATTCCACCGTCACTCGGCCGCTGCGGTCCGGGTCCCGCAATCGCGCACCAGCTTCCAAAGGATCGCATCCAGCAGCGCCTCGAACGAGGCGTCGACTATGTTCGCGCTGACGCCAACGGTCGACCACCGCCGCCCCTGCCCGTCTTCGCTGTCGATGATGACCCGAGTCACCGCCTCGGTTCCGCCCTGAGTGATGCGCACCTTGAAGTCGACCAGGTGCATGTCATCCAGAATGGGCGAATATTGCCCCAGATCCTTGACCAACGCCTTGGACAGGGCATTGACCGGGCCCCGGTCACTGCCATCCTCGTCCAGGGATTCGCTGACCGACAGCTTCTTCTCTCCATCCACCTTCACGACGACAACAGCCTCGGACAGGCTGATCATCTGATTGTACTTGTTCTTGCGCCGCTCAACGGTGACTTTGTACCGTTTGACCTCGAAGAACTCAGGTAGCTGGCCCAGTTCATCACGCGCCAGCAACTCGAAACTCGCCTGGGCCGTGTCATAGGAATACCCCTTGGCCTCGCGCTCTTTGATCCGTTCAAGAATACGACCCAGGGCGGGGTCGCCCTTGTCCACATGCAGACCAGCCTCAGTCAGACGCTTGCGCAGGTTGGACTGCCCGGCCTGGTTCGACATTGGAATGATACGTTCGTTCCCGACACTTGACGGGTCCACATGTTCATAGGTCGACGGGTCCTTGAGGATCGCGCTGGCATGCAGACCGGCCTTATGCGCAAAAGCCGACGCGCCGACATAAGCGGTCTGCTTGCTGGGAACCCGGTTCAGAATGTCGTCCAGCATCCGGCTGATCCGCGTCAGCCCGGCCAGCGCGCTGGCCGAAATCCCGGTCTCATAGGCCGAGGCATAGGGCTCTTTCATCAGCAAGGTCGGGATCAGCGAGGTCAGATTGGCGTTGCCGCACCGCTCACCCAACCCGTTCAGAGTGCCCTGGATCTGACGCGCGCCCGCATCGACAGCAGCCAGAGTGCACGCTACCGCGTTCTCGGTATCGTTATGGGTGTGAATGCCGATCCGATCACCGGGCAAACCCGCCGCTATTACATCGGAAACAATGCGCCCCACTTCGGCAGGCAAAGCTCCGCCATTGGTGTCGCACAACACCACCCATCTGGCCCCGGCCTCCAGCGCCACACGGCACACTTCGACCGCATAGTCCGAGTTGTCCTTGTAGCCGTCAAAGAAATGCTCGGCATCAAACAGCGCCTCGCGTCCTTGCGCCACGATATGCGCAATCGACGCGCGAATGTTGTCGAGGTTCTCTTCCAGCGAAATGCCAAGCGCGTGCGAGACGTGGTAGTCATGGGATTTGCCGACCAGACACACCGCCTGCGTGCCCGCATTCATCACCGCGGCCAGAACTTCGTCATTCTCAGCCGACCGCCCCGACCGTTTGGTCATACCAAAGGCGGTCAGACACGCCTTCGTGCGCGGAGCAGCATCGAAAAACGCGCTGTCCGTGGGGTTTGCTCCGGGCCATCCGCCCTCGAAATAATCAACGCCCAAAGCGTCCAGCACAGTTGCGATCTGAACCTTCTCGGCAGTCGAGAATTGCACGCCCTGCGTCTGCTGCCCGTCCCGCAACGTGGTGTCGTAGATGTAAAGGCGTTCTTTGGTCATCGCTCGCTCCCGCTGGCGTCAGGTCGGTTTTGCACGCAAAAAGGCTGGTCTCGGGCTGCTACACATTTTCAAGCTTTGCGGCATCGAATCCCGCACCGGGAATAAGTTCGACACCTTCTTTGCTCATGCGAACCTCAAGGCCCGCATCAATCAATGCGGATTTGAGGCGGTCGACTTCCGAGAAATCCTTGCTCTGCATCGCCGCAGTCCGCGCATCCGCCAACCTGTTCTCGAATGCCGCAAGTTCCACCTGACCCGCATCGACCCAACTGCCCATGTCAGGGGACAAGAGCCCAATCAATTGCGCACTTGCCAGCAAGACAGCAGCATCGCCTGCCGCCGCCAAACGGTGCAGTTCCGCAATGGCGCCCGCCGTGTTCAGATCATCCGAAAGTGCCGCAACCACCGCGGGCGCCGCGTTGGCAGCGGGCTCGATGCCCGCTGTCAACGCCCGCCACTTGCGCAAGGTCGTCTCGGCTTCACGCGCTTTCTTTTCAGTCCAGTCCATCGGCTTGCGGTAATGCGTCTGCAAAAACACAAAGCGGATGACTTCGCCCGGGACACCCTTTTCCAGCAAATCATGCACGGTGAAGAAATTGCCCAGGGATTTGGACATCTTCTTGCCCTCGACCTGCAGCATCTCGTTGTGCAGCCAATAGCGTGCGAACTCGCCCTCTGGATGGGCGCAACGGCTTTGGGCGATCTCGTTCTCATGGTGCGGGAACATCAGATCATTGCCGCCGCCATGAATATCAAAGCTCTCGCCCAACAGCTCATAGCTCATGGCCGAGCATTCAATATGCCAGCCCGGTCGCCCCCGGCCCCAAGGTGAGTTCCACCCGGGCAGCTCGTCTGTCGACGGCTTCCACAGCACAAAATCCATGGGGTTTTTCTTGTAAGGCGCTACCTCGACCCGGGCGCCAGCGATCATGTCATCCACCGACCGTCCCGATAGCTTGCCATACCCGGCCTTCCAACTGTCGACAGCGAATAACACGTGGCCTGCGGCCGCATAAGCATGGCCCTTGTCGATCAGATCCGAAATCATCTCGACCATCTGCGCGATATATTCGGTGGCACGCGGCATGTCATTGGGCTCCATCGCGCCCAATGCACCCATATCGTGCAGGTACCACCCGATGGTCTCATCCGAGCGCTCCTGCACCAGTTCCTCCAACGACCCTTCGGCTCCGGCCTGCTTGCGCGCCAACGCTGTCGCGTTGATCTTGTCGTCAACATCGGTGAAATTGCGGGCATACCGGACATGGTCCGCGCCATAAACATGCCGGAGCAACCGATAAAGCACGTCGAACACCACAACAGGCCGCGCGTTCCCCAGATGGGCCCGGTCGTAAACCGTTGGCCCACAGACATACATCCGCACATTTGTCGGGTCGATCGGAGCGAAATCTTCCTTCGCCCGCGTCCGCGTGTTGTGCAGTTTGATCAGTGTCATTGGGATCGGCTCCTAAAACAGCGTGTCTTCGCGCGGTGAAGCGGGCTTAGCAACTTGTCTCAGGGATGAAAACGAAAGAAACCGGCCCGCGTGAAAAATCAGCAGGTAATGCAGCAGATAATGATGCAGGTTCTCTGGTTCATGCTCTACCGCATAACATGTCACGTGCCCGTCGCCAAGGCTTGAGTTACCGGCAGAATTCGCTCACCCTGCCGCCCATGAGCCGAGATCTTGTGAACGCGATTTGTGCCCCCCTGCCCGGTGCCGAGCTGTCGGACCCCTGGGGCGGTGGTCATGACGCGTGGAAAGTGGGCGGCAAGATGTTTGCCTGTGTTGGCAGTGTGGGTGACGGCGTTTCGGTGAAAACACGCGACATTGAGACTGCTCAGATGCTGATCGACGCGGGGATCGGGACCAAAGCGCCCTATTTCCATCGCAGCTGGGTTCGGTTGCCCTGGGATGTCGATCCCGAAGAAGTGCGCCACCGCCTTTTGACTTCCTACGATATTGTCCGGGCGTCGCTTACCAAAAAGGTTCAGGCCGGACTTGCGCCACGAAGCTGATTGACAATTCCCAACCGCTCTGCCCCTTTTCGGACCAACACACCCCAACAGAGGTCCACCATGAAACTGTCCAAACGCATCACCCACCTGACCGGAGGCGGTTCGGATGGTTGGGATGTTTTCAATCGCGCAAGGCGCATGATGACCGAAGGACAGGCCGTGATCGAACTGTCCATCGGAGAACATGACATTTGCACCGATGCCTCGATTCTGGCGGCGATGGACGCATCGGCACGCGACGGGCATACCGGATACGCTTCGGTTCCGGGAACAGACCTGCTGCGCGACACGGTCGCGGCCCGTGTTCAGATGCGAACCGATGTGAAAACGACGCGAGACAACGTGCTGATCACACCCGGTGGACAGGCCGGGTTGTTCGCCACCCATATGGCCGTGTGCGATAAGGGCGATACCGGCCTTTTCCTGGACCCGTATTATGCAACCTACCCCGGAACAATTCGCGCCTCTGGCGCAACCGCTGTTGCGGTGCCGACGCATGCGCATACCGGGTTTCAGCCTCGCGGCGCGGATATTGCGGCCGCAAGCGATGGCGCGACATCATTGCTGATCAACACGCCAAACAATCCAACCGGTGTAGTCTATACCGCTGAAACGCTTGAAGAAATCAGCCATGTCTGCCAGCAACGCGACCTGTGGCTGATCTCGGATGAGGTCTATGACACGCAGGTTTGGCAAGGACGCCACATATCGCCCAGAACTCTGCCGGGCATGGCGGAACGCACGCTGATTATCGGCTCGATGTCCAAATCCCATGCCATGACCGGGTCACGCTGCGGTTGGGTTGTTGGCCCCGAAGATGTGATCGCACACCTGATCAACCTTGCCACGCACACGACCTACGGCGTGCCCGGTTTCGTTCAGGACGCGGCCAGTTTTGCGCTCAGCGCCGGGTCGGATCTTGAGGATCAGATCGCAGCACCCTTCTTGCGACGGCGCAACATTGCGCTTGAGATTTTGGGGGCGCAACAAACCATTGGGCTGGTTCCGGCAGATGGCGCCATGTACCTGATGCTGGATATCCGCGCATCGGGCCTGAGCGGCGAAGACTTCGCCAACGCTCTGCTGGATACGCACCATATCGCCGTCATGCCGGGTGAGAGTTTTGGTAACGCCGCCGCCGGACATATTCGTGTTGCGATGACAATCGACGACGAAAAATTCGCCACGGCCCTTCGGCTGATTTGTGACTTTGCCACTCAACTCACCAAGACGCGTGGTGTCGCCTGACCTTTGATTTTGCCTAAAATCGGAACGTCGTGCGCAAATTGAAAACGCTGGTATCCAGGTCTCCACGGGACTGCGAATTCACATTAAAATCCTGGCGTAATGCCTCACCACTAATGACAAATCTGTCGTTCAATGGGTACGCGACACCGATGCCATATACGGCGGCCGTGTCGCTTTCGCCCGAGGTTTCGGCGCGTGCAGTGCCAACCACGACATAGCCAAGCGCACCTCCAAAATCATAGCCGCCACGAAGCTTGAGCCGGGAAACACTGTCCAAGCTGCCTTCACCTTCGCCCAAATCCAGGTTCAGACGATTGTATTCGAGCTCTCCGCCAAGAACGAAGTTGCCGAAATCATAGTCGTATCCGATATGGGGCCCAAAGGCTGCATCACTGCCACCCGTGCCGGATGGGCCGTCAACGTCTGCATATCCGAAACTGAATCCGGCATAGGCCCCGGTCCAATCCTCGGCCAGAGCCTTGGAGGCTGCGATCAGCGGCAACACAATCAGTATGACCCTTATCGCTTTCAATCGGTCCTCCGGGCAAAACCGCCGGTTAAAGGTTGCGCGCGCACCTGATCGGAAACGCGCCTTTGGAACTGCTTAAGACGAGACTAGTCATCAAATAACTATGCTTAGATTAACAGGTTTCTACCAATTCGGGAAAAAACTTTACCTCACATAAATTTGCGTCAACGTTTGTTGCCTTCATCACATCCGCTGTTGCCGAAACGCAGCATTTATCCTTGGGTGACGTCGCAAACAGAACAGATCGCGTCGCCGATTCTTGAAAAGCTTGAACAACAAGTTCGAGGGTTCGAATGCAAAACGACGCGTGGAAAATCTGTCTGATCAGCCGCACCATCGGTGCTGATCGCGGGCGCGCGGCGCGTGGGCGGCCATAAGACGCTGCTTTTCACCGCGCAGTCGATTCTTTGCCCAACCGGACACCCAACATGAATGATCAAACCCGAACCACATCCCGCAGCGGAGGACGTGCCGCTCGGCGTGCTGCCCGCGCAACCGCCCTTCCCGAACATCTGCGCCCGATCCGGCCCGGATTAGAGGGGGGAACCTACAAACCTCTGACCGACGCGCAGGTGGAGCGTATCCATCAGGCCACTCTGACTGCATTGGAAACCATCGGCCTTGCGGATGCACCGCAAAGCGGAATCGACTATCTGGTCTCTGCGGGCTGCACATTGGGCGATGACGGTCGCATCCGTTTCCCGCGCGCATTGGTCGAAGACACCATCGCCAAGGCCAACCGCTCCATCACGCTCTTCAGTCGCGACGGTAACCATGATCTGGAGCTATCCGGGTCGCGTGTGCATTATGGCACAGCGGGTGCGGCGGTCAGCATGGTTGATGTACACGGGCGCGAATACCGGGATTCCACCGTGCAGGATTTGCACGATGCCGCGCGCATTTGCGAACAGTTGGAAAATATCCATTTTGTTCAACGCCCTATGGTTTGCCGTGACATCCTCGACAACCTGGAAATGGACCTGAACACGATCTATGCGGCCTGTTCGGGCACGTTCAAGCATATCGGCACGTCCTTTACCGAACCCAGCCATGTCGCCCCGGCGATGGAGATGCTCCACATGATCGCCGGCGGAGAGGACAAGTACCGCGAACGGCCCTTTGTCTCGAACTCCAACTGTTTCGTCGTCCCGCCGATGAAATTCGCGACCGAAAGCTGCGAAGTGATGGAGGCCTGTATCAAGGCTGGCATGCCCGTTCTGTTGCTGTCAGCGGGAATGGCCGGGGCCACTGCACCCTCGACAATCGCCGGTGCGATCACGCAGGCCACCGCCGAATGCCTTGCGGGTCTGGTTTACGTAAACGCCGTAAGTCCCGGTGCACCAGCGATTTTTGGCACCTGGCCCTTTGGTCTGGACCTGCGCACAGGCGCGATGTCCATCGGATCCGGTGAACAGGCCTTGCTGACTGCGGGCTGCGCCCAAATGCATCACTTCTACAACCTGCCCGGCGGCGCTGCGGCGGGTGCATCAGATTCCAAACTGCCCGATATGCAGGCCGGGTGGGAGCAGATGTGCTCAAACGTCATGGCCGGGCTGTCGGGTGTGAACATGGTCTACGAAGCCGCGGGAATGCACGCATCACTGCTTGGTTTCTGTTTCGAAAGCCTGATCCTTGGCGATGACCTGATCGGTCAGGCGCAGCGCTGTATTCGCGGCATCGAAGTGTCGGATGAGACGCTAGCGCTGGACCAGATGGCGCAGGTCTGTATGGGCGGGCCGGGTCACTATTTGGGAACGGATGAAACGCTCAGCCGGATGCAGGCAGACTATGTCTATCCGACGTTCGGGGACCGAACCTCGCCCAAGGAATGGGCCGAACTGGGCAAGCCTGACCTGATCGACAAGGCCACGGCCCGGAAAGAGGAAATCCTGTCCACGCCATCACCCGCGCGCTTCGATCCGCTACTGGATGCCGAAATTCGGGCCCGGTTCAACATCCACCTACCCGCATAATCCATTGAAAAAGCGGCCCGTTTTGAAACAGGCCGCCAGGTCTTACTACGATCAGCCGTTGGTGGGCGGCAGCAGGCCTGCGTCTTGAGCGACTTTGATTTCATCCGCATCCAGGGCGCCATCACCATTGGCATCCATGGTCGAGAAAGTGTCGGTGTCGACTTCGGGAATGACGGCCTGTACCTCTTCGATGGTCAGAACACCATCGCCATTTGTGTCAGCAGCGGACTGCGCCATTGCGAATGTCGGCAGGGTGTAGGCGATTGCGGAAATTACGGCCAGATATTGCGGTTTCATAATAGTGCCTCCTGAGTGGATTTCTGTTTTTCCCGTTCGGGCACAGTCCAAAAACACCCATTTGCCAAGCTCGACCACTGGTCGCTGAGGCTGAACCGAATTCGCGCCATTCTCCGCGTGTTTGTCTGAGTCGCGTCCGCGATCAACCGCTGGGCGAAATCTGATTGCCGCGTGTCGGCAATTCTTGCCCGATCGGGGAATCCCAAAGTGGCAAAGCCCTGCCGGAATTGACACTGCGAGTGCGACTCAGGCCTTCAAAAAGAAAAAAGGGGGCACGAGGCCCCCTGTTAGTTTCGCCTTCCAGGCTCATGTCGTTGACCGCCCGGTGTTTTTTTGCCTGCGGCCTGGACTGCGCATGGGACGAGCGCACCCGCCCCGTGAGAGAGTGGGAAAGAGCAATATTCCGCCCCACCCTGTTCCCGGCCAGCACGGGCATGCCGACCGAGTGGAGCAAAGCGTTGTCGGTAAGTCTCAGCGCATTGCTCCGTGTTCGTCGGGACCGGATGTTCGGGGGGAATATCACGGTCCCTCCACCCCATTGCCGGGGTGGTAGTCTCAACTACACCCGCTTGTTGCCCCGCAGGTGTTGCACTTCATGCAGGTGCCGTTGCGCACCAGCGTGTAGTTTCCGCATTCGCCACACGGATCGCCTTCGTAACCCTGCATTTTGGCTTTGGTCCGGGCGTCCATGGTCGTCGTCACGGCGGGTTCGGCCGGAGCGTCGAACACAGCGGCGGGTTCGGCCAGTCCACCGGTTTCGGTCTGCGGGCTGAACATCGCCAGATCCTGCGGCAGGCGCTTGCGCAAATACCCGGTCGAGCTGATTTGTTTCAGCACTTCCAGAGACTTGGACGCGGCGCTGTCGCTAATTTCCGACACGTTCGAGACGCCCTCATCCTCGCCACGACCGATATCGTCGAATGTGGCCCCTTCTGGTTTTACATGTGCCAGATCGGTGCGATCCAGATAGGACACGGCCAATTCGCGGAAGATGTAGTCCAGGATCGACGTCGCGTTCTTGATCGAGTCGTTGCCCTGCACCATCCCCGCCGGTTCGAACTTGGTGAAGGTAAAGGCATCCACGAACTCTTCCAGCGGCACGCCGTATTGCAGACCAACCGAGACCGCGATGGCAAAGTTGTTCATCATCGCCCGGAAGCCAGCGCCTTCCTTGTGCATGTCGATGAATATCTCGCCCAGCGAACCATCCGAATATTCACCGGTACGCAGATAGACCTTGTGACCGCCGACGATGGCCTTTTGCGTATAGCCCTTGCGACGTTCGGGCATCTTCTCGCGATGCGAGCGGACCAATTCCTTGACCACAACCTTCTCGATCACCTTCTCGGCCAGAACGGCGGCCTTTTCCGCGGGTGAGCCGCTTTCCAGCACTTCTGCCGCTTCGTCGTCATCCTCGACCAGTGCAGCCGCCAAAGGCTGCGACAGCTTCGAGCCGTCGCGATACAGCGCGTTGGCCTTCACGCCCAGCGACCACGACAGTTCATACGCCTTCTGGCAATCCTCGATGGTCGCGTCATTCGGCATGTTGATCGTCTTGCTGATCGCACCCGAGATGAAGCTTTGTGCTGCGGCCATCATGGTGATGTGGCTATCAACCCCAAGGAAACGCTTGCCTTTCTTGCCGCACGGGTTGGCGCAGTCGAAGATTGAATAGTGCTCTTCTTTCAGATGTGGCGCGCCTTCCAGCGTCATGGTTCCACAGACATGGTCGTTGGCTGCATCGATATCCGCCTTTGTAAAGCCCAGATGGCGCAGCAGATCGAATGTCGGGTCATTCAGCTTGGTTGCCGGGATGCCCAGAACGCCGGTGCAGAAATCCTCACCCAGCGTCCACTGGTTGAAGACGAACCGGATGTCGAAGGCGCTTTCCAGTGCAGCGTCCACCTTGGCCAGTTCATTGGGGCCAAAGCCATGACCGGTCAGCGAGGTGTGGTTGATCCCCGGCGCGTTGCCGATAGTGCCGTGACCAACCGCATAGCTGACGATCTCTTCGATCTGTGCCGAGGAATAGCCCAGCTTCTCCAACGCCGAGGGCACCGAGCGGTTGATGATCTTGAAATACCCGCCGCCGGCCAGCTTCTTGAACTTGACCAGCGCAAAGTCCGGCTCAATCCCGGTCGTGTCGCAGTCCATTACCAGACCGATAGTGCCGGTCGGTGCGATCACGGTGGCCTGCGCGTTGCGGTAACCGTTTTTCTCACCGAGGCTCAGTGCCTCATCCCAAGCCGACATGGCCAGATCGACCAGACGCTTGTCCGGGCAGTTTCCGTGGTCCAGAGGCACAGGCTTGACGGCCAGTTTCTCGTAGCCCTCGGTAACGCCCTGCGACGCGCGGCGATGGTTGCGGATGACGCGCAGCATATGATCCGCGTTGCGCTCATAGCCTTTGAAGGCGCCCAGCTCACCGGCGATTTCAGCCGAGGTCGCATAGGCTACACCGGTCATGATCGCGGTCAGCGCGCCACAAATCGCCCGACCCTCATCCGAGTCGTAGCTGTAGCCCATGTTCATCAGCAGGCCGCCGATATTGGCATAGCCCAGACCCAAAGTGCGGAAGTCATAGGACAGCTGCGCGATTTCCTTAGACGGGAACTGTGCCATCGTTACCGAGATTTCCAGCGTCAGGGTCCACAAACGCGAGGCATGCATGTAATCCGCCGCTTGGAACTCACCATCCTTGAGGAAGGTCAGCAGGTTCATTGACGCCAGGTTGCAGGCTGTGTCGTCGAGGAACATATACTCCGAGCACGGGTTCGAACCACGGATCTCACCATCTTCGGGGCAAGTGTGCCATTCGTTCACCGTGTCATGGAACTGGATTCCGGGATCGGCGCAGGCCCATGCGGCATGTCCAACCTTTTCCCACAGATCGCGGGCCTTGACGGTCTTGGCGACTTTGCCATCGGTGCGGTTGATCAACTCCCAATCGGCGTCTTTCTCAACGGCGGTCAGGAACGCGTTGGTCACACGGATCGAGTTGTTCGAGTTCTGGCCTGAGACCGAGCTATAGGCTTCCGAATCCCAGTCCGTATCATAGGTCGGGAACTCGATGCTGTCGTGGCCCTGCCGCGCATAATCCAGCACGCGCTTGATATAAGTCTCAGGGATCGCGACCTTCTTCGCCTCACGCACAGCTGTCTTCAGGCTATCGTTCTTGTTGGGATCATAGGCGTCATCTGCCGCACCGTCCCAGGAGCGGATGGCCTCGAATATGCCGTTCAGCATCTTCTCGTGCATCTTCGATCCGGCAACGATCGAGGCCACTTTCTGCTCTTCGATCACCTTCCATTCGATGAATTGCTCGATATCGGGGTGATCGGCATCGACGATCACCATCTTCGCTGCCCGACGGGTTGTGCCGCCCGATTTGATCGCGCCTGCGGCGCGGTCGCCGATCTTGAGAAAGCCCATCAGGCCCGAGGATTTGCCGCCACCCGACAGCGATTCCCCTTCGGCTCGCAGATGGCTGAAATTGGTGCCTGTGCCCGAGCCGTACTTGAACAGGCGCGCTTCGCGCACCCACAGGTCCATGATGCCGCCTTCGTTCACCAGATCATCATCGACGGACTGAATAAAGCACGCATGCGGCTGCGGATGCTCATAGGCGGATTTCGATTTTGTCAGTTTGCCGGTTTTGTAGTCCACATAGTGGTGCCCCTGCGCCGGACCATCGATACCATAAGCCCAGTGCAGACCGGTGTTGAACCACTGCGGCGAGTTCGGCGCGGCGCGCTGGGTCGCCAGCATATAGCGCATCTCGTCAAAGTATGCGCGCGCGTCATCCTCGGTCGAGAAGTAGCCGCCTTTCCAGCCCCAATATGCCCAGGCGCCGGCCAGACGGTCAAACACCTGCTTCGACGAGGTTTCCCCGTCAAATTCAGCACCATCAGCCGGAACCGAACGCCACAGGAATTCGGGAACGTCTTTTTCTTTGACCTTCTTCAGCTTGGACGGAACGCCCGCTTTGCGGAAATACTTCTGCGCAATGACATCACTTGCGACCTGACTCCAGCTTGCGGGCACTTCGATGTCATCAAGACGGAACACAATGGTTCCGTCGGGATTGCGGATTTCGGATGTCGCGGACACAAAATCCAGATCAGCGTATGCATCCTGTTCTGGCTTGGTGAATTTTCTTTCAATTTTCATGTCCGCTGCCCCAGCTTCAAACTTTTCAATTTCGACCGACCCAACACCAAATATTGTGTTGAAGGCTGCCGCCCTATGCGTGCCGGAAATTTGGACAAAAGGATCAGGTAGCTGCCCTAAGCAGCACAAAACCGCGCATTCGGTTAAACGTCACAATGGTAGTTATCTGTCCCTTGCCCCGGCGCCCGTTTCTGGTCATTGCCTACCAGATTTAGTGGCACACTGTCCGGCTCATACAATCTGACGTATTCACCCATAGTTGGTCAACGGACTTTTTCAGCGATTTTTGAAATCTTTTTTGTTGACCCGACGGATTGGGCCAGCGGGAATTTGCCCATGTGCGATTCTTCCACAGAAAGGGCGGCATTGCTCCACAGGAGCGTTAACCATTTTCCAGACGGAATTCTCATTTTCCCGGGCACAGTTACCGGCCATTCATCACGTAAACGCACATTAACGAGGATTTCACAGAATCATCGTCGCGTAACCAAATGAGATGCCATAGTCTGACAGACAGACCCGAATTGATCAGAGTGGTTTTTGGGATGCGCGCGCTTTGCCTAGTTCCTTTGCTGGCCCTTTTTGTGGCGTGTACACCACAAGAACAGCCCAAGGCCTCTCGCAGTGCGCAATTTGCGAACTATCCGGAAACCCTGTTCAAGACATTCGAAACGGATTGCGCCGGACCGGGTGAGGATTACGTCAAAGCGGGCAAGGACGCAGTCGAGTGCCGGGCGCTTCTGACACCCGAAGCCACCGCCTTTTTGATTCTCAGCTTTGATGGTTATCCGCAGGATCTGCCACGCATCGTCACCCGGTTAAGCTCGACCAGGAATCAGGGCGGGTATCAGGTCGATGCCGACACGTTTTTTCTGGTGCCGCAAAAGGATGGCGGAACGATCAGGATACCTGTGGAAAGCGAAACGCTCGACCGCGATTTCTCGCGGCTCTACACCAGTTATGGTGGAATACCCGTGTAAGAAAGAAATGGTCGGGGCGGCAGGATTCGAACCTACGACCCCCTGTACCCAAAACAGGTGCGCTACCAGACTGCGCCACGCCCCGGACCGTGCGCCTTCCTAAACGGGCTGTTCTGATTTGAAAAGCCCTAACACGGCCAAATTGCGGGACCTTGTGAAAAAACTTCGTGCCGCAACTGTGTGCCAGGCTCAATCCCATAGCGCGCGGACAGGCCCGCGTTGATTTCAAGCACTGCATACACTGAATCACCGCCCTCAATCGGAGTGAGATCACCGGGAATAGCGCCCTGGTGAACACGAGTCACAGTCCCTGCCCGATCCACAAAGATCATGTCCAAGGGAATCAGAGTGTTTTTCATCCAGAACGCGACAGGTTGCGGCGGGTCGAAGATAAACAGCATGCCCGACCGATTGGGCAAATGTTCGACAAACATCAATCCGCGCGATCGTTCCTGTTGGGTTTGTGCCAATTCGATATCGAACCGGACTTCCGTTTGGCCATTTCGCAAAGTGACGCGATCCGCCCGACAGTCTGCGAGAACCTGGCTGCCCAGGGCGATTGTCAGAACGAACAGGGCGACAAGGAATCGGAACATGCGGATATCAGACGCCTAACGCGGCTTCCCACGCCAAGACCTGAGCCGCCATCCGACCACGTTTGCCGTCGATGACGCGCATTGCCAGGGCCTCGCCGGGCTGCAGATCAGCAAGACCGGACCTGCGAAGCACTTCTATATGCAGGAAAACGTCTTCGTTACTGCCAAACACATTGGCAAAACCGAACCCCTTGCCCTTGTCGAACCACTTGACGCGCGCGGCCTCTAGCGGGGCTTGCGCAATGGTATTGGGATCGAGCTCGGCGAAATCCGCCAGCAGCAGCGTATCGGCGCGCTCGGGCGGATCGATGCGGATGACCTCAACGGCCTGAACACCCCGATCCGTCTTGTGCGTCATGATCTCGATGCCAGCGCCATCGGCTACCGAGCTTTGCCCGAAGTTGCGCAATACATTGACATGCAACAGAATATCCGGCCCGCCTTCGTCAGACACAACGAATCCGTACCCTTTCGCAGGGTCGAACCATTTCACGTGTCCACGGACTCGATACATGCTGTTCAAATCTTCTGGCACAGTTTTCTCAATACGCAAATCGCCACGGTTTTAGGGGTCCGTTGTTGATTGAAATACTTAGTAATTTCAAGCCGAAAAAACTCTTTGTTTCTGGTGTGTTGCATTTCACGATACGCGAACGTCATGGATTCAACCTCTGTATCTCCCACGCGGCATCGGGCGCATTCTTCGTCCAGCGAAACCTGTCATGCAATCGAAAGGCACCATCCGCCCAGAACTCAATTTCAACCGGTGTCAGTCGGTATCCACCCCAAAAACTAGGGCGCGGCGGGTTCGGGCCAAGCTTGGCCGTAACTTTTGCCACTTCAGCCATCAATGAGGCCCTGCTGTCCAAAGGCTGGGATTGGTGCGAGGCCCAGGCCCCCAGCCTGCTTTTGAGTGATCGCGAGGCGTAATACTCATCCGCCTGCGGTCCATCTTCGCGGGTAATTGTACCACGAACACGAATCTGACGCCGCAAGGATTTCCAATGCATCACAAACGCCCCTGTCCCGGCGCTATTCAGCTCCTGTGCTTTTTTGCTGTGGTAGTTGGTATAAAACACAAAGGCCTCAGCCTCGATTTCTTTCAACAGGACCATTCGGGCATTTGGCATGCCTTCCGAATCCACGGTCGCCAAAGCAATCGCGTTCGGATCATTTGGTTCCGTCACTTCAGCTTCTGCCAACCACCGACGTGCAATATCAAATGGATCGGTGCCGGCAAAAATGCCGCTTTGCTCGTTCATTTCCATCCCCTGGAAACATTTATTAACGACCCTACGGCGAGATCACGCTCCGGGCAAGAGCGCATGGCCTTGATGCAGGCCAATCAATGGCATAAACCAACCAAACACAACGCGACGACAGGCGGAGAACCTAAACATGTCAAATCAGTTGATGGCCGGCAAACGCGGCCTCATCATGGGACTGGCCAATGACAAATCAATCGCATGGGGAATAGCCCGCGCCTTGTCCGACGCTGGCGCCGAGCTGGCGTTTTCCTACCAGGGTGATGCGCTGAAAAAGCGCGTCGATCCGCTGGCAGCGCAATTGGGCAGCGAAATTGTCCTGCCCTGCGATGTCAGCGACGAAGCTTCGATCGATACGCTCTTTGGCGCGCTGGAAGAAAAATGGGGCAAGCTGGATTTTGTGGTTCACGCCATCGGATTTTCTGACAAGAACGAATTGCGCGGGCGCTATGTCGATACCAGCCGCGCCAATTTCAATCTGACCATGGATGTCTCGGTGTATTCGTTCACCGCCGTCATGCAGCGCGCTGAAAAGATGATGGGCGAAGGCGGCAGTGCCGTCACGCTCACCTATTACGGGGCCGAGCAGGTCATGCCCCATTATAATGTCATGGGTGTCGCCAAGGCTGCGCTTGAGGCGTCGGTCAAATACCTGGCCGAGGATCTGGGCAAGGACGGTATCCGCGTCAACTCGATCTCGGCCGGACCGATCAAAACGCTGGCCGCCAGTGGTATCGGTGATTTCCGCTATATCATGAAGTGGAACGAGTACAATTCGCCCCTGCGCCGCAACGTGACCATCAACGATGTAGGCAAATCGGCGCTGTATCTGCTGTCGGATCTCAGCAGCGGCGTGACCGGCGAAAACCTGCACGTGGATTCGGGCTATCACATCGTCGGCATGAAAGCAGTCGATGCACCGGACGTGGAAAAAGGGTAACAGCGATGAGCGCCAAAGACCGTCTGCCCCACGAAAAGGGTTTTCACATCAGCTGGGATCAAATTCACCGTGACTCGCGCGCGCTTGCGTGGCGGCTCGACGGTCAGGGCCCCGATGATGGCAATTGGCGCGCGGTCGTAGCGATCACCCGCGGCGGCATGGCCCCGGCCATGATTGTCAGCCGCGAATTGGACATTCGCACTGTCGATACGATCAGCGTGCGGTCCTATCACCATCAGGAACGCGGTCAGGCAGAAGTGCTCAAGGCGCCGGATGCAGGCCTGATGGGCGATGGCACGGGCATCTTGATCGTCGATGATCTGGTCGACAGTGGCAAGACACTCGAACTGGTGCGCGAGATGTATCCCAATGCCCATTTCGCAACCGTCTACGCCAAGCCCCAAGGTCGCCCGATGGTGGATACCTTTATCACCGAGGTTAGCCAGGACACCTGGATCTTCTTCCCTTGGGACATGGCCTTGCAATATGTCGAACCCTACCGGGGCACGGACTGACTCGTCCTACTTTTGTTCAAAAATACCTCGGAGCGCGAGGCAGAGCCTCGCAAACAATCCTCATGACCCAAACCCGTACCAAAGCCACATTTGCCCCTCCGGTGATGGAGGCGCGGCGATGGCTGGACGGGGTAACCTTTCCCAACGACCGTCCCTTGATCAATGTCAGTCAGGCGGCACCGGTCGATCCGCCGCCACTGGCCCTGCGTCAGGCAATGGCGGAGTTCGCTGTGCGCGAAGACAGCGCGCATCTCTATGGTCCGGTTCTGGGCAACGACGATCTGCGCGGTGCTTTGGCCGCTCAGATCGGACAGCATTACGATGCCACGGTCACCGCTGATCAGGTCGCCATTACATCGGGCTGCAATCAAGCCTTCGCGGCCACCATTTCGGCCATCACCGATGAAGGGGATGAGGTTATCCTGCCAACGCCCTGGTATTTCAACCATAAAATGTGGCTGGATATGGCGGGTGTCGCGGCGATTGATCTGCCCACGGGCGATGATCTTCTGCCCGACCCGGACACAGCACGCGGGCTGATCACCCCTAAGACGCGCGCGATTGCACTGGTCACACCGAACAATCCGGGCGGTGTGGAATATCCAGCCGAGCTGGTGCGCGCCTTTTATGATCTGTCCCGCGAAACCGGTGTGAAACTGATCGTTGATGAAACCTATCGCGACTTTGACAGCCGCTCTGGCCCGCCGCATGAGTTGTTCCAGCAACCGGGCTGGGATGAGACGCTGGTTCATCTCTATTCGTTCTCCAAAGCATACCGCCTAACCGGGCACCGCGTTGGCGCTGTCGCAACGGGCACGGGTCTTCTGGCCGAGATGGAGAAGTTTCTGGATACGGTCGCCATTTGCCCCGGCCAGATCGGGCAGTTCGCGGCCCTTTGGGGCATGCAGAACCTGTCGCAATGGGTCGCGGGTGAGCGTGACGAAATCCTCGACCGCCGCGCGGCAATTGCCGAAGGCATGCCCGCGCTTGAGGCCAAAGGCTGGCGTTTGTTGGGTCTGGGTGCCTATTTCGCCTATCTGGAACATCCGTTCGATCTGCCATCGGACGAGTTGGCCCGCAGGCTGGTGCCGGACGCAGGCGTTCTGCTGTTGCCGGGCACCATGTTTGTGCCTGAAACCGACCCCTCCGGAAAGCGTCAGGTCCGGGTCGCATTCGCCAACCTGGACCGCGCGGGAATCGGGCAATTGTTCAACCGTCTGGCATCGGTTTCCTTCTGATCTTGCCCCCCGGCGATGCGCGTCGTATTCAAGGCCGCAAGCGAACGGGCAATGACTGCCGTTAGACATCAAGAGGTCACATGAAAAACCTGTCCAAAACCTTTGTCTGGATCCTCATGGGGCTTTTGATGCTTGGCCTGGCCGGGTTCGGTGCAACCAGCCTGACCGGTACGGTGCGCACCGTTGCCACCGTCGGGGACGAGCATGTCTCGGTCGATGACTATTTCCGCGAATTGCAGCGCGAAATCCGCGCGGTCGAGGCCCAAACCGGGCAGCCCATGCAGATTTCTCAAGCGCACGAAATTGGACTGGACCGCCTTGCCCTGTCGCGCCTGATCTCGACCGCGGCGCTGGACAACGAAGTTGCCCAGCTTGGTATCTCTATCGGTGACGAGAATTTGCAGGCCGAGATTGTACAAATTCCGGCGTTTCAAGGTGTTGACGGCACTTTTGACCGCGAAGCCTACCGGTTTCAGCTGGAACAGGTCGGCATGACGGATGCCGAATTCGAATCCGATCTGCGCAAGGAATCTGCACGCACTTTGGTTCAGGGCGCACTCATGGGCGGCGTTGAGATGCCGATGACCCTGACACAGGCGCTGTCGGACTATGTGCTGACCCGTCGCAGTTTCACCATGGCGACGTTGGCCGCAGATGCGCTGGAAACGCCTGTGCCTGCCCCGACGGCCGCGCAGGTGCAGACCTATTATGACGACAACACTGATCGCTTCACCCTGCCCCGAACCAAACAGCTGACCTATGCGATCCTGTCGCCGGATGCGCTGCTGGATACCATCGAAGTGCCCGAGGAAGATCTGCGCCGGCTCTATGATCAGCGCGCGGACCAATATCAACAGCCCGAACGGCGCTTGGTTGAACGGCTGGTCTTTCCCGACGAAGAGAGCGCGACACAAGCCCTGGCACAGTTCGAGGTCGGCACGAGTTTCGAACAACTGGTGCGGGACCGTCAGCTGGAACTGAGCGACATTGACCTGGGCGATGTCACACGAGAAGATCTTGGCGACGCCGCTGATGCGGTCTTTGCTGCCGAGATTGACGATGTCGTTGGCCCTTTGCCTTCGACCTTTGGTCCGGCCTTGTTCCGTATCAACGGAACACTTGCCGCCAACAGCGTCTCTTTTGAAACCGCCGAGCCCGAGCTGCGTCAGGAACTGGCTTCGGACCGTGCCCGCCGCATGATCGAGGCGCAAGCCGAGGACATCAACGATCTGTTGGCTGGTGGAGCGACCTTAGAAGAACTGGTAACCGAAACCGAAATGGAGCTGGGGCAGATCGATTGGACCCGCCAAAGCGACGAAGGTGTTGCCGCCTATGACGGTTTCCGCTCGGTTGCGCAGGCCGTTCAGGACGGTGACTTCCCCGAGATTGAGTTCCTCGAAGATGGCTCGATCTTTGCGCTGCGCCTGGACGACGTTCTTCCCCCGCGCCCCGAACCGCTGGACAACGCGCGCCCTGCCGTTATCGCGGCATGGACGCAGGATGAAACCGCCAAGGCACTGCAGGCGCAGGCCGAAACGGTGTTGACCCAACTGCAGGCGGATGGCGATTTCACCGCAACAGGTCTGCCATTCCGCGTTGAAAACGCCGTGACGCGCACCGCATTCATCGGCGACGCGCCGGTCAATTTCATGGAACAGATTTTCGAGATGGAACCGGGCGAATTGCGCATCGTACCTGGCGAAGGCACCGCTCTGATCGTGCGTCTGGACGAAGAACTGCCCCCGGCTGAAACCGAAGAACAGCGTCTGATGCAAGAGGCTCTGGCCGCGCAGATGAACCAGGCGCTGGCGCAGAACATTTTTGATATCTATGTCCGCGACGCCCAGACCCGCGCACGCCCCGTGGTTGACCAGCAAGCCCTGAATGCTGTTCAGGCCAGCCAGCACTAGAGTTCCAAGATGGCCCTGACACCCGAGTTCGACAGTTTTGCGCGCGCCTATGAGGCGGGTGAAAACCAGGTTGTTTATACCCGTCTTGCTGCCGATCTTGATACGCCGGTTTCGCTGATGCTCAAGCTGACAGGCGCGCAGAAAGACGCGTTCATGCTGGAATCCGTCACTGGCGGAGAGGTGCGCGGGCGCTATTCGATCATCGGGATGAAACCCGACCTGATCTGGCGCTGCCATGGCGAACAAAGCGCGCTAAACCGCTCTGCCCGCTTTGATCCGGACAGTTTCGAGCCGCAAGACGGCAATCCGATGGATAACCTGCGCGACTTGCTGGCGGAATCTCGGATCGCCTTGCCTGACGACCTGCCGCAGGCTGCGGCGGGGCTGTTTGGGTATCTGGGATATGACATGGTGCGGCTGGTTGAATACCTGCCGAACGTGAATCCCGACCCGCTGGAATTGCCTGACGCAATCATGATGCGCCCCTCGGTTATTGCGGTTCTGGACGGTGTCAAAGGCGAGGTCACCGTGGTGTCACCCGCCTGGGTCAGCGACGGCCAATCGGCCAAGGCTGCTTATGCGCAAGCCGCCGAAAGGGTCATGGACGCCGTGCGCGATCTGGAACGCGCCATGCCTGCTGAGTCTCGCGATCTGGGGGACGCCCATGAAATCGCGCCTCCGGTGTCGAATTTCACCAAGTCGGGCTACATGGAAGCGGTTGAAAAAGCCAAGGAATACATCCGCGCGGGCGACATCTTTCAGGTGGTGCCAGCGCAGCGTTGGACGCAGGATTTCCCGCTGCCGCCCTTTGCGCTTTATCGGTCTCTGCGGCGCACTAACCCGTCGCCCTTCATGTTCTATTTCAACTTCGGCGGTTTTCAGGTTGTCGGCGCAAGCCCCGAAATCCTGGTCCGTGTCTTTGGCGACGAAGTGACAATCCGTCCCATCGCAGGCACTCGCCCGCGCGGCGCAACGCCGGAAGAGGACAAGGCGAACGAGCTGGATTTGCTGGCGGACAAGAAAGAACTGGCTGAGCATCTTATGCTGCTGGACCTGGGTCGCAACGACACGGGCCGCGTGGCCAAGATCGGAACCGTTCGTCCAACCGAAGAATTCATCATCGAACGCTATAGCCATGTTATGCACATCGTCTCGAACGTGGTTGGCGAACTGGCCGAGGACAAGGATGCCCTCGATGCGTTCTTTGCCGGTATGCCCGCAGGTACGGTTTCTGGCGCGCCCAAAGTGCGTGCCATGGAAATCATCGACGAGCTAGAGCCTGAAAAGCGCGGCGTTTATGGCGGCGGGGTCGGCTATTTCAGCGCGGGTGGCGATATGGATATGTGTATCGCCTTGCGCACCGCCATCGTGAAGGATCGCAAGCTTTACATTCAGGCCGGTGGTGGAGTGGTCTATGACAGCGATCCCGAGGCTGAGTTTATGGAGACCGTCCACAAGTCCAACGCTATTCGCCGGGCGGCCGCAGACGCGGCGCGCTTTACCGGCAACGGGAACGGGTAAGCGGGAGGCCCGCTTACACCATCAATACTCCAAAGACGCCGCGCCTTCGGGCACTTGGCTGATCATCACGGCTGAGATCGGGGCAAGTGCTACCCGGTTGTCACGATCTTCCAGCCCCCACATCAGCAGCGCTGATATCGTCTCGGGCCGAACGCGACCCATCATGACAACAGCGCCCTCCTGCCCGGCGCGGAACGCCGCCTGATCCAGGAACCGGCGCATGACCTTGGCATCCTGTTTTGCGCCATCAAAATCGCGGAACACCACGCCAGAGGGAACACCATTGCGCGCGGCCAGTTTCTGCACCGTGTTCAGCCCGCTATCCTGCGTGATCAGGCCGCGACCCGATGCGCCCGCAATTGCGGCCACCTGATCGGCCAGTTTTCGATTGCCCTGAATGCCACTTTCGACGCCTTCAAGAATACCGACCGCCTCGGGCAACGTATCCAACCAGACCGACAACGAGACTTCGGCGTCCTGCGCGCTTGCGGCTTCGGGCAGATCTGTCAGCGCCAGAACCTCGAACCCGGCCGCACGGTGGCGGGCCATTTTCTCGGCGGCGTCAGGATCAGACGGGCTAATTGCAAAGCTTAGCGGATAAGGGAAATCCTGAAGCGCCTCTGCCCCGAACGACCCCTCATCATCAATCAGGATGATCGACATCAAGGGCTTGTCTTCTGGATTTTCAAAATCGGCCGCATGATCTTCGATCGGTTTGCCCGTCTTTGCGGGCACCGGCTCGGCTTCGACCACTTCTTCCTCGGCATTGTCCCGTTCGGTCAGGGGGACAACGCGCTTGCCGATCAGCGTTCCGCCGGTCTGGCCCTCATCAGCGGTAATCTGCGGCAGGGACGATACACGCGGTTCTTTGCGAGGCGTTGTGTCCTCCTCGCCTTCGACCGCGATCGGATTGTCTTGCAGATTGATCTCGGGCTCGACCACGACTTCGGCCAGAATTTCGGGCTCGGGCTCTGCCTCGGGCAGAACTTCAACCACGTCCTGAACAGGTTCTACCGTCGCGGGCTCGTCCTGAACCGGTTCTTCTTGAACAGGCTCGGCCACGACAACCTCTTCCTGCGCAGGCGCAGGGACGTTTTCGACCAATTCAGGTTGCTCGGCCGTGTTCTGCGGCGTTTCAGGCGTGGTCACAAGGGCCGGCTGTGGCGCAGGCTGTTCCGACCGGACACGAACCACCTGTTCCGGCGGAGTTTCTGGCGTTGCGGGCGCAGACGGGGCCGCCCCGCTTTCAGGCTGAGAATCAGAACTTACAACCGCAGCGTCCAATTCCGCCAACGTCTCTGTCGCCTCGGCTGGTGTTTCGGGCGCACGGGGCACCAACTTGACCAAACCGGCATCCGCCGTTGCCGTATCTTCAATGGCGCCAGCCAAAGGTTCTGGCGCGGCGCCCACTTTCGGCGCTTCTGTTGTGACTTCCGGCTTGCGTGTCAGCGGTGTGTTCGTCGACAAAACCGCAGCTATTGCCAGAACACTGACCAACCCGGCGCCCAATCCACCGATATATCCGCCCATTGTAACCTCGCCTCTCGCGTTGCTATCTGCCTCACATGTCAGGACACCGTCTTGTGCGGTACTTCCTTGCGTGGCAATCAGATTGGGGATGTCCCCTTGACGCTGCCGCACAAGCCTGAGCATGTATGTCCCGACATTATACCGTGGCCGGGGGCTGTATCGCTAGCCCGAAATGCCAATAGGAAGATAAGTGCCCAAATGCTGCTGCTGATCGACAACTATGACTCGTTTACCTACAACCTGGTTCATTATTTGGGCGAACTTGGGGCCGAAATGGTCGTGCGTCGAAATGATGCCCTGGACGTACAGGAAGCAATGGCCATGAACCCTGCTGGCATCTTGCTAAGCCCGGGTCCTTGTGATCCGGATCAGGCCGGGATCTGCCTTGCCCTGACGCAAGCCGCAGCCGAGACCAGAACGCCCCTGATGGGCGTCTGTCTTGGGCATCAAACAATCGGGCAAGTGTTTGGTGGCAACGTTGTGCGCTGCCACGAGATTGTACACGGCAAGATGGGCACCATGCACCACACCGGCAAAGGTCTGTTCGCCGGGCTGCCCTCGCCGTTTGAGGCGACGCGATATCATTCGCTGATCGTGGATCGCGACACTCTGCCCGACAGTCTTGGGATCACGGCTGAACTCGACGATGGAACCATCATGGGGTTGCAGCACAAGGAACTGCCCATTCACGGCGTTCAGTTCCACCCGGAATCCATCGCGTCCGAGCATGGCCATGCGTTGCTCAAGAATTTCCTGAACGAGATGAAAGTCCCCGCATGAGCGACCTGTTGAAACCGCTGATCGGTGCAGCGGCTGACCGGCACCTGACCCGTGCCGAGGCCGAGCAAGCCTTTGAAATCCTGTTCGACGGGGCCGCCACGCCCAGCCAGATCGGCGGGTTGTTGATGGCAATGCGGACACGCGGAGAATCTGTTGACGAATACGCCGCTGCCGCTGCTGTGATGCGCGCAAAATGCAACCCCGTCACCGCGCCGGATGGCGCGATGGATATCGTGGGCACAGGTGGTGACGGTAAAGGTACGCTTAACATCTCGACCGCGACCGCATTTGTCGTGGCCGGTGCCGGTGTCACGGTTGCGAAACACGGCAACCGCAACCTCAGTTCAAAGTCCGGCGCGGCAGATGCGCTGGGGCAATTGGGTATCAACGTTATGGTTGGCCCCGAAGTCGTTGAAAAGGCGCTGGAAGAGGTCGGTATCGGCTTTATGATGGCGCCGATGCATCACCCGGCGATTGCCCATGTGATGCCCTCGCGGCAAGAACTTGGCACACGCACGATCTTCAACATTCTTGGGCCGCTGACCAATCCCGCTGGTGTCAAACGCCAACTGACCGGCGCCTTCAGCCGCGATCTGATCCGCCCGATGGCCGAAACGCTTGGCCTGTTGGGCGCGGAACACGCCTGGCTGGTACACGGCTCGGACGGCACGGACGAGCTGACAATCACCGGCGTCAGCTGGGTCGCCTCGGTCGAAGGCGGCACCGTGAAAGAGGCTGAGATCCACCCCGAAGATGCGGGACTGCCGGTACATCCGTTCGAAGACATCATCGGTGGCACACCCGAAGAAAATGCAGTTGCGTTCCAGGCCTTGCTGGACGGCGAACCCTCGGCCTATCGCGATGCGGTGCTGCTCAATTCCGCGGCTGCTCTGGTGGTGGCGGATGCGGTTGGCGATCTGCGCGAAGGTGTCGCCCGCGCTGCCGAAAGCATCGACAGCGGAAAAGCCAAAGATAAAATTACTGCCCTGGCGCGCATCACACAGGAAGCCGCATGACTGAGACCGTTCTGGACAAGATCAAAGCCTACAAGCTGGAAGAAGTGGCCGCAGACAAGGCCAACAAATCTTTGGAAATCCTTGAAGCCGAGGCAAAATCTGCGTCCGAGCCACGCGGGTTTGCCGATGCTTTGCAACATGCCTCGCGCCAGGGATATGGCCTGATCGCAGAGGTCAAAAAGGCCAGCCCGTCAAAGGGTTTGATCCGCGACGACTTTGATCCGCCGGTTCTGGCAAAAGCCTATGAAGATGGCGGTGCAACATGTCTGTCGGTGCTGACAGATACGCCAAGCTTTCAGGGCGCCAAGGATTTTCTGACCCAGGCCCGCGCCGCGACTACGCTGCCCGCTTTGCGCAAGGATTTCATGTATGACCCCTATCAGGTGATCGAGGCGCGCGCACTGGACGCCGACTGCATCTTGATCATCATGGCTTCGGTCAGTGACGCGCAGGCCGAAGAGCTTGAGCAAACCGCCTTTGACTGGGGCATGGATGTTTTGATCGAGGTTCACGACGAGGCTGAACTGGAACGCGCTTCCGTGTTGAAAAGCCCGCTGATCGGGATCAACAACCGCAACCTCAAGACCTTTGAGACAACGTTGGACACCACGCGCCGCCTGTCAAAGCTTGTTCCCGCAGATCGGACAATTGTGTGCGAAAGCGGCCTTAGCACCCCCGCCGATTTGGCCGATATTGCCCGCTACGGCGCGCGGTGCTTTCTGATCGGCGAAAGCCTGATGCGTCAGGATGATGTCGAGGCTGCAACCCGCGCCTTGCTGGCTAATCCGCTTGGCCCCGGGGTGATGTGATGCCGCTGACCCACTTCGATGCTCAAGGCCAGGCGCATATGGTCGATGTCTCAGACAAGGCCGTCACCGACCGCGTCGCTGTTGCTGCTGGTCACATCAAGATGGCGCAGGAAACCTTTGAAATCATTTCCGAAGGCCGCGCCAAGAAGGGCGACGTTCTGGGGGTGGCCCGGCTGGCCGGGATCATGGGGGCAAAGAAAACGCCTGACCTGATCCCCCTGTGTCACCCGCTGCCCGTGACCCGCGTGGCCGTTGAGCTGACGCTGGACCCGGATTTGCCCGGGGTTCAGATTGAAGCAACCGTCAAGACCACCGGCCAGACCGGGGTTGAGATGGAGGCCCTGACAGCCGTGTCCACTGCCGCGCTTACGGTCTATGACATGGCCAAGGCCGTCGACAAAGAGATGGAGATCGGCGGCATGCGCGTATTGCTGAAAGACGGCGGAAAATCAGGGCGTTATGAAGCGGAATGATATCTGTTAAAGACGCCCGTGCCCTGCTGTTTGATCTGATCGGCCGCTCTGAGACCGAAAGCGTACCCTTGGCCGATGCCGCCGGACGCTTTCTTGCGGCAGATGTGGTTGCAACCCGGGATCAGCCGCCCTTCGCAGCGTCCTCGATGGATGGTTATGCGGTCAAATCCGACGAAGTCGAGCTGCACGCGATGTTCAAAGTCATCGGCGAAGCGGCAGCAGGCGCTCGGTATGTGGGCACGGTTGGGCCAGGCCAGGCTGTGCGCATTTTCACTGGTGCACCCATTCCCGAAGGCGCCGATTTCGTGGTCATCCAAGAGGATGTCGAGCGGCGCGGCGACCTGATCACCATCACAGACGCGCCCGGACCCAAATCGAACATCCGCCCTGCCGGTGTGGATTTCACCATCGGCACAACAATCGACACACCGCGCCTTTTGCGACCCGAAGATGTCGCCCTGATTGCCGCTATGAACGTGCCCGAGGTGACGGTCTCACGCAAACCTCAGATCGCCCTGATATCGACCGGCGATGAATTGGTGATGCCCGGTGAAACCCCCGGCCCCGATCAGATCATCGCGTCAAATACCTTTGGCCTCAAAGCCATGCTGGAAAACGCGGGCGCACATGTCCGCATTCTGCCGATTGCCAAAGACACCACCGCCTCGCTTGAAACGGCCTTCAAACTGGCGCAGGGCGCCGATCTTGTGGTGACCATCGGCGGTGCCTCTGTCGGGGATTATGATCTGGTCGCAAACGTTTCCGAAGCGATGGGGATGGAGCGGTCCTTTTACAAGATTCGGATGCGGCCCGGAAAACCACTAATGGCGGGGCGCATGGGTGACGCGGCCATGGTTGGTCTGCCCGGCAATCCGGTCAGCGCGATGGTCTGCGGGTATCTGTTTCTTGTCCCGATGGTGCGCCAGATGCTGGGGATGGATCAGGTGCTGGATCCGTTCCGCTCTGCCCGGTTGTTGGAGCCCATCGGCAAGAACGGCCCACGGGAACACTATATGCGTGCAATCGTTGACGAAAACGGCATCCGGGCCTGTGCCGATCAGGACAGCTCTTTGCTGAGCGTTCTGGCCCAGGCCAACGCCCTTTTGGTGCGCGATCCCGAAGATCCTGAGCGCCCGACGGGCGACGTGGTTCGCTACCTGCCAATCTGAGAACATTGCAAATCCGTTGACACAAAACGTGAACATGCGTAGAACAAAAGAAAACGCATGAGCGACGAGGTTTGAGCAATGCTGACCAAGAAGCAATTGGATTTGCTGGAATTCATCCATAAACGCGTTCAATCGGACGGTGTTCCCCCCAGTTTTGATGAAATGAAGGCTGCGCTGGATCTGCGGTCCAAATCCGGCATCCACCGGCTGATCACAGCGTTGGAAGAACGCGGGTTCATCCGACGACTGGCCCACCGCGCCCGCGCTATCGAAATTGTGAAATTACCAGAAAGCCTTGGTGGTGAGCCAACGGCTGGCTTTAACCCACGCGTCATCGAAGGCGACAAACCCTCGGGCCCGCGGCCAGCGAATTTTGAACCCGTGACCGTGGACGCGCTGGAACTGCCCGTCATGGGCCGGATCGCTGCAGGTGTTCCGATTGAGGCGATCAGCCATGTCTCGCACCGGGTTGCGGTGCCCGGTTCGATGGTGTCCGGCAAGGGCGAGCACTATGCGCTTGAGGTTCGGGGCGACTCGATGATCGACGCGGGCATCAACGATGGCGACGTGGTTGTGATCCGCGAAACTTCGGCTGCTGACAATGGTGACATAGTGGTGGCGTTGGTCGAAGATCAGGAAGCGACGCTCAAACGGTTCTTCCGCCGCGGCAACGCCATCGCGCTTGAGGCTGCAAACCCGGCCTATGAAACGCGCGTTCTGCCCGACGACAAGGTGAAGGTACAAGGCCGACTGGTGGGCCTGATCCGCAGCTACTGATCCGTACCAGACCACAGGCGTCGACCTGTCACGTCGGCGCTTGTCACCAGTTTTCCGCGGCTGATCGCAACACTGCCGGTCCGCAGCAGTTTGTCAGGATCATAAACACCACAGGCCCCGCTCAGGTTCAGAGCGACCGGGGATATGATGATCTGGTCTGATTTGCATTCTGCAAAATTCTGTGCCGCCCTCTTTCCCGTAATGTGCACCAGTTCTTTGTTTCCGATGAGATAGCGTTGAACCGGCTCCGGCGCGCCCGGCCAACGGCCTGCGGCCATTCCCTGATCTGCGCCGTCCCCATCGTTTTCCAACCAGACCGAGGCGACGAAACCGCTGCCTCTTTCTTTGCTGAGCGCGCGGCCTTCATTAGTCATCACGCCGATCAGACCTCCGGTATCCGCGACCAGAACTTCCGGCCGCTCGCCCTGCCCCCACAGCGTCATGGTGCCAGCCATAACTGCCAACCCGACCCATCGCACACGCCCTTGCCAGAGGATCGCCCACAGGGCGCCAACGGCGAGACAAGGCAGGACAAATCCCGGCGGGCTGGCCACATATCCCAGCGACCCGTCCATCGCCGATGTCGTCTGCGCCACGAACAGGATCCATCGCAGGCCAAGCCCCATCACCTCAAGCGCGATCCAGTCCAGCCCGAACGGTGCAAGCAAAGCGGCCAGCACTGCAGATGGCACCACGACCGTGCCCATCATCGGCACCGACAGCAGGTTTGCGACCAACCCGTAATGCGACATCGTGTTGAAATGCGCGGCACCGATTGGCGCGGTTGCAAGACCCGCAATTGCCGAAGACATCAGAACCGCCAGGACCGGTCGCGCCCAATTGGGTCCCTTTGCCACTTTGGCGTCGCGCAGCCCGCCAAAGATCGCCACAAGCGCCGTTGTGGCGGCAAATGACATCTGGAATCCCGGACTGAGTAGCGAATCCGGACGCAGGATCAAAACGATGATCGCAGCTGTCGCCACCGCCCGCAGCGAGATCGCGCGCCGGTCCATCAACACCGCGCCGAACATGACGGACACCATGATAAAGGCGCGCTCTGTCGCGACGTTGCTGCCGGACAACAACAAATAGATCGTAGCGGCCATCAGCGCGCAAATCGCGGCCAGTTTGCGGACCGGAAGCCGCAAAGCCAGCGCAGGAATGGCCGAGAAACCCATACGGCAGATCACAAAGACGAACCCGGTCAGCAACCCCATATGCAACCCGGATATTGCCAACAAATGCGCCAGGTTGGAGGCGCGCAGGGTCTCTAGCGTCTCGTTGTTCAACCCGCTTCGATCGCCGGTGGTCACCGCGGCGGCAAAGCCGCCAACCTCTCCGGGCAAAACACTGCGCACATGGTTCGAAATGGCCATGCGCGCGGCGGTGACCCGGATCCCGTCCTGCCCCAGCGCGGCGGGGGCAACCGTCATCACGGGAACACGCGTGTAGCCAACGGCCCCCAGCTTTTGAAACCAGGCGTGACGGCGGAAATCAAAGCCTCCGGGTTCAACCGGTCCCTGCGGCGGCGACAGATGCGCAGTGGTCATGACCCTTTGCCCAGGTTGCAAATCTATGTGCTCGCCATGCAGCGACAACCGGGCGCGGCTTGGTCGGTTTTGAGGCGCGACGTCATCAAGCCGGACCTGATCCAATGTGATCCGAAGCGCATCAGAAGCAGAGCGATCCAGCCCAATGATGCGCCCTTCAACCGGGCCGTAGTAGCGCCAGTTCAACACAGGCTCTGCCACCAAATGCGCACGCGCGCCCGCAAGCAGAAACCCCGCGGCAATCAGCGCGATGCCAATTGCGAGCGGCGCACAAGATTGCGGCAACCACCTGCGCAGGATCAGCGCAGCCCCGGCAAAAATCGCCAATGCGACATATCCCTTGTGTCCAGGTTCGAACGTCAGGCTGAAATACAGGCCGATGCCGATGGCCATGCACACCGGAACCCAGTTGAACAGGTGGCCATGTTGGTTCGACAAAGCCGCCGCGATCCGTGCCGAGACACGCATGGTTGCCCCCGTCATTAGGGCTCGTTACACAGGCGCCAAGATTATGCCCGTCGCGGTTACTAAAAGGTTAAGCCTCACCATGTCCGATCAGGTCGTCACCCGATTTGCCCCCTCTCCCACCGGTTTCCTGCATATCGGTGGCGCCCGCACCGCGCTGTTCAATTGGCTTTATGCCCGTGGTCGCGGCGGCAAGTTTCTGCTGCGGATCGAGGACACGGACCGCGAACGCTCGACCCCAGAAGCGACGGCGGCGATCCTGCAGGGCATGTCCTGGCTGGGTCTTGACCACGATGGCGAGGTCGTAAGTCAATTCGAAGGGGCCGCCCGCCACGCCGAGGTCGCTCAGGAGCTGCTGGCACAGCGCAAGGCTTACAAGTGCTTTGCAACTCAAGAAGAAATCGCAGCCTTTCGCGAACAGGCGCGCGCCAAGGGCAAGTCGACGCTGTTCCGCAGCCCCTGGCGGGACGCCGATCCCGAAAGCCACCCAGACGCGCCTTTTGCGATTCGGATCAAGGCGCCGCGAGACGGTGAAACGGTGATCCGGGATCAGGTGCAAGGGGATGTGACGATCCGCAATGACCAGTTGGACGATATGATCCTGCTGCGCTCAGATGGGACCCCGGTCTACATGCTGGCGGTTGTGGTGGACGATCACGATATGGGAGTGACCCATGTCATCCGCGGCGACGATCACCTGAACAACGCAGCGCGTCAGATGATGATCTATCAGGCGATGGGCTGGGACGTGCCGGTTTGGGCCCATATTCCTTTGATTCACGGGCCCGACGGCAAGAAGCTCAGCAAACGTCACGGGGCGCTGGGGGCACAGGAATATCAGGCCATGGGCTATCCTGCCGCCGGGATGCGCAACTATTTGGCGCGTCTGGGATGGAGTCACGGGGATGATGAGTTCTTCACCGACGCGCAGGCCAAGGACTGGTTCGATCTGGATGGGATCGGCAAAAGCCCTGCCCGGTTTGATCTGAAAAAGCTTGAGAACCTCTGCGGACAGCACATCGCGATCTCGGATGATGCTGCGCTGCGGCAGGAAATCGAAGATTACTTGGCGGCAGCCCGCTTGCCCGCGCTGACCAGCACACAATCCGGTGATCTGGAGCGCGCCATGTTTTGCCTGAAAGATCGGGCCCGTACCTTCCCGGAACTTCTTGAAAAAGCGCATTTTGTTCTGACGCAGCGCCCGATCTCTCCGGATGAGAAGGCCCAAAAAGCGCTGGCCGCTGTATCCGATGGTATACTGGATGAATTGACGCCGCATCTGCAAAATGTTAGCTGGTCCCGGAACGAGCTGGAGGAGGCCCTGAATTCGTTTGCAGAAACGAAAGGGGTAAAGTTCGGAAAGCTTGCCGGTCCGTTGCGGGCTGTGTTGGCTGGCCGTTCAGTGACACCTTCGGTGTTTGATATGATGCTCGTGCTTGGGAAAGAGGAAACTCTGGCGCGAATTTCTGACGCGGTAGATTAAACCCGATCTTCACATTCGGGTAATGCTGCTCCGCTAACAACCGGACTGCGCGCCCGTGTGCAGCCGTTGCCCGCAAGGTCAGATGTCGATCTGGCCTGCGTATGACTGAGGAAGGGATGAAATGACCGATAGCAATAAAACCGCCACTCTGACTGTCCACGGAAAAGAATACGAGTTGCCGGTTCACTCGCCCACCGCTGGCCCTGACGTTGTTGATATCCGCAAACTTTACAGCGAAGCCGGGGTCTTCACCTACGACCCGGGCTTTACCTCAACCGCAAGCTGCGACAGCACGATCACCTATATCGATGGTGAAAAGGGCGAGCTGCTGCACCGTGGTTATCCAATCGATCAGCTGGCTGGCAAATCGCATTTCCTGGAAGTGTGCTATTTGCTGCTGTACGGAGAGCTGCCGAGCGCGGCCGTTCTGGAAGAATTTGAAACCACAATCACCCGCCACACGATGCTGCACGAACAGATGCAGTATTTCTATCGCGGGTTCCGCCGCGACGCGCATCCGATGGCGATCATGGTGGGTGTTGTGGGCGCGATGTCGGCCTTCTACCACGACTCGACCGATATCTCGGACCCGCATCAGCGAGAGGTCGCCTCGCACCGCTTGATCGCAAAGATGCCGACCATCGCCGCCTGGGCCTACAAATATCACACCGGACAACCGTTTGTTTATCCGCGAAACGACTTGGATTATGCGTCCAACTTCCTGCACATGTGCTTTAGCGTCCCCGCCGAAGAATATGAGGTCAATCCGATCCTCAGCCGGGCAATGGACCGCATCTTTACCCTGCACGCGGATCACGAACAGAACGCATCAACATCGACGGTGCGTTTGGCATCGTCCTCGGGTGCAAACCCGTTTGGCTGCATCGCGGCAGGTGTGGCCTGCTTGTGGGGGCCGGCCCATGGTGGGGCCAACCAGGCCTGCCTTGAAATGCTCGAAGAGATCGGCACGGTCGATCGAATTCCTGAATTCATTGCCCGCGCCAAAGACAAAAGCGATCCGTTCCGCCTGATGGGCTTTGGCCACCGTGTCTACAAAAACTTTGACCCCCGCGCCAAAGTGATGAAACAGTCCGCGGACGAGGTGCTGGAACTGCTGGGCATCGAGAACAACCCCAAACTTCAGGTCGCCAAAGAGCTGGAGCGTGAGGCCCTGGAAGATCCGTATTTCGCCGAGAAAAAGCTGTTCCCGAACGTGGATTTCTATTCGGGTATCATTCTTGAGGCGATGGGTTTCCCGACATCCATGTTCACGCCGATCTTTGCCCTGTCGCGCACCGTGGGCTGGGTCAGCCAGTGGAAAGAGATGATCGCCGATCCGCAGAACAAGATCGGACGTCCACGCCAGTTGTATCTGGGCGAAACGACCCGCGACTATGTCGATATCGAAAACCGCTGATCGGTTTGCTTCAATCCAAACGCCCTCGAAATTTCGGGGGCGTTTTCTTTTGCGCCCTAGAACAGGGTCAGTTGATCCCCAGCCTGCGCAGGGCGCTGAAACAGATCGCAGCGTAAATCCGGCGTTTTCTCGACCAGATTCAACCGCTTGATCGTTGTTTTGAAACGCTGCGCCACCATCGCAGCATATTCGCCCTCACCGCGCATGCGACGGCCCCATCTGGGATCGTAATCCTTGCCGCCATGCATCTCGCGTAGGCGCGCCATGATCTTGTCCGCCTGCCCCGGCGCATGTTCGGCCAACCATTCCTGCCACAGCGCCGAGACTTCGCGGGGCAACCGCAACATGATCCAGCTGGCGGATTCCGCACCTGCGTCTTTTCCGGCTTGCAACAGCCGTTCCAACTCATGGTCCGTCAGCCCCGGAACAAGCGGAGAGGTCATGACCCGCACCGGGATGCCAGCCCGCGTCAGCGCCTCAATCGCTTTCAGGCGACGCAGCGGAGACGGCGCGCGCGGCTCCATCCGGCGCGACAGGCCCGCATCCAATGTGGTCAGCGAGACGCCCACGCGCAGCAAACCAAGACGGGCCATGGGCGCCAGAAGGTCGATATCGCGTTCGATCATCGCACCCTTCGTCACGATCGCAAGCGGATGGTTGAAGTCGCGCAGGACCTCAATGCAATGCCTTGTGATCAAACGCGTTTTCTCGACCGGTTGGTAGGGATCAGTATTTGTGCCCATGGCAATTGTGGCCACTTTGTAAGACCGGGCCGACAGCTCTTTCCTCAAGATCTCGGCCGCGTTTGGACGCGCGATCAAACGTGTCTCGAAATCCAGCCCGGGCGAAAGCCCCAGATAAGCGTGTGTCGGGCGCGCAAAGCAATAAACGCACCCGTGTTCGCATCCGCGATAAGGGTTGATGGAGCGGTCAAAGGGTAAATCCGGTGACCGGTTATAAGTGATCAGACTGCGCGCGACTTCGTTTCGAACTTCGGTCCGCAGGGTGGGCAGATCTTCGAACTCCAACCAGTCGTCGGGGGTTTCTTCGGTGACATATCCTTCGAACCGCCCCGCCCGGTTCGACACGGCCCCGCGCCCTCGCTGTTTCGTAAAACATGCCGTTTGTTCGCTTTTTGTTCTCATTCTTCTTTCTAGTCAGTTTGATCAAACAACTCAAGATCAGCCGTGTCCCGGATTTGGCGTCAAGACCTAGAAGACAAACCAGCGCGCTGCTCTTCCCCCCGAAGCACTTGGGATGAGATGAAAAATACGCAGGATAACAATGAAGGAAATTCTACTGAAATGCGCCAGATATCGGCATATAGGTCGGTCTCGGAACCGCCTAGGTCGCAATCGTCACAGTCAATCTGCGACAAAATGGCCAAAACGAAATGAAATGCCACCGTTGGGCCTTGCGGCCCTCACAGCTCAGGGAATTGCCCGATGTCCGACGAAGAAGACATTATCCTGTCCGAACTGAACGACGACGAACTGGTCGAACAGATGTTCGACGACCTCTATGATGGTCTGAAAGAGGAAATCGAAGAAGGCGTAAACATCCTGCTCGAACGCGGATGGACGCCCTACGACATCCTGACCAAAGCGCTGGTCGGCGGCATGACCATCGTTGGGCACGATTTCCGCGATGGCATCCTGTTTGTGCCCGAGGTTCTGCTGGCCGCAAATGCGATGAAGGGCGGGATGTCGATCCTCAAGCCGCTGCTGGCCGAAACCGGCGCCCCGCGCGTAGGCAAAATGGTTATCGGCACCGTCAAGGGCGACATTCACGACATCGGCAAAAACCTTGTGTCGATGATGATGGAAGGCGCCGGGTTTGAGGTTGTTGATCTGGGCATCAACAACCCCGTTGAAAACTACCTAGAAGCGCTCGAGACGGAAAAGCCCGACATTCTGGGCATGTCCGCCCTGCTGACCACCACGATGCCTTACATGAAGGTCGTGATCGACACGATGGTCGAACAGGGCCTGCGCGATGACTATATCGTACTGGTCGGCGGCGCGCCGCTGAACGAAGAGTTCGGCAAGGCCATTGGCGCGGACGGCTACTGCCGTGACGCAGCCGTCGCGGTTGAAATGGCGAAGGACTTCGTATCGCGCCGCCACAACCAACTGGCCGGCTGAGCCACAGAAAACCCTGTGCGAGGCCGTCCGGAACCGGGCGGCCTTTTTTCGTTTCATAATCAAGGTTCTGGCAAAACCTGGTAGTGCAGAATTGCCACCATACCTTTACGTCGCGCTAATCCAGTTGGACAGGGATCACATGACCGACACACACCTGCCAGATGACAACAGCCTGACAACACAGGGCTATTCCGAGGTCGCAACGACCCGGCAGATCCTGCTGATCGCCTGCGGTGCACTTGCACGGGAAATTCTGGACATCAAGGAACGCAACGGCTGGGATCACATGGCGCTGACCTGCCTTCCGGCCATCCTGCATGTGCATCCAGAGAAAATCACTCATGCGGTCGAAGAAGCCGTCGCCAAACATCGCGACGCGTATGATCAGATCTATGTCGTCTACGCCGATTGCGGCACCGGTGGACTGTTGCAGCGGGCGTGCGACCGGCTTGGGGTTGAGATGATCAAGGGGCCACATTGCTATTCCTTCTTCGAAGGAAACGATGCGTTCGCCTCACGGGATGAGGATGAGACGACAGCCTTTTATCTGACGGATTTTCTGGCACGCCAATTCGACGCGTTTGTCTGGAAACCGCTGGGGCTGGATCGGCATCCGGAACTGCTTGAGATGTATTTCGGAAATTACACGAAGTTGATCTATCAGGCCCAGACCGATGATCCGGCCCTGACCGAGCGCGCAAAAGAATGTGCCGAACGCATGGGTTTGGAATTCGAACGCAGGCTTACCGGCTACGGCGATCTGGAAACCACGCTGAAAGGCTGGTCGCAGCAGAAGACGCCCTGAACAACCGATCAGCTGTTGGCGGCCGCCACGTCGCGAATGCGTTCGACCATGGCGCGCAGGCCATTGGACCGCTGCGCTGAAAGGTGATCATTCAAACCCAGCCGCGCCAGTTCGGCACCCGCGTCGACCCCGGCCACCTCAGCCACCGGCAATCCGTTGTAAAGGCTGCGCAAAACGGCGATCAGCCCCCGCACGATCAACGCGTCACTGTCGCCGTCGAAATGAAACGTGCCGCCTTCGATCATCGGATGCAGCCAAACCTGGCTGGCACATCCGTCCACTTTGGTGGCGGGCACCTTGAAGGCCTCATCCAACGGCGTCATGGCCTTGCCCTGCTCGATTACGTGGCGATAGCGGTCCTCCCAGTCGTCCAGGAATTCGAAATCTTCGACAATGTCTTCAAAGGCCGCTGTTGCCATGACCGGACCGTCCTTGCGTTGCGCGTTCACAATGCTGACCTATGCCCAGTGCAACCGGCTGTCCACCCCTTTGCATGGCTTTTCAACGACGTCGTTTTGCGGTAACCCGATGCAGGTAACTGTGCGCAAAGTGTTGGGTCTATGTACAAAACTCTGTCCATTCTTTTGATTTCTTCTTTGGGCCTTACTGCCTGCAACAGCTGGCGCGACTCGCGGGCGAACCCGACGAACTGGTTTGGCAGCAGCACCCCGGCCCCGTCCGAAGTATCTGCCGACGATGCCAACGCGCTGGTTCCCAAGACCCGCGAAGGCGGTGGCTTGTTTTCCCGCCCCGAGGCAGAAGACACAAGCGTCCCCATCGCCGTGATCGATGAGCTGCGCATTGATGCCACCCCCTTTGGCGCGATTGTTTATGCGTCCGGCACGGCCATTCGTCAGGGCGCCTATGACGCGCGCCTCAGCCTTGTGGACTCTGAGGAAAACAAAAAGAACGGCGTGATGGAGTTTTCGTTCCGCGTGAACTACCCGTCGCGCGCGACACCTCAGGGCACAGAACGCTCGCGCATGGTGTCTGATGCGATCAACGTGACCAGCCAGGAATTGGAAGGCATCCGTGTTGTGCGCGTGGTAGGTCAGCAGAACGCGCTGGAATCCCGCCGCCGTTAAAGCGAGACGACCTGTACGTTTTGACCATTCGCAGCCAGTGCGATCTTGCCCTCGCACAGCTTCAAGGCGTCTTCACCGAACACTTCGAACCGCCAACCGGTCATCGACGGCAACTCCCGCTCGCCCGCCGCGATCTGATCCAGTTCTGAGCTGGTCGCAATCAGCTTGGCCGCAACGCCAGAGCTTTCGGTTTTTGACTTGAGCAAGACACGCAGCAGATCGGACAAGGCCGGGTTGACCTTTAACTTGTCGCGGCTCGTGTCGATCCGTGGCAGTTGATCGGGTGGGCAGTTCACACCACGTTTCACCGCAGCCAGAATTCCATCGGCGATGGCGCCTTTGCGCGCCTCGCGCAGCAACAGACGCGAGCCGCCCAGATCCGAGGGAGACTTGGGCTTGGTCGAGGCCATTTCGATCAACGCATCATCCTTGAACACACGGCTACGCGGGACGTTGTTTTCCTGCGCATACGCCTCGCGAAATTGCGCCAACTCTCGCACGACGGCAAGAAACTTGGCCGAATTCGTCCGCGTCTTGACCCGGCGCCAGGCGTCTTCGGGACGCACGTCATAGGTTTCCGAGCGGGTCAGAATTCGCAACTCTTCCGAAACCCAATGGCTGCGCTTGGTCTTTTGCAGTTCGGCAGCAAGATGTTCGTAAATCTTCCGCAAATGGGTGACATCCGCCAACGCATAGCTTTTCTGCGCCTCAGACAAGGGTCGCCGCGACCAATCGGTAAAGCGGGACGTCTTGTCCACCCCTTCGCGGCAGATCTTGCGCACCAGAGTCTCATATCCGACCTGTTCGCCAAAGCCGCACACCATGGCGGCGACTTGCGTATCAAACAGCGGCGTTGGAAACACGTTCGCCTCGACCCAGAAGATTTCCAGATCCTGACGCGCGGCGTGGAACACTTTGACCACATCTTCGTTGCGAAACAGGTCATAAAGTGGTTCGAGCGAGATCCCCTCGGCCAGCGGATCGACCAGAACGGCGCTGTCTTCATCCGTCGACGGATAGGCAAGTTGCACAAGGCAAAGTTTGGAATAATAGGTTCGTTCGCGCAAAAACTCTGTGTCGATTGTGACATAGTCGTGCTTTGCCGCTTCCGTACAGAAATCGGCCAACTCTTGCGTCGTTGTCAGGGTTTTCATGCGTGGTGCTGTTCTTGCTTTTGATTATTGGTGACTGCCCGTCGTGTGGACCTCGTTCCGAGCGTTGAGGAAAACCATAAGCTGAATACCGGGTACGTGTAAATCACCCTCGGAGCATCAGGGCAACAGAACCGGGGTCTTGTCGCCACTCGCAAAGCGCCGAAGAACCGCTGGGTAGAGCTTGTGTTCCCAAACAAGGACCCGTGCGGCAAGCGCATCGGGCGTATCGCCCGGTTCAACGGCAACCCGCGCCTGCCCCAGCAAGGGCCCGTCATCCAGCGCTGCGGTGACCTCGTGTACCGAGCACCCGTGTTCCGCATCCCCCGCCTCAATCGCGCGGGCATGGGTGTTCAGGCCTTTGTATTTCGGCAAGAGCGATGGGTGAATGTTCAGCATCCGCCCCTGGAATCGCGAGACGAAATCACCTGTCAGAACGCGCATGAATCCGGCAAGACAGACAAAATCAGGTTCGGCAGCAAGCAAGGGCTTGATCAGTTCGGCCTCAAACGCGGCCCTGTCCCCTTTGAACGGACGATGATCGACCGAGGCGGTTTCGATCCCCCGCGCCGCTGCTTTTTTCAACCCGCCCGCCTCTGCGTCGTTGGACAATACCAGACAGGGTCGCGCAGGATGGTCGCCCGTCATGCTGTCGACCAGCGCGACCATGTTCGATCCGCCGCCCGACACCAATATGGCGACGCGTTTATGACTCACAGCAGTTGGCCCGAATAAGCCACGCCCGGTGTTTCTGTCACCGACCCGATGCGCGAGACCGTTTCGCCCGCCTCAGTCAGCAAATCGGTCAAAGCATCAGCGTGATCTGCGGCGCAAACCACAATCATGCCAATGCCGCAGTTAAAAGTCTTGAGCATCTCGGATTCGGCGATGCCGCCGATCTCGGCCATCCATTTGAACACGGGCGGCAGGTCCCATGCGTTCAGATCAATCTCGGCGCCCAGATCATCCGGCAGCACACGCGGAAGGTTCTCTGTCAGCCCGCCACCGGTGATATGCGCCAGCGCATGCACGCCCCCTGCCCGGATCGCGGCCAGTGCCTGTTTGACGTAAAGCCGCGTCGGCGTCAGCAATGCCTCGCCAAGGGTGCCGTCGCTGAACGGCGAGGCTGCATCCCAGCCCAGCCCCGATACCTCAACCAGTTTACGCACCAGTGAATAGCCGTTCGAATGCACTCCGTTCGAGCCAAGGCCCAGCAGGACATCCCCGGCTTGAACGCCGTTAGGCAGCGTCGCGCCGCGCTCCATCGCGCCAACCGAGAAGCCGGCCAGATCAAAATCGCCGTCGGGATACATGCCCGGCATTTCGGCCGTTTCGCCGCCGATCAGAGCACACCCGGTTTGCGCACAACCTTCGGCAATGCCCTCGATGATGCGCGCGGCGGTGTCGGTGTCCAGCTTGCCGGTGGCGAAGTAATCCAGAAAGAACAGCGGCTCAGCGCCCTGACAAATCAGATCATTCACACACATGGCGACCAGATCGATGCCAACCCCATCGACAACGCCGGTATCAATGGCAATCCGCAGCTTTGTGCCAACCCCATCGGTCGCCCCCACCAGAATAGGGTCGGTGTATCCGGCGGCCTTGAGGTCAAAAAGCGCGCCAAACCCACCCAGACCGCTCATGACACCGGGACGGTTCGTCCGCTTTGCCGCAGGCTTGATCCGGTCGACCAGCGCGTTCCCCGCGTCGATATCAACGCCCGCGTCGGCATAGGTGATTCCGTTCTTGCCCGCTGTCATGGCCAGTCCCTCATGAGTGCTTTGCGCGCGGGTTAGTCGATTGTGCGCATCTATGCAACGGTCAGGGTTGACGCGGCCAGCCATCGTGATACCCAAGGCGCTCAGGCGGGCCTGTAGCTCAATTGGTTAGAGCAGAGCGCTCATAACGCTTTGGTTGGGGGTTCGAGTCCCTCCGGGCCTACCATCTTCCGCATATTTCCTTATGATTTTGGCAATCGGCTGATCGATTTACCAGCTCACACAATCCTTTAAATTCAACATTTTAAGAAGGTTTTTGTGCGCAAAAGCTCCACCAAATCTGGTCCAAATCAGACGGAGTTTCCACGGGATGAGTCCAGCCAAAGTGAATGCAGGATGAACCAGGTGTTATCGTTCAGTTCAATCCGATCTGCAAAGATAACTTCTTGACGGTCTCGCGTTTATGTCCGTCTGAGCTTAACTATTATCGGAGAAAATTATGAAGATATCCAAACTTACAATTGCGAGTTTCGTTGCGGCCACGATGGCGTTGTCCCTGCCTGCATATGCCAACGATGAAGAACCAGAACCACCTTCTTCAAAACAAAGAGGTGACAACGGCTGGGGCAACGGTGCCGATACAACAAACGCCGGAAGTTTTTCGGGTGGTACATCTTCTTCCAAAAGCACAAATGGTGGTTCACGGAACGACAGGAACTATCCTGATGCTCTCAATAAGTTCAGCGGGCGTTAAAAAAGCTCCTTATCTTCTTTGGGCCTGAAGAAACTTTCTGTCTTTGAATAAAACAATGTGCGGCGCTTGCCGCACATTTCGCGTATATGGTGAATGCTTAGCGCAAAGAGGCTCCGACCAATTAATTGTCTAAGACAGATCCAGCGATCCTGGCGCTTGCATTGCAGTAGAGAGGTTTTTTATGGCGTCGCTCAAAGCCATCTTGCGATAAGGTTGATGAACGAAGTTCGCGTGAACCACTCTCAATTCAATAATGCGAATAGCGGAAGTTCACGACTCTGCCGTCCTGGATTGCGCAGTGGGCTTTGATGTGGCTACGGGCGTCGGTGCTGCGGCGCGAGCGTGCGACCTCCAGGTCGATCAGATCGATCCCGTCGGCATTGGTCTCATAGGACAACACGCGTTCGAAATCGACGGCGTAATAGCCCTGATTGGCCATGGCGTGATGGGTGCGGTGCATGCACAGGCCGATATCGTTTTCCTCTTCAGACACATGCGGATGTTTCTGGTATTCCGAACCGTGTTTGTGGTGGTGGTGCGCGATCGACGCGCCGAGGACGCCGAGGGCCACGCCAGCGACCAATGCGCCTGTATCCACGGCCTTCGCAGGTGCTGCGGTGATCAGGGCAATCGCACAGAGGGCTCCGGTTGCTGTTGTCTTCAATCGCATCGGACACGGTCCTTTCTATCTTGAAATGAATAACCTTTGGTCAAAGCCTAGCGGAAGACATGGCGGGATTGCCAGAGATTTAACGCCCGATGATGATATCGGCCCGCAAGCCGCCCAGATCTTCGCTTTGACCCAAACGCAAGGTCCCCCCGTGCGCGCGCGCGATGTCGGCCACGATGGCCAGCCCCAGCCCGACACCGCTGCCCTGGTTCTGGTTGCGGGCCGGGTCCAGGCGCGTGAATGGGCGAACCGCTTCGCTTCGCTGCTCTGCCGGGATACCCGGGCCGTCATCTTCGACCCGGAATCGCACCGATTTGCCGGTCAGCGTCAGGCTGACCTGGGCCTTTGTGCCATATCGCACGGCGTTACCAATCAGGTTTTCAATGGCCCGGCGCATCGCAATAGGCCTTAGGGTCGCCTCGCCTTCGCCTTCGACCGAGATCAACGCGACCTGCTGACTTGCGCGCTGCGAATCCTCGACGATCTGACGCAGCCAGGGTTCGGCCTCAACGGATTCCGGCGCACCCTCGGCCGCGCCGCGCGAGAAATCCAGAAACGCATCCAGCAGAGATTGCATTTCGTCCACATCTTTCAGCAAAGGCGCGGCTTCCTCTTCTGGCAGCAGGGCCAGACCCAGTCGCATTCGGGTGAGCGGTGTTCTCAGATCGTGGCTGACGCCGGACAACATGAGGGTGCGCTGTTCGATTTGCCGCTCGATCCGCGCCCGCATGGCGACAAAGGCGTTGCCGGCGGCCCGTACCTCGATCGCCCCGCTGGGCGAATACGGCACCACCCTGCCACGACCAAAGGCCTGTGCCGCATCAGCCAGCCGCGTGATCGGGCGCAACTGGTTGCGCATGTAAAGGAACGAGATCGAAGTCATGATCACCGCAAAAAACACCATTGTGACAATCAACTGGTGCGGTGCAGCGGGCGAAAGGCGGCGGCGGTCCACTGTCAGGGCCAATGTCCCAAGATCGGTCGCTATGTAAAGCCGCGCCTCGTCACCGGTTGGCAGGGCCACATCGATGGTTGCAGGCAACAGGGTTTGCAGATTCGACTTCACTTGCGGCGCGATGAAATCGTACCAGCGTCTGCGGCTGGTATCGGGCTCTTCGTTCAGCCCCAGAAAGCGCGCATTCATCTCCAGCGCCAGCAATTCGGGACGCACCGCAGCCAGCGCCTGTTGCTGCGTTTCGGCGCCCCGCATTGTGTCGGTGATCAGTGTGATTTCGCGCGACACGGTCTCGGTCATTTGCGCGGTGACGTCATTCAGGTGTTTTTGCAAAAAAGCGATGGCCACAACCAACAGCACAACGATCACTGGCAGGGCCAGAATCAGGGCAGCCCGGGCATAAAGGCTGCGCGGCATATAAGGTTTGAGCCATTGCGTCGACATGCGCTAAACCTAGCGGGCTGCCTGAACAAGAGAAAGAGGTCTCGATGCACGCGCCCGACGATTTCAACCCGACACCGGGTCAGGTGGTTTCGCTGGGCGATGGGATTCGCCGTATTGTGGCCCCCAACCCCTCACCAATGACCTATCGTGGCACCAACACCTATCTGGTCGGCATGCGTGAGATTGCCGTGATCGATCCCGGCCCGATGATAGAGGGTCACTTACAGGCGATTCTGGCGGCGCTTGAACCGGGTCAAAGCATCAGCCACATCATCGTGACCCACAGCCATCTGGACCATTCGCCCCTTGCCGCGCCTTTGTCGCGTCAGACCGGTGCGCCCGTTCTTGCTTTTGGCGGGCCCGAGGCCGGGCGCAGCCTTGTCATGGCGCAGTTGGCTCAGCAGGGTCTGACGGGCGGTGGCGAAGGTATAGATACGGCCTTCGATCCTGACATAACCGTCCGGGATGGTCAGGTCATCGACGGGGACAATTGGTCGCTTGAGGTGATCCATACGCCGGGCCATCTGGGCAATCACATTGCACTGGCACTGGGTGATGTCTGCTTTACCGCAGATCACGTCATGGGCTGGGCCAGTTCGCTGGTGTCTCCGCCGGATGGCGATCTGACTGATTTCATGGCCTCGTGCCAGCGTCTGCGCAGCCGTAGCTGGTCTGTCTTTCATGCCGGCCACGGCGCACCGATTGACGACCCCGCTGCACGGTTGGACTGGTTGATCGAACACCGTCTGGGCCGCGAAGCCCAGATTCTGAACACGTTACAGGACGGCCCCATGGATGTTGCCAACCTGACCCGCAAAATCTACACCGACACACCCGAGGCGTTGCTAAAAGCAGCCGAGCGCAATGTGTTCGCGCATCTTGTGGATCTCACGGGCCGGTCACTCGTGGCATCGGAGGGCACATTATCTGTGTCATCTCGGTTCCAGCGAACACACTGATCCAAGATTTTTCACACCGCAGGGCGCTTCCCCTCTGGACGACCAGAATCCGGGTTGCTATACGCGCTGCAGTTCCGGCGTAGCTCAGCGGTAGAGCAGTTGACTGTTAATCAATTGGTCGTAGGTTCGATCCCTACCGCCGGAGCCAATCTTCTCAATGTTTCGAATATCTTGGGCGGCTGTTCGAGTTTCGTCGTGCGGATTGATACAGGACAAAGCCCTGCACCCGCGCAAAGCTATAGCCTCCTGTTGAAAGGAGCCTGCACCATGGCCGCGACCACAAAAGAAGACCTGCTGCAGATCACTGTGAAGGAATTCGAAAAGCTCACCAAGCTTGTCGAAACGATCACGCCGCAAGCGGCGATGGAAAAGCGTGAGGATGATACCTCGATCAAAGACGTGATCGCCCATCGCGCGCATTGGATTGAGCTGTTTTTGGGCTGGTATCGCGATGGATTGGCGGGAAAGACCGTTCATTTCCCGGCCGAAGGTTACAAGTGGAACGATCTGAAACGCTACAATGCGGATCTGAGGGCCCGCCAATCCGGTCTGGACTGGGCCAATGCGGTCACCTCGCTGCGCGAAAACCACGACAGGTTGGTCGCGTTTATCGATGGGCATACCCAAAGCGATCTGTATGGCGGGCCGATGAAAGGCGCGAAAAACGCCTGGACCCCGGGGCGTTGGGCCGAAGCGGCGGGCCCGAGTCACTACCGCTCGGCATCGAAATACCTGCGGGCCTGCATCCGCCAAATGACATAACAGTATTCGCTTCGGGATGTCGTATCCGCAGACGGATCACAGCCAGGCGTGTACATCTGCAAAACCACGGCGCTATTTCGATTAAACAGAGCGCCGATTTTTTCTTTGGAAAATCGTTTCTTCCCTCTGGACGGCCATATTTCAGATTGCTATACGGCGCGAACCGTTCCGGCGTAGCTCAGCGGTAGAGCAGTTGACTGTTAATCAATTGGTCGTAGGTTCGATCCCTACCGCCGGAGCCATTTTTCCCTATCCCGTCAAGGCGTTCTGGAAATCGTCCCGCAAGGTACGTTTCAGCACTTTTCCCGTCGCATTGAGCGGCAGCGCATCGACGAACACAACCTTGTCCGGCACCTGCCACTTGGCAATTTTGCCGTCGAAGAAATCCAGCAATTCCTGCTCGGACGGGTCCTGCCCTTCGGCCTTGACCGCAACCAGCAAGGGCCGTTCGTCCCATTTCTCATGCGGCACGCCAACCACGGCGGCGGTGGCAAGCTTGGGATGGGCGACGGCGATGTTTTCCAATTCAACCGAACTGATCCACTCACCACCGGATTTGATGATGTCCTTGGACCGATCCCGGATCGTCATGTAGCCATCCGGGTCCAGCGTGGCGACATCGCCCGTGGCAAACCAGCCATCCTGCAACAGATCCTGATCCTGCATCTGGAAATAAGCATCCAGAACCCAATGACCGCGCACCATCAGATCGCCCTGCGTTTCGCCGTCATTTGGCAGGGTCTTGCCGTCATCATCGACAATCTTGAGCTCGACCCCATAGGGCGGTCGACCCTGGCTTTCACGCAGCTTGTGCTGTGCTTCCAATGGCAGTTTCAGATGTTTGGCAAGCGGATGGTTGGCGGAGCCCAACGGGCTCATTTCGCTCATGCCCCAGGCGTGCACCGTGTCGACGCCATAGGTCTCGCGGAAGGTTTCGATCATCGATGGCGGACAAGCCGCGCCGCCGATGATCGTGCGTTCAAGGCTGGCAAGTTTTGAACCGCAAGCCGCCGCATGGGCCAGCAAACCTTGCCAAATCGTGGGCACCCCAAGGGCCAGCGAAACGCCATAGGTGTCAATCAGATTGACCAACGCCTCACCATGCAGACCCGGACCAGGCAGAACCATGCGCGACCCGGACATCGCACAGGCATAGGGCGAGCCCCAGGCGTTGACGTGGAACATCGGCACCACAGGCATCACCACATCCATCGCGGCAAAGCCGATGACGTCCTTGTTGTTGGACGCAAAGCTGTGCAGAACGGTCGAGCGATGGGAATACAGCACGCCCTTGGGGTTGCCTGTGGTTCCAGATGTGTAACACAGGCTCGACGCCGTGTTTTCATCCATATCCGGCCATTCAAAATCGGCGCTGCCGGTCTCGATCAGCTCATCATAGAATTCAAGGCCGGGCACCTGTTCAAGGGCGGCGTCATCACGCGGGCCCATCAGGACAAGATGCCGAACCTCGGTCAGGTGTTCCTGCAGGGCTGCGACCAGCGGAAGAAAGGTCGCGTCAAAGAACAGGACCCGGTCCTTGGCATGGTTGATGATATAGGTCAGTTGCTCGGGAAACAGGCGCGGATTGATCGTGTGGCACACGAAGCCAGCACTCGACACGCCGAAATAAATCTCAAGATGCCGACGGTTGTTCCAGGCCAGCGTGCCGACGCGATCCTGAGGCTCAAGGCCAAGCGCGGTCAGGGCCGAGCCCAACTTGCGCGCGTTCCGGGCAATTTCACCCCAATTCGTCGCGGTCACGGATCCGTCGGTTTCCACTGACGTGATCTCGGTCTGGCCGTGATACCGTTCGGCATGATCAATCAGCGACGAAATCAGCAGCGGCTGCGTCATCATCTGTCCCAGCATGGACATCCTCCCATCTGCGGCGCGAGTTTCGAGACGCACGCCTTATCTCTGCTTTGCCCGTTGTATCGGGCCGCGCGATTTGACTTAATTGAACCTGCCAAGGTTTCAATTGTCTGACAATAAGAGAATGCACCCCTCACGCCACGTTTGCGCGGCGCGCGGGTAAAATCAGCCCCGATGTTTCAGTGCGTAATCCACCAAAGCGGCGGTCGAACCATCCTTGTCAGACGCGCTGGCATCGCCATCCACAATGGGACCCAGCGAGGTCGCCAGTTCTTTTCCCAATTCAACGCCCCATTGGTCAAACGAGTTGATGCCCAGCAGGACCCCTTCAACAAAGACGCGGTGTTCGTAAAGGGCGATGATCTGACCCAGCACAAATGGCGTGAGCTGCGGGTAAATCAGCGTTGTCGACGGGCGGTTGCCGCGGAACACACGGTGCCTGGCCTGCCGCTCAAGCTCGTCCCCGGTCAGGCCTTTCGCCGCCATGATCTGGCGCGCGTCGTCCAGGGAGCGTCCGCGCATCAGGGCCTCGGATTGCGCAAGACAGTTGGCCAGCAACAGGCGATGATGATGCGCCAGCTCTGGTTCGTGTCCTTGCGCGGCCACCATGAATTCGCACGGGATCACGTCGGTGCCCTGATGGATCAACTGGTAGAATGCGTGCTGCCCGTTCGTGCCGGGCTCACCCCAGACCACCGGGCCAGAGGGCACGCTCAGGTCCGAGCCGTCCATCGCAACGGATTTGCCGTTTGATTCCATCTCAAGCTGTTGAAAATAGGCCGGAAGCCGCAGCAGGCGTTGGTCGTAGGGCAGAACTGCGCGGCTGGCATGACCCAGCACCTGACGGTGCCAGATGCCCACCAGCGCCAGCATGACCGGCATGTTTTCGACCCATTCGGCCGAGCGGAAATGCAGATCCATCGCCTGCCCGCCGCGCAGGAACGCATCAAACGCGTTTGAACCCACTGCGATCATCACCGGCAACCCAACGGGCCCCCAGACCGAGTATCTGCCGCCGACCCAATCCGCGAACCCGAATACACGATCTGCCGGAATGCCGAAGGCTTCGGTCTTGTCCAACGCGCTGGACACGGCAGCAAACTGGCGACCGGGATCGCCGCCTCCATCCATCATCCAGGCCCGCGCCGTGCGGGCGTTGGTCATCGTCTCGATCGTGGTAAAGGTTTTCGAGGCGACAATCACCAAGGTTCGGGTCGGGTCCAGTTGCCGCAAGGTGTCCGCGATATGCGCGCCATCGACGTTCGAAACATAGTGCAGCCGCGGGCCGTCGTGATACGGCGACAGCGCATGTGTCGCCATGACCGGCCCAAGGTCCGAGCCCCCGATCCCGATATTGACCACATCGGTAAAGCTGCCGCCTGCCCCGGTCAGCGCGCCGCCGCGCACCTCTTCGGCGAAAACGCGCATGCGATGCAGCGTCTCAAGCACGCCCGGCATCACATCCGCGCCGTCCACTTCGACCGGGCCACCGTCGAGGTTGCGCAAAGCGGTGTGCAATACGGCGCGATCTTCCGTCTCGTTGATCCGTGCACCTGAAAACATCTGATCCCGGCGTTCAGCCAGCCCGGCCAGATTGCAAAGCTGGATCAGAGCATCCCGAATTTCGTCATCAATAGCGGTTTTCGAGTAGTCAAACAGCAGATCGCCGGTCGAGGCGGAAAACCTCTGCGCGCGGTCGCCGTCAGCTTGAAACAGGTCGAGCAGTTTCGTATCGGCACCCGCCTGCGCCAGTGTTTTCAAGGCATCCAGTTGCATCGCACCTACTCCGCCCAATGCACGGTCATTCCGGTAAGGACAGCCCCGATCGGCGCTTCCTCGGGCGGCAGGGACATGGCCTGCTCCAGCGCGTCCCGCTTTGACGTGCCAAAGATTACAAGATGTTTGGACAACGCCCCATCCAGAACCCGCCCGGTCAGGGATATGCGGGCCTCGGGCTGCGTCTCTGGCCGCGCCACGACCAGCGCCGGTGCGTGATTGTCCAGCGCGGCTTCCAACCCTGCCATACCGGGAAACAGTGACGCGGTGTGCATATCCTCGCCCATGCCCAGCACCAAAACGGACAGTGGCAGGACCGGGGTGATCAGGGTCTCAATCTCTGCCAGTGCGGATTCGGGGCTGTCACCCGGAACATAAAGAGGTACATATTCCGCGGCAGTGGCGCGATTGGTCAGCAGGCGTTCGCGGATCAGACGTTCATTCGAACGATCATCATCCGGCGCAACGCAGCGTTCGTCGGTAGGCAGTACGCGGACCCGGTCCCATTCCAAATCCGCCGCGCACAGGACGTCAAAAACCGGCCCGGGCGTGGTGCCACCCGGCACCGCCAGCGCGACCTTGTCATGGTGAAGCAACGCAGCCTCAAGATCACCCGCGAGAACATTGGCCACATCAATGGCCAACATGTCCCGATCTGCATATTCCACAATGTTCATGGCTTAATTCCCTGCCAGTGGCGACCATCTCGCTTCATCAGCAGCTCGGCGTCGCCCGGCCCTGTACTGCCAATATCGTAAGGTTTCGGAACGTCCCCGCGCGCCTGCCAGCCCGCAATGACCGGATCAGTCCAGGCCCAGGCGGCCTCGACCTCGTCCCCGCGCATGAAAAGCGTTTGATTGCCCCGGATCACATCCATGATCAGGCGCTCATACGCCCCCGGAGGATCCTGGTTCTCCGGCCCAAGCGCCTCGGCAAAGCTCATATCCAGCGGGACATCCACCAGACGCATCCCCCCCGGCCCCGGTTCCTTGATGGTCACTTTAAGGGTGATCCCCTCGTTCGGTTGCAGCCGGATGGACAGGACATTCGCATGACGGCCCGCTGCTTCTCCAAAGATCGAATGCGGTGCGTCTTTGAACATCACGTTGATGACCGAAGAGCGCGCCACCAGCCGCTTTCCCGTCCTCAGATAAAACGGCGTCCCGGCCCATCGCCAGTTGCTTACATGGGCGCGCAAGGCCACATAGCTTTCCGTGGTCGAGCGTTCGTTGCCGACCACCTCGCGATACCCCGCCCCATCCGGACCACCCGAGAATTGGCCGCGCACGATGTGATGCGGCTCGACCGGGTCGAGGGCGCGGATCACCTTGAGCTTTTCGTCGCGCACCGCGTCGGGATCGAACTTGGCTGGCGGTTCCATCGCGATCAGGCATAAAAGCTGCATCAGATGGTTCTGAACCATGTCGCGCATGGCACCGGCACGCTCATAATAATCCTCGCGCCCGTCGATGCCCACAGTTTCGGCAACCGTGATCTGGATGTGATCCACGTATTGGCTGTTCCACAGTGGCTCGAACAACATGTTGCCAAAGCGCACCGCCATCAGGTTTTGAACGGTTTCCTTGCCCAGATAGTGGTCGATCCGGTAAATCTGGCTTTCGTCGAAATGCGCCGCCAGCGTCGCGTTCAGCGCCCGCGCGCTGGCCAGATCGTGACCAAAGGGTTTTTCGACCACGATACGCGTTTCATCATTTGCCAGTTGGTTGGCCTGTATCCGCTCGGCCAGGGGCCCGAACAAAGACGGCCCGACCGAGAAGTAAAAGGCGCGAACATGCGTGTCCCCCAGCTTGGTTGACAGCTGATCCCAGCCCTCATCCACATTCGCATCCAGCGCGACATAGCTCAGCCGGTCCAAGAAGGCCCGCACCCTATTCGCATCGCCTGCATTCTTTGGCGCTTCTGACCTGAGCGACGTTGCCACAAGGTCGCGAAACCCCTCTGCGTCATGGCCGGCACGGGCGACACCGATGATCTGGCAGGGCTCTGGCCACTGCCCGGCACAGAATCTGTTGAACAGAGCAGGCAGAATCTTTCGCTGCGCCAGATCACCTGTGGCGCCGAAAATGACCAGATCAAAGGGGTCCACCGGGATGACGCGAGAAACCATGTGTCGTCCTTACCCCGAGCTTTGGTGCATGTCCAATGTTAGCGCAACCATGTGACACTTTTTTTGCCACATCAAAACTGTGTCAGGACATCACCATTTCTCTTTCCCCCGCTGACACAACAGAATAGACCCGTTCAGCAGGATCAAAAAACCGGATACGGTAATGAAAGACAACGCCCCCAAGATCGCCAATATCGGCAAGTTTCAAAACAAAACCGTTACGGCGGACGGGCAAACTCGCGCATCGGTATCGCTGACCGATCCGGAAACCTTGTGGTTCAACACGGGCACATTGTGCAACATCGAATGCGTGAACTGCTATATTGCCAGCAGCCCGACCAATGACGATCTGGTTTATATTACCGCCGCAGAAGTTACGGATTATCTGGATCAGCTCGAGGACCGCGGTTGGCCCGTGCGCGAGATCGGGTTCACCGGTGGCGAACCCTTTATGAACCCACAAATGATCGAACTGGCGCGCATGTCGCTGGAACGCGGCTATGAGGTCCTGATCCTGACCAACGCGATGGCGCCGATGATGCGGCCGAAAGTTCGTGACGGGCTTTTGGGACTGCAACGGGATTTTGACAACAAGCTGACGCTGCGCATCTCAGTCGATCATTTCCGGCCCGAGTTGCACGATGAAGAGCGCGGCACCGGCAGCTTCGACAAGACGCTGGTTGGAATGAAATGGCTGCGCGACAACGGGTTCAACATGGCCATTGCGGGCCGCACGGTCTGGGGCGACAGCGACACCCAAAGCCGCGAAGGCTATGCCGCCTTCTTCAAAGAACACGGCTTTGACATCGACGCGCAGAACCCTGCCAAAACGGTATTGTTCCCCGAAATGGACGAAACCGTCGAGGTGCCCGAGATCACAACTGCCTGTTGGGGTATTCTGAACAAATCCCCTGACGCGGTGATGTGCGCCAGCGCCCGCATGGTGGTAAAGCGCAAGGGCGCGGAACGCCCCACCGTTCTGGCCTGCACCCTGCTTCCCTACTCACCTGAATTCGAAATGGGCGAAACCCTGGCCGAGGCCGAGGCCGACGTGCACCTCAACCACCCCCATTGCGCCAAGTTCTGCGTTTTGGGCGGGGCCAGCTGCTCGGGCTAGTTTAGTTCCGGCGCGGGCCAATATTTTGTACCCGTCGCGCCGGCTGAGACGCGCCAGCCCTTTTTGCTGAGCACAAAAAACGACCGACCGTCGACAAAATGCAACGCCTCGGCGGTGCTGTCATCCCCGTACATCGCCCCAGATTCCGCCGTGGCGTCGTAGCCGTCTGTGATAAACGCATCGAGGTCTTCGGGCGTTTCGAACAGGATGACGTATTTGTTTTCGAACCCACCAATGCCGATGGCCGCCCCAACGCCTCCGGTCCCCATGTTCATATAGGTCCGGTCATCGGTTTCCTTCGAAACGGCCACGCCGCGCCCATAGCCTGCCGATACAGGAAAAATCGTCACCCGACGCGAGTCGAAAACCGCGTACCCTGCGCTGACGTCATACAAAGCCTGCGCCTGCGGATTTTCCGCCATCAACTGATCCAGAATGTCTTGCGACAGAGCATCCAGCTTTGCGCGGGTCTCTTCGGGCGTGGCCTCGTTGGTGACAAGCTCCGACGTGGATTGCAGCGTCTCATCAACTTTTTCCGCACCATTCTCGATTGTGTTGCCAACCTTTTTCGCGCCACGCTCAATCGCATTTGTAGTGTTTTGCGCCCCTTGTTTGATCTTCCCCAACACCCCGTCGGCAAAGACCGGGCTGCACAACAAAAGAAAGACCGGGATCAAAGCGCGGTGCAGCTGCATGGAACACCATCCTGTAACAAGAGTTCGTCTTGTTTGCAGCCTAACTGATATGACCCAATTTTCCAGCGCTTCGATCGACCAGCGGTCAACTTGTTTGATCCAGGCGCGTTGGCGTCAGTTCACCCGAAACTCACCCACCATGTTGCGCCATTCCCCAGGCGCGATCATCTTGCGATGTGTGAAGCGCACGGAATGCAGCGGGCCTTCGATTTCCTTCTGCCAGAACTCTATGAATTTGAAGAGTTTCGGGTGATCGGGCGCCAGATCGTATTCCTGCCAGATGAACGTGTTCAGGACGTGGATATAGTCGGGCATTCGGTAAAAGAATTCCGCCGTCGTCAGCCCGTACCCCTTAAGCATCAATTCGGTTTCGCTTTGCTCCATGCAGACCTCCAATTTCTTGCAAGGTCTCTTCAGGCTACCACGAAACCCTCCTAATAAAGGGATAACAATATGTTACTCGGGTGTTACCGGGACATATTGGGGACAGGACCGCTGCTTGCTTGCACCTTATGTGCCATGTCTGATAAGGTGCATCCACAAGATATAGACCCATAACAATACACGGGCAGTTTACGTGAGCGATACGCCAGAAACCCCTGAAAACATGGATGAAACCCCGCCAGAGCGCCCCGTATACGACGGCCCGACGGTGTCCATCGAATCCGAGATGCGCACGTCCTATCTGGACTATGCCATGTCAGTCATCGTGTCCCGGGCGATCCCCGATCTGCGCGATGGGCTGAAACCGGTTCACCGGCGCATTCTGTACGCGATGCACGAAACTGGGAACACCCATGACAAGGCCTATCGCAAGTCGGCGCGACCGGTCGGCGATGTGATGGGTAAATACCACCCGCACGGCGACAGCGCAATCTATGACGCGTTGGTGCGGATGGCGCAGGATTTCTCGATGTCGCTGCCGCTGCTGGATGGTCAGGGCAACTTTGGATCGATGGACGGCGATAACCCGGCTGCGATGCGTTACACCGAAGTGCGGATGGATAAACCCGCCGCGTCCCTGCTCGCCGATATCGAAAAAGAGACGGTCGATTTCCAGGACAATTACGACGGAAAGGACCGGGAACCGACGGTCCTGCCCGCCCGTTTTCCGAACATGCTGGTCAATGGGGCTGGCGGTATCGCTGTGGGCATGGCCACGAACATTCCGCCACACAATCTTGGCGAAGTGGTTGACGCGACCTTGGCGCTGATCGACGATCCGGATCTGACGTCCGAGCAGTTGATCGAATACGTGCCCGGCCCCGACTTTCCGACTGGCGGCGTGATGTTGGGCCGGTCCGGCGCGCGCAAGGCCTATCTGGAAGGGCGCGGTAGCGTCATCATCCGCGCCAAGACCCGCGTCGAAGAGCTGCGCAAAGACCGCTATGCCATTGTTGTGGATGAGATCCCCTATCAGGTGAACAAGGCCGCGATGATCGAAAAAATCGCCGAGGCGGTGCGCGAAAAGCGCATCGAAGGCGTCAGCCACGTGCAGGACGAATCCGACCGAAATGGCGTGCGTGTCGTGGTCGAGCTGAAACGCGATGCGACGCCCGAGGTGGTTCTGAACCAGCTTTATCGTTTCTCGCCAATGCAGACGTCCTTTGGCTGCAACATGCTGGCCCTGAACGGTGGTCGGCCCGAGCAACTGACCCTGCGCCGCTTCCTGACCTCATTCATCGACTTCCGCGAGGATGTCGTCGCCCGCCGCACCGCCTATGACCTGCGCAAGGCGCGCGAACGCAGCCATATCCTGTGTGGTCTGGCTGTGGCCGTGTCGAACGTGGACGAAGTGGTTGCCACCATCCGGTCTTCGGCCGATGCCGCAGAGGCGCGCGAAAAGCTGATGACGCGCCGCTGGCCTGCCGCCGAGATCGAAGGCTATCTGCGCCTGATCGATGATCCCTTGTCCAAGATGAACGACGACGGCACCTATAACCTGACCGAGGTTCAGGCCCGTGCCATCCTTGACCTGCGTCTGCAGCGACTGACCCAATTGGGCGTCAAAGAGGTCACGGACGAGTTGGAAGACCTGGCCGCCAAGATCAAGGAATACCTGGATATTCTGTCCTCGCGCGAACGGATTATGAGCATCATCGCGGATGAGCTGCGCAGCGTCCGCGAACAATTCGCCGTTCCGCGTCGCACCGAGATCGTCGACTGGTCGGGCGACATGGAAGACGAAGACCTGATCGAGCGTGAAGACATGGTCGTGACCGTCACGTCGGGCGGGTACATCAAACGCACTCCTCTGGCCGATTTCCGGGCGCAAAAGCGCGGCGGCAAGGGCCTGTCGGGGATGCAGACCAAAGAAGAGGATGTGGTCACCACCCTTTTCGTGGCCAACACTCATACGCAACTGCTGTTCTTCACCACCGATGGGATGGTCTATAAGCTCAAGACCTGGCGTTTGCCGCAGTCGGGTCGCACCGGCAAGGGCAAGGCCATCGTCAACATCCTGCCAATTCCGACCGGCGTATCTATCGCAGCGATCATGCCCGTGGATGTGCCGGACGAAGAATGGGAAAACTTGCAGATCGTCTTTGCCACCAGTGCCGGCGACGTGCGGCGTAACCGCCTGTCGGATTTCACCAATGTCCGCCGCAACGGCAAAATCGCGATGAAGCTGCCCGAGGATGTAGAACTGGTGAATGCCCGCATCTGTTCCGAGGATGAAGACGTGATGCTGGTCACCAATTCTGGCCGTGCGATCCGCTTCCGCACCACTGATGTGCGTGTCTTCAACTCGCGCGAATCCACCGGTGTACGCGGCATCAAGCTGACCAATGGCGACCGCGTGGTGTCGATGTCCGTGATCCGCCATTTCGAGGCCGACCCTGACGAACGCGCAGCCTATCTCAAGATGCGCCGTGCCGTCGCAGGCATCGCCGATGATGGCGAAGCGGACGAGGATGACGTTGCCCCCGGCCTGATCACGCAGGAACGCTATGCCGAGATGTCGGCAGCTGAAAACCTGATCCTGACCATCACTTCGGGCGGCGCGGGCAAACTGAGCTCCAGCCACGACTACCCCGTCCGCGGACGCGGTGGCATGGGCGTGGCCGCCATGGACAAGGCCATGCGCGGCGGCGAATTGGTGGCATCCTTCCCGGTCGATCTGGAAGACCAGATCATGCTGGCCACGTCCAAGGGTCAATCGATCCGCGTGCCAGTTGATGGCATTTCCTTCCGCTCCCGCAGCGCGGGCGGCGTGAAGGTTTTCAACACCGGCAAGGGCGAAGAGGTCGTCAGCGTCGCCTGGATCGCCGATCAGGGCGAGGAAGAGGCTGAGGAATAGAACGCCCGGCGCGGACGAGGGTCCTGTCCCTTGGCCCGCGCCGGACGCGAACCTTCTAGTTTTCCGGCAGCCCTTCGAACCAATCCAAAATCTTGTCGGTCCAACCTTTCGGTATTCCATGCCCGTCTCGGAACGCAAGCAAGGAAACAGAGTTCCCATTTGCGCATTGGCTCCAGGTTCTTAGGTCATACGCTTCGTTTCGAACAAGCTCGTTGGTTTCACATTTTGCCAGGAACGCAAGCTCGTACACTAACTCGATCGCTCCCGTATAAGCGGGTTCGGTTTCGACTGAAACGGTGGTCGAAAAGGGAATAACTGTGTCCGTATAGCCGTGGCTATGAAACATGTTGAAATCGTACTGCGACGTGGGGCAAGCCCCGGGTTTGTTACTTTGAAGCGTCCCACCGATTGGGGCAAAGGATTTCAATCTGGGATCAACATCGGCACAGGCTAGATACCACGCAAACGAACCGCCACGTGAATGACCAGACACCAGAATCCGTGATGGATCGATGGGAAACCGGTCGATCAGGTCATCAATAAGTTGCGCCGTGAAATCGTAGTCATCCCAACCATATGCGGCTTTGTCCCACACCCATCCGGTCCCTGGACCCGACCAATAGTTAATCTCCAAAGCTGTGGGAGAGACGACAGCATAGCCGCGTTCAAGTATCGGCTGCACGAGCTGTCGATTGCGTATTGTACCCTGACCGTCTCCGCCCGACCCGGGAAAGAAAATCACCGCCGGAAAAGGCCCTTCTCCCTTCGGAATCAACGCACTATAGCGACGCTCTGACAGTTCGCATGGCCCCGAAAAGCCACCACAATCGAAGGATTGAGTGAGCATCGAAACACGTAAATAGTCCCACAGGTCTTCCACTATCGGCTTTGTTGCAAGTACGGCAAGATAGACAACAATCAACCGCAAAGCGAGCTTGCGGAAGCGTCTGATCACAGCCCGTATAACCCGCCGAACTTGGCCTCCAGATACGCCAGCAGCGGCTCTGGTCCTGGCTCAACCCCACTTGCGCGTTGGATGATCTCGCGAGGAGCGTAGAGCCCTCCGTATTGCTGCACGTTTTCGCGCAGCCAGCCGGTTGCGCCCGAGGTGTCGCCCTGTGCAAGTTGCGGGTCCAGGCCCGGGACTGCGTCGCGCAACGCCTGATAGAGGCACCCGGCATAGACATTGCCCAGCGAATAGGTCGGGAAATAGCCAAACAGGCCCACCGACCAGTGCACGTCCTGTAGACACCCGTTCGAGGGCTTGTCGACCGCATAGCCGAAGTCGGCCTTGAACCGGTCGTTCCATGCGGCCTCCAGATCGCCCACCTGCAAATCTCCGGCCATCAGCGCGCGTTCAAGATCAAAGCGTAGCATGATGTGGAGGTTGTATTGCACCTCATCCGCTTCGGTGCGGATATAGCCGTTATGAACACGATTGACGGTGGCGTAGAAGGCGTCGGCATCGGCAATACCGAAATCTCCAAAGGCGTCCTGCATCTGGCCAAACAACCAGCCGGTGAAGGCGCGTGAACGGCCCAGTTGGTTTTCGTAGATCCGGCTTTGGCTTTCATGCACGCCCATCGAGACACCCTGCCCCAGCGGCGTCAGCAGATAGTCGCGGTTGATCCCTTGCTCATAGGCGGCGTGACCGACCTCGTGAATGGTGGAATAGAAGCAGTTGAAAGGGTCGACCTCGCTGGTGCGTGTGGTAATCCGCACGTCCAGCCCGCTGCCAGAGCTGAACGGATGCACCGCCTTGTCCAGTCGGCCATTGTTCAGATCATAGCCAAACGCCACGGCCAATTTCTTGGACAGTTGCAGCTGGGTCAGCTCGTCAAAGTTGCCACTCAGGGCTGCGGGTTCAGACCGGTCCAGAACGGCGGCGCGCAAATCAATCAGACGCGGGCGCATTTCGTCGAAAATCGCGGCGATCTGGGCGCCGGTTGTGTAGGGCTCATAATCCTCGACCATGGCGTCATAGACATCCCCGCCTTGGGCCAGCGCCTGACCTTCCTGACGTTTGAGCGAGACGACCTCTTCCAGCACAGGCAGAAAGGCGGGCACATTCTCGTCCGCCCGGGCCTGCGCCCATGTGCCTTGCGCAGCCGAGGTAACCCGCGCGATGGCTGTCGCGAGGTCCGCCGGCACCTTCACCGCGCGCTCATAGGACCGGCGGATTTCCCGCAATTGGGCCTTGCCCGCCTCGTCCGGCGCTTCGGCCTGATCCAGCCATTCGGCGACCTGCGGGTTTGAGCGGCGGGCGTGCAAAACGGCCTCAATCGCGGCCATTTCTTCAGCCCGTTGCGGGGCGGCGCCGCGCGGCATCATCGTTTCCTGATCCCAGCCCAAGCGGCCCGCGACTTGGCCAAGTGCCGAGGTTTCGCGCTGATGCGCCATGAGGTTTTCATATGCTGACATGGGAATTATGCTCCGCGCACTGAGGTTGCGATGGGATAAGCGGTCAGGAACCGGGCGCGCAGGATCAGTGTCCAGACGACCACGGCCATGAACTGATGGAAAATGGCGACCTGCCAGGGGGCTGCGTACAGAACGGTCAGAATACCGACAACCACCTGCAGCGACAGCGCGGCAAACATTGCATTGAACGCAAAGCGCGTTTGCGGATGCGCGCTGGTGCTGCCGCGCCGCCAGACCACAAATCCGAAGGCGAAAAGCAGGTAACCGACACAGCGGTGAATGAACTGGACCAGGCCGGGGCTTTCGAAGAAATTGCGCCACATCGGGTCAAGCATGGTGGCATCGGGCGGCAATAGCTGCCCGCCGATCAGGGGCCAATCGGTATAGGACCGCCCGGCATCAATGCCCGCAACCAGCGCACCGATGAGGATTTGCAAAAAGGTGAAATGCAGCAATCCGGTCGAGATCGAAAACATCCGCGCCTCTTTCGCGCGTCGGGCCTGCATCAGGTCTCGTTCCTCTCGGCCCAGTTCAAAGATGTACCACGCAAGGAAGCCGAGAATGACAAAAGCCAGACCCAGATGGGTTGCCAGCCGATAACTGGCCACGGCGGTCATACCCTCGCCCTGCGTAACGCCCGAGGCAACCATCCACCAGCCCACCGCGCCCTGCGCGCCGCCCAGAAGACCGGGTATCAGCAGCTTGCCGGTCCAGCCGGTGGGAATTTTGCGTGCCGCAAGAAAACCGAAAAAGCCAAGGGCCCAGACCAGGCCGATGAAACGACCCAATTGCCGGTGACCCCATTCCCACCAATAGATGAACTTGAAATCGTCCAGCTCCATCCACTGGTTCTGGATGCGCCACTGGTCGATCTGTTTGTATTTGTCGAACTCGGCCTGCCAGTCGGTTTCGGACATGGGCGGGATGGCCCCGGTCACCGGGCGCCATTCGGTTATGGACAGGCCGCTATCTGTCAGGCGGGTCAAACCGCCCACGGCGATCATAATCACCACCAGCGCAAAGAGGATCATCAGCCAGGCGCGGATCGCCTGTCGCGCCCCGCCGCGCCCGCGGTCGATCATCCCGGGCTGTACAGCTTGTTGCTTTTCTGTGTCTGAGACGTCTTCGAAGATGCTGCGCTTGCCGCTCATGCTGTCCTCATGGGTCTTGGATTTCGTCGCAAGCTAGGGCCACTTGCGGGCGAGGTCCAGCCTCAGCCCTTTTCTTTCCAGCGGACCATCTGACGCATGATCCCGTGCAACATCTGCACATCCGCCCGCGTCATCCGCATCCGCGACCACAGGTTGCGCAGATTGGTCTTCATCCCTTCGGCCTTTTCGGGCGGATAAAAGAAGCCAGCCTCATCCAACCGGTCTTCGTAATGTTCGACCAGCTTTTCGACCTCGATCCCAGTGGCCCAGTCGCCTTTGCCCAGATCGGTGGCCTCGTGCACCACATCGCCGGTCTGGCGCATCCATTCATAGGCCGTCAGCAACACGCATTGGCCAAGGTTCAACGACGCATATTCCGGGTTCACCGGGACCGAGATGATGGCGTTGGCCTTGGCAATGTCCTCATTCTCCAAACCCGCGCGTTCGGGGCCGAACAGGACCGAGACTTTTTCACCAGCAGCTACCTTTTCAGCCGCGATCTGCATGGCGCGTTCGGGGCTGTAGACCGGTTTGGTCAGGCCCCGCTGACGCGCGGTGGTGGCAAAGACAAAGGTGCTGTCGGCCAGCGACCCGGCCAGATCGTCAAACAATTGCGCCTCATCCAGCAGGCGCCCCGCCCCACTAGACATGGCAACAGCCTTTGGATTGGGCCACCCGTCCCGCGGGGCCACGATCCGCATCCGATCCAACCCGAAATTCCACATCGCGCGCGCGGCAGCCCCGATGTTTTCCCCCATTTGCGGGCGCACAAGGACGAATGAGGGCTGAGATGTGTCGCTGGGCATGGCTGTCTCCGAAAACTCCGGCCTGCTCTAATCCTCGCATCCGCATAGGGCAAGCCACCCCTGCTTCTTCTGTTCCCAAATACCTTTGCCGAAGGCAATAAAGTTTGCTTCCCCGCCGCAATCCGCTAAACCGCGCCAAAGACCAAAAGCCGAAGGATGCGCCAATGGACACCCCCGAGCAGCCACAGATCTACCTGATCACTCCGCCCACCATCACGCTGAGTGCATTCCCGGACCAACTTGCCCGCGTGCTGGACGGGGCCGAGATCGCCTGTATTCGGCTGGCCCTGGCCGGCAGCGACGAAGATACCATCGCCCGCGCGGCCGATGCCTGCCGCGAGGTCGCCCATGCGCGGGATGTGGCGCTGGTGATTTCGAACCATGTCCTGCTTGCGCAGCGATTGGGTCTGGACGGCGTGCATCTGGACGATGCGGCCCGTTCGGTTCGTGCGGCGCGCAAGGAACTTGGGGCAGACGCCATCGTCGGAAGCTTTTGCGGGGCCTCCAGCCACGATGGGATGACAGCCGGTGAGGCCGGTGCAGATTACGTGGCCTTTGGCCCGGTTGGCAATGCCACCCTCGGCGATGGAACCACGGCTGAACGGGATCTGTTTCAATGGTGGTCCGAGATGATCGAAGTGCCTGTCGTGGCCGAAGGCGGGCTGACCACCGAACTGGTCCGAGACCTGACGCCCTGTACTGACTTTTTCGGGATTGGGGCCGAGATCTGGGCCAAGGACGACCCGGTTGCCGAACTGAAATCCCTTGTCGCGGCAATGGGATGAACGGCGCGAACCCCATTCCGACTTGCGCCGCCCTTGCGGCTGCGGCATGACATCATCATGAGTACCAACAGCGAAATCCTGTGTATCGGCTCGATCCTTTGGGATGTGATTGGCCGGTCCGCCAGCGCTATGCGGGTTGGCTCCGACGTGCCTGGTCGCATCACCCGCCTGCCCGGCGGCGTGGCGATGAATATTGCCATGACACTGGCACGGTTCGGTATGACCCCGACGCTTTTGACCGCGATTGGCCGCGATCCCGAAGGGGATGAGTTGGTCAATGCCTGCAACAGGCTGGGCCTTGTGACGGATCACGTCTACCGCTCGCCCGACTTGCGCACCGACAGATATATGGCTGTCGAAGGCGCCAACGGGTTGATCGCTGCGATTGCCGACGCCCATTCGCTGGAGGCTGCGGGCGACAAGATCCTGCGTCCGCTGCTGCAGGGTCCGCTGGGCAGTTTGGACGCCCCTTTTGCAGGCCCCATCGCATTGGACGGCAACCTCACGCAGGAGCTGCTGGAGGATATCGCCCAAAGCCCGGCCTTCGCGCTGGCCGATTTGCGCGTCGCCCCGGCCTCACCCGGCAAGGCCGAGCGTTTGTTGCCGTTCCTGAAACACTCCCGCGCGACGCTCTACGTCAACCTCGAAGAGGCGGGGTTGTTGTGCCAGTGCGAGTTCAGCGACTCGGAAAGTGCCGCCAAAGGCCTGCTGGACCGTGGGGCGCAGCGCGTGCTGGTCACTGATGGTGGAGATTCAGCCACCGTGGGCGACAGCGACGAAATTCTGACCCAAACCCCGCCATCCGTTCTTGTCACACGCGTGACAGGCGCGGGCGATACGTTCATGGCAGCGCATATCGCCTCAGAGGCAGGCGGTGCCGACAATGCCACAGCCCTGACGCGCGCCCTTCAGGCCGCGGCCACCTATGTTTCCGGAGAAACCCCACTGTGATCGACTTGAATTACTCTGCCGAGGTCCGTGCGGCCAAAGATGAAGGCCGCGCCATCGTCGCGCTGGAAAGCACTATCATCACCCATGGGATGCCCTATCCGCAGAATGTCGAGGTTGCGGCACAGGTCGAACAGGACATCCGCGATGCGGGCGCGACGCCGGCAACCATCGCTGTCATCAAGGGCACACTTCATATCGGACTAGAGCCGGATCAGCTGCAGGATCTGGGCAAGGCGCAGGGTGTCGCCAAAATCTCGCGCGCGGATATGGCCGCCTGCATCGCAACCGGAGGGACGGGCGCAACGACCGTTGCCGCAACCATGATCGCAGCCCACCATGCCGGGATCGAAGTCTTTGCCACCGGCGGGATCGGTGGCGTGCATCAGGGGGCTGAAACGTCGTTCGACATTTCAGCGGACCTGCACGAATTGGCGCAAACGCCCGTCACCGTGATTGCTGCCGGGGCCAAAGCCATTCTGGACATCGGCAAGACGCTGGAAGTTCTGGAAACGCTTGGCGTTCCGGTCATCGCCCATGGGCAGGACGAATTTCCCGCCTTCTGGTCCGCCAAATCGCAATACCCGGCCCCTCTGCGGATGGATGACGTCGCTGATATTGCCCGCGCCCATGCGACGCGCCGTGCTCTGGGTTTGCCCGGCGGACAACTGGTCGCCAATCCGATCCCTGCGGATGCTCAGATCCCTTCGGAAACGCTGGCCCCGATCATCGCGGGTGCGCAAGCCGATGCCGAAGCGCACAGGATCACCGGCAAGGCCGTGACGCCCTATCTGCTGCAACGGATTTTTGAACAGACGGAAGGCCGGTCGCTGACGGCAAATATCGCCCTTGTGCGCAACAATGCACGCCTTGCGGCACGGATCGCACTGGCCGCGCAAGCGGTTCCAAGTTAACTAATCCCTATTGTACAGGCGGCACGGACTGACTAACTAATTCGCAAACCGCTCAGGACCGCAATGAACACGCCTTTTGACGAAGAACCCCAACGACGCCCCGGTCTTTTTTCAAGGCTGCGTGGGTCCTTTCTGACCGGCATTGTCGTCATTGCACCCGTCTGGCTAACGATCTGGCTGATCTGGTCGGTCGTTGGATGGATCGACAGCGCCGTTTTGCCCCTCGTCCCGCAGCGGTTCCAGCCGCAGGAATACGTGGGGGTAAACCTGCGCGGCGTCGGCGTCGTGATCTTCCTGATCTTCACCATTCTGGTGGGCTGGATTGCCAAGGGCATTCTGGGCCGGTCGCTGATCCATTTTGCCGAAAGCGTGGTCGATCGGATGCCGGTCGTGCGATCAGTCTACTCTGGGATCAAACAAATCTCTGAAACGGTGTTCGCCCAGACCGAACGCTCGTTCGAAAAGGCCTGCCTGATCCAGTACCCGCGTCGCGGCATCTGGGCCATCGGCTTTGTCTCGACCACAGCGCGTGGTGAAGTCAGCCAAAAAGCCGAAACCGGTGGCGATTTGCTCAGCGTTTTTGTTCCGACAACGCCGAACCCGACCTCGGGCTTTCTGCTGTTCTTTCCCGCCGAAGATGTGATCCTGCTGGATATGTCGATCGAAGACGCCGCGAAGCTGGTGATTTCGGCAGGTCTTGTTTACCCAAACGAAAAAGACCCGACAGAGCCGCCGGAATAGTCAGCCGAACATGGCAGGCAAATCAACCGTGCTGCGTTCACCCAGATCAGATTTGTGATCCCTCAGGAACTGATGCGCCGCGGCTTGCCCGGCCTGTTTCAACCTGTTCAGAATGATCGGGTTTGGAACTGTTTTTGTCGTTGCCGACAGATCGTTCATCAACTCGTCATCGGCGATCATGTGAACCAGAACCCGGTTCATCTCACCCGCTTTCAACTTGCCTTCCTTCAGCAGACGCTGGACGAAATTGATCGCCCGCAACTCGCGAAACAGGGACGAATTAAAGCTGATCTCATTGATCCGGTTCTGGATTTGTTGCGGCGTTTTGGGCACCTCGTCGCGTTCCAGCGGGTTGATGTTCACAACAACAATATCGTCCGGCAAGTCCCCGTGAAACAACGGATAAAGCGCGGGGTTACCGGTATATCCACCATCCCAATACGCCTCGGTGCGGCCCGATTTGGGATCAAAGATTTCCACCGCCTGAAACAGGTTCGGCAAACAGGCCGAGGCCAGGATCGCATCGGTCGAGATCTCATCGCCTGTGAACACACGTATTTTGCCACTGCGCACGCAGGTCGCGCACACGAACAGGTCCGGGCCATCTTCGGCACAGATTTCGTCGAAATTGAACCGATCCACCACGGGTGTCAGAGGATTGCGGTAGAACGGACCATAGGCATAGGGCGAGACCAGACGAGACCAGGCCTCGGCCATGGCAAGGGGCGCTGAATATTCCAGCGCGCGGGCGATATGGCCGGGCTCGATCCCGCGCATCCAGCCCGCCAGCCGCGCGTCATCCACTGCGCCCATCCGTTGCCAGAGGCTGTCCAGATGCGCCCGCGCCCCGTCCCGCCCCGCATGAACCATACCGGACTTGAACGCCGCCCCGTTCAGCGCGCCGGCCGAGGTTCCGGTGATGGCTGCAACCTCGACATCTTCCTCGTCCAGCAGCCGATCCAGAACGCCCCAGGTAAAAGCACCATGCGCGCCGCCACCTTGCAATGCCAGATTAATCCGTTTCATCTTCCGGCCCCTTCATCTTTTCCCAAATACTCCGGGGGTGTTGGGGGCAGCGCCCCCAAATATCGTTACAATGCGGTCCAACCCCCATCGACCGAAATGGTCGTGCCGGTGATCTGCGCCGCTGCGTCCGAGCACAGGAACAGTGTTGTGCCCCCCAACTGCTCGACCGTCGCAAACTCTTTGGATGGCTGCCGCTCCAGCATGACGTTCTTGATCACGTCCTCGCGACTCATGCCGTATTCCTTCATCGTATCGGGGATCTGCGCCTCAACCAGCGGCGTCAGCACATAGCCCGGGCAGATTGCATTGCAGGTGATCGGCTCTTGCGCGGTTTCCAGGGCGACAGTCTTGGTCATACCGACAACACCGTGCTTTGCCGCCACATAGGCCGCCTTATAGGGCGACGCGGTCAGACCATGCGCCGACGCGATATTCACAATCCGACCCCATCCCGCCTGACGCATCATCGGCAAAGCGGCGGCCATCGTGTGAAACGCCGAGTTCATGTTGATCGCGATGATCGCATCCCATTTGTCGACCGGAAATTGGTCAATCGGCGACACATGCTGAATGCCCGCGTTGTTCACCAGAATGTCACAGGCCCCAGCCTGTGCGATCAGATCGCGACATTCCTGAGCTTTGGACATGTCCGCTTTGATATAGCGCGCCTGTGTGCCCGTCTCTTTCGAGATTTCCTCGGCCAGGGCATGATCTTCGTCTCGGTCGGTAAACGAATTCAGAACCACATTAGCGCCAGCCTTGGCCAGTTCACGGGCAACGCCCAGACCGATCCCCGAATTCGATCCCGTGATAACGGCTGTTTTCCCTGCAATGCTCATGCCCGCTCTCCCAACTCAGAATGTTGCAGTCGCACAATGCCATGCTGCAACTGCAAAGGAAACGGGGAATGATCACCGGATGTTTTTCAAGAGATCTGCGCAGAAAAAAACGCCCGCACGAAGCGGGCGTTAAGTTATTGAGGCAGGTTTCATACAGGCAAGAAACCTATCGAGCAGTACGTTCTTTATAAGCAATTCTGCGCCACCATCCAAGCTAAAAGTTTGAAAATAAGAAAAATCATCGCTACGATGAAGTCCAATAAAATAAGGCCAGAGCAGGATTGTTTCCAAAATGAGCCCGGATTATTCAAAGCCCGCACACTCTGTGATCACGGGAATCACCATGATTTTTGCTGCCACAATTGTACAGGCAGAATCGGCCCATGGCATAGCTATGTATGGTGACCCGGCCCTACCACCGGATTTTGTGTCGCTCCCGTATGCCAATGCAGAAGCCCCCAAAGGCGGCAAGGTCGTGTTTGGCAATACAGGCGGCTATGACAGCCTTAACCCGTATGTCCAAAAAGGCACCGTACCCTGGCAGCTTAGATTTTGGACGCATGAAAGCCTGATGGGCCGGTCCTGGGACGAACCTTTCACTCTTTACGGGTTGTTAGCCGAATCAGTTGAGACGGATCCCGACCGGACGTGGGTTGAGTTTACCTTGCGCGAAAACGCCGCGTTTTCGGATGGATCACCGGTGACCGTCGATGACGTGATCTGGTCTTATGAGACGCTCGGCACCCAGGGGCACCTGCGATATCGCGGACTGTGGGGCAAGATCGACAGCATCGAACAGACCGGCCCGCGCAGCGTGAGGATCACCTTTAACGAGCCGGATCGGGAACTGGCCCTGATCGCCGGAATGCGTCCGATCCTGCAGAAAGCGCAGTGGGAGGGTAAGGATTTCGCCGATGCGCAGCTGCATGACGTCCCCATTGGCTCAGGCCCCTATGTGATCGATGATTACGAGGCCGGGCGTTATGTGAACCTGCGTCGCAACCCTGACTATTGGGGCGCCGATGTTCCGTACCGGCGCGGCACAATGAACCTCGACGATATGCGGATCGAGTTCTATGGCGACGGAACCGTCTTGTTTGAGGCCTTCAAAGCGGGCGAACTGTCCGCCGTGCGCGAATTCAACGCTGACAAATGGGAGACCCAATACGGCTTTCCCGCCGTTCAGCGGGGCGATGTGGTCAAAACCGAAATCCCGCACGGCAAACCCTCGGGCATGACCGGCTATGTCATGAATACCCGCAAAGCCCCGTTCGACGACTGGCGTGTGCGCGAGGCGCTGACGCTTGCGTTCAATTTCGAGTTCATCAACGACACGATAACCGGCGGAGCACAGCCCAGGATCACATCCTATTTCGCAGGTTCTGATCTGGCTATGCAACCCGGCCCTGCCACCGGGCGCGTGGCCGAATTGCTGCAGACCTACGCCGATGATCTGCTGCCGGGAACGGTCGAGGGGTACTCACCCCCAGAAGGCGACGGTTCGGCGCGCAACCGTTCCAATATCCGCAAGGCAACCCAATTGCTTGCCGAGGCTGGCTGGACCATCCAGGACGGTGTTCTGCGCAATCAGGCTGGTGAGCCCTTTGAGATCACCGTTCTTCTGCCACAAGGCGATACCGACAACGCCACCGCGATCGAAATCTATTCGCGCGCGTTAGAGCGTCTGGGGATCAAAGTGATGACAGAGCAGGTCGATAGCGCCCAGTTTGCCGGTCGCACTTCCGAGTTGGATTTCGACATGACCGTTTTCCGTCGCGCTTTGTCGCTGTCTCCGGGCAATGAACAGCGGCTGTATTGGGGCAGTGAAAACGCCGACACTCCTGGCACGCGGAACCTGATGGGCGTGGCGTCTCCTGCCGTGGACGGGCTGATCGATGCGATGCTGGCCTCGGAAAGCCGCGAGGATTTCGTCGCCGCCACCCGCGCCCTTGACCGGGTGCTGACAGCCGGACGCTATGTCATTCCGATCTGGAGCTTCGATGTGGGCCGCATTGCCCATGCAAAAGAGCTTAGGTTTCCCGACAATCTGCCCATCTATGGGGATGGGCCCGAATACATGCCTCAGGTCTGGTGGTATCAGAATTAGCGGTCGAACAGGTCATGACAGCATAGGGTGACGTTACTGCGTGGTACGTCACCCTAAGCGGAAATCGGCCACTGCCGAGGGGCGCTATAAATTGCGGCTATTGTTTCCAAATCAACAAAGAATTGACGAAAGATCAACATATTGATTACGAAAAAGAATTCTTAACAAAAGTGTTTACGTAAGGGTTATCTTGGCGCTAGGTTAACAAATAAGCCGCACTGATTTTTCAAATAGTTTCCGGCACATAGTCATGTTCCCTTTAAAGGGACACTGAATAACGGACCGGCCGCCACTCACTCCAAACAGCAGGTCCGTCGACCCGTTGCGGTTTGCCCGCAGCGGGTTTCTTGTTGTTCAAAAGACTCAGCCGCAAGGTGCGACATTTTGTCATGTCTGTGGTTAACCCTTCGTAAACTTAGGCTGAGACGTGGGGAGAGCATTCTGAAACACAAGAATAGGAAAGCTCGTGATGCTGAACTGGGTTGATCTGACGCAAGACTGGAGCGCGTCTTACGCACGCGCTAAGCGCCGGTTTCCGAACCTGCGCGATAAGGATATGGCCAGGGTGCGTGACGATCGGAAGCAGTTCGAGGCCTATCTGGCCGAGCGCCATCATCTGACCGTCAATGAGGCCCGCGAAGAACTTGAGGATTTTCTGTTCACCGAAGGTCTCAACCGTGAAGTCAGCGCCTCCCTACGCGAGTGACGTCACCCACAGGATCGTCGCGTCCTCATCGCTGACCGACACCACGTTATGCCCCATGCTGCAGTCGTAGTAGGCACTGTCACCACGACGCATTTCCACCGGTTCATAGAATTCCGTATAAAGGCGAACCACGCCCGTCAGGACGTACAAGAATTCTTCGCCATCATGACGCACCCAGCCATCGAACTCTTCCATCGACCGGGCCCGTACCCGGGCGCGGTAGGGCAGCATCTGTTTTTTGGTCAGTGTCTCTGCCAGCAGCTCGTGCTCATAGGTCGCGGTGGCGTGGGCCGTGCCCTCACCCAGTTTTGTCACCGACATCCGACCGATGACCTGATCGCGCTGCGGCGGTGTAAACAACTGCGGCACTGAAATCTCAAGGCCGATCGCCAGTTTCTTCAACGCGTCATATGTCGGAGACATCTGGCCGTTTTCAATTTTGCTGAGCGTTGATCGCGCCAGACCGGCCTGATTGGCGGCCTGCTCCAGCGTCCAGTCCCGCGCTTTACGCAACTCGCGGACGCGGGCGCCCAGATCCAACGGCTCGACATGTGCGTCCTGACCGTTGTCGCGGGCAATTCGAATGATGGATTTGGGATCGTTGGATGTCATGAGCAACTCTATAAGCACGGCGCGGTTGGCTTGCAACGCGCCAAAGGTCGGGCTAGCAGGGATTAATGCTGTCTATATTCGATCAGGGGCCGCCAGCGCCCTGCCCGACCCCGTTCAACATGGCTGCGCATGTCCTGCGCCACGCTGCGGATTTTCCCAACAAAACAGCGTTGTCGATCCTTGGACCCGACAGCACCGAAGACCTGAGTTTTAAAGCGCTGAAAGCCGCGATCCTCGGCACCGGTACGGGCCTGTTGCAGGCCGGGTTGCGCCCCGGTGATCTGGTGCTGATGCGACTTGGAAACGGTGTCGAGTTTCCGATCGCCTATCTGGGTGCCATCGCGGTTGGCATCGTTCCGGTGCCGACCTCAACCCAACTGACGCAACCGGAAACCGCTGCAATCATTGATGAACTCAAACCAGCCGCCGTGTTGCGCGATCCTGACATTATCTGCGCCGATCATCCGAAGCAGATCGATTTGGAACAGCTGAGCGCTATGCGCGCCCTTCCGCCGGCGGCCTGCGACATGGGCGACCCGGACCGGCTTGCCTATGTGGTCTACACCTCGGGAACCTCCGGAAAACCTCGCGCCGTGGCCCATGCCCACCGTGCGATCTGGGCCCGACAGATGATGATGGACGGATGGTACGGGCTGCGCGCCGATGACAGGATGTGCCACGCCGGGGCGTTCAACTGGACCTATACACTGGGTACCGGATTGATGGATCCGTGGACCATGGGCGCCACCGCTCTGATCCCGGCGCCCGGGACCGAGATATCTGACCTGCCGACGCTTTTGCAGCGCCACAAAGCGACAATTTTCGCGGCCGCGCCGGGGGTGTTTCGCAAGCTACTGCAACACCCCGTGTCCGATCTGCCCGACCTGCGCCACGGGCTGTGCGCGGGTGAGAAACTGTCGCGCCACCTGCACGACCGTTGGACCAACGCAACAGGGACCGAATTGTATGAGGCCTATGGCATGTCCGAATGCTCGACCTTCATCTCGGCCAGCCCGGCCCGCCCTGCCCGAGGCGACGCCATAGGATGCCCGCAACCCGGGCGACGGGTTGCCATTCTTGGCCCCGACGGGCCTGTGCCACATGGGCAAGAGGGCACGATCGCAATTCACCGTGACGACCCCGGCCTGATGCTGAGTTATTTGAACGCACCGGATGAGGCAGAGGCGCGGCTGCAAGGCGACTGGTTCCTGACCGGCGATCAAGGCGTCATGGCCGTTGATGGCATGATCACCTATCTGGGTCGCGATGACGACATGATGAATGCAGGCGGATACCGTGTCTCCCCGGTCGAAATTGAGGCCGTTTTGTCCCGCTACCCCGGCATTACGCAGGTCGGGGCGGCCGCCATCGAAGTGAAGCAGGACAGTTCCATCATCGCAGCTTTCTACAGCGGACCGGAAAAACTGGACGAAACGGCCCTGCGCGCCTATGTCGAAGACAACCTGGCGCGCTACAAGCAGCCGCGCGCCTTTGTCCATCTTCAGTCCTTGCCTACCGGTGGCAATGGCAAACTCCTGCGCCGCGCCCTGCCGGCCTATTTCAAGGCGACGTCCGAATGACACAGACCGTTAAGCTCGACATTATGTCCGACCCGATTTGCCCGTGGTGCTACATCGGCAAAACGCACCTGGACAAGGCGCTGGCGTCGGTTCCGAACCATCCGTTTGTGATCGAATGGCACCCTTTTCAGCTGAACCCGGATATGCCAGGTGACGGCATGGATCGGCGCGAATACCTGGAACGGAAATTCGGCGGCAAAGAAGGTGCCGTGCGGGCTTATGCCCCCGTTGTCGAACACGCCGAAAACGCCGGGCTGACGATCGATTTTGAGGGCATGAAACGCACACCCAATACTCTGGACGCGCACCGCCTGATCCACTGGGCCGGGATCGAAGGCAAGCAGAACCAGATCGTCGACGCCCTGTTCGAGGCCTATTTCGTTCAGGCCCGCGACATTGGCGATCACGAAGTGCTGGCCGATATCGCAGACAGTGTTGGAATGGACGCGGCGGTTGTCCTGAAACTGCTGAAATCGGACTCGGACCGCGAGGATATCAGCAGTCGCGATGCGCATTCGCGGCAGATGGGTGTCAGCTCGGTTCCGACCTATATTGTTGCCAATCAGCACGCGGTTCCGGGCGCGCAACCGCCTGAACTTTGGGAAAAAGTGATCGGTGACATCATGTCTCAACTTGAGGCCTCCCCTGCAAATTAGCACACAGTCTTGTGCGCAGCTTGACCTAGCGAAACCGGGTAAGCCGTGATAGCGCGGTCGGGTAAGGAGCCCTTCATGTCCGACCGTATGCCCCGGGGCGAATTCATTGCGCTGATCGCAATGATGTTCGCCACGATTGCTTTCTCGATTGACGCGATGCTGCCTGCGCTGCCGGAAATCGGCACGCAGCTGAGCCCAGATGACATAAACAAAGCGCAGCTTATCCTGACCTCGTTTGTGCTGGGCATGGGGATCGGGACCTTTTTTACAGGCCCCCTGTCGGATGCCGTTGGCCGCAAGCCGGTGATCTACGGCGGTATGGCGCTGTACATCCTTTCGGCGGCGGTGGCCTGGGCCAGTTCTTCGCTGGAATTGCTGCTGGCGGCCCGCGTCATGCAGGGCATCGGTGCCGCAGGTCCGCGCGTGGTCGCGATGGCCATCATTCGCGACCTTTACGCAGGCCGCGAAATGGCGCGGATCATTTCGATTGCGATGATGATTTTCACCCTGGTTCCGGCCTTTGCCCCCCTGTTGGGGGCCGGTGTGATCGCTCTGGTCGGGTGGCGCGGCATCTTTGTCTGTTTCATCCTGTTCGCCATGGCCATCGTTCTTTGGATGACGATGCGCCTGCCCGAGTCCCTGCCCGTGGAAAACCGCCGTCCCTTCCGCATGCCTTTGATGGTCGCCGCCGTTCAGGAAATGCTGGCCCACCCCACCGTGCGCCTGTCCATCCTGGTGCAGACCCTGTGCATGGGATTGCTGTTCACCATGCTGACGATGGTCCAGCCGGTTTATGACGTCATCCACGACCGGGCTGAGAGCTTTCCGTTCTGGTTCGGCTTTGTGGCTCTGGTATCTGGGTCCGCAAGCCTGCTGAACGCGGCGATCGTGGTCCGCATAGGAATGCGCCGCATCGTAACCTGGGCCCTGGGATCTCAAATCCTGATAACGTCCGTGGTAATCCTGTTGAATATGGCCGATCTGTCGCCAAACGCCTCTTTCGCCCTGTTTGTTTTCTGGCAAACGACTGTTTTCTTCATGGCGGGCGTCACCATGGGCAATCTGAATGCGATGGCGATGGAGCCGATGGGCCATATTGCCGGTATGGCCGCCTCGGTGATCGGATCTATCGCAACGGTTCTTGCCGCGGCCATCGCGGCCCCGGTCGGTCTGTTGTTCGATGGATCGATTGCCCCGCTGACCATCGGCATCCTGACCATGTGCATATTGGGCTTCGGTCTGATGCTTCACATGGGACGGATCGAAAGCCGCCTGCCCGCCTGATCTGTGCACAGGCTTTGAAACACGCTATCCTGCCTGCGATTTCAAAGGGGGAGTTTTCTGATGAGCTATGACTATGATCTGGGGACATATTCCTGCCCCGTGACGACAAGCTCGGCCGAGGCGCAGCTTTGGTTTGATCGCGGTCTGGTCTGGACCTACGGGTACAACCATGGCGAGGCCGTCGCCTGTTTTCAGCGCGCGGCAGAGGCCGACCCGGAGTGTGCCATGGCCTATTGGGGTGTCGCCTATGCTTTGGGTCCCAACTATAATTTGCCCTGGGATCGGCAAGATGAGAACGGCCAGGCCAAGGCGCTGGCAGCGTCTTACGATGCAGCGCAAGAGGCCCTGTCGCGGCTCGATCAGTGCACTGAGGTCGAGCAAGCCCTGATCCGCACCCTGCCTGCGCGTTATCCGCAACGCGAGATCGTCGAAGACATGCACCCGTGGGACCACGATTTTGCCGATGCTATGCGCGCGGCCTTTGCGGCCCATCCCGAACATCTGGACCTGCGCACGATCTATGTCGAATCCTTGCTGAACCTGACGCCCTGGCAGATGTGGAACCTTGAAACCGGCGAACCTGCCGAAGGCGCCGCCACACTTGAGGCGCAAGAGGCCCTGGAGTGGGCCATGTCCAACGATCCGGATGCGATGAGCCATCCGGGCCTGCTACATCTCTATGTGCATCTGATGGAAATGTCGCCGACGCCCGAAAAGGCATTGGTTGCGGGGGATGTTCTGCGCACGCTTGTGCCAGATGCGGGCCATCTGGTGCATATGCCGACCCATATCGACGTGTTGTGCGGCCACTACCAGAACGTGGTTCACTGGAACCAATGCGCCTCGGTCGCCGATCTGAAGTATTTTGAGCGTGAAGGCGCATTCAATATCTACACCGGCTATCGACAGCACAATTACCATTTCGCCATTTATGGCGCGATGTTTCTGGGGCAGATGGAACCTGCCCTGCGCGCCAATCAGGGGATATGGGACACCACGCCCGAGGACATGTTGCGGATCGAAAGCCCGCCGATGGCGAACTTTTTCGAAAGCTACATGTCGATGGGCCCGCATATCCTGATCCGTTTCGGCCGCTGGGCCGAAGCCAAAGCGCTGGAACTGCCCGAAGACCAGGATCTCTATCGCACGCTGACGGCGACCACGCACTATGCGCGCGCCATCGCCTTTGCAGCGACCGACATGGTGCCCGAGGCCGAGGCGGAAGAGCAGTTGTTCCTGACAGCCATGGATCGTGTTCCCGAAACTCGTTTGCTGCACAACAACCGCGTGATCGACCTGCTGGCAATCGCAGCTGCGATGTTGCGCGGCGAAATCGAATATCGCAAAGGCAACTATGACGCGGCCTATTCGCATCTGCGCCGTTCGGTCGAATTGGATGATGCGCTGCCCTATGACGAACCCTGGGGATGGATGCAGCCCACACGCCACGCTTTGGGGGCTCTGCTGTTTGAACAGGGTCACGTGTCTGAGGCCGAAGCGGTCTATCGCGAGGATCTGGGATTGGGTGGAACGCTCAGCCGCGCATCGATCCATCCGGACAATGTCTGGAGCCTCAAGGGCCTGCACGATTGCCTGAAATCACGCGGTGAGGTGATTGAAATCAAACAGATCAAACAACGTCTTGACCTTGCGCTGGCGCGCGCCGACGGTGCGGTCGGGGCATCCTGTTTCTGTGCCCAAGCTGCAATGAAGGCTGCCGAATGAACCTCAGAATACTCGCACTGGCCGGTCTGATCTGCGGACCGGCCTGGGCAGACCGCCAAAGCTTCCCACCCGTGGATCAGGCATCGAATGACCCGTCGCTGGTGGCGTTTCGCGAGGACCTTCTGGCCAAAATCGCAGCCCGCGACACCGAAGCGGTAATCGCCGCGACCTGCCCCGACATCTATATCAGCCACGGCACTGAAAGTGGGCCGGCAGCCTTTCGGCAAAACCTGACGGTGGACCCGGCAACCCTGGCCGAAGACGCCCGCGATCAGGCCGATGCGCTGCGCGATTCCTATTGGTCGGCGCTCGAAGAAACACTTTCCAGCCCGGGGTATTTCGACGAAGAGGGCGAGTTCTGGATGCCTCATCAATGGCAGATCACTCTGCCCGCCTCGCTGGATCCGTTTATCGCCTATTTCGTGACCGGAGAGAACGTCACGCTGCGGCAGACACCCTCGCGAAACGGTGCGGCGTTGGATCGGATCAGCCACGAAATTGTTCTGGTGCCCGACTACCGCGATGGGGCTGAATACCAGTTGATCCGCCTGACCGACGGGACCATCGGCCATATGCACAGCGATTTCCTGTGGTCCATGGTCGGCTACCGCGCCGCTTTGGTGAAATCCGAAGACGGCGACTGGCAGCTTTGCACTTTTGTGACCGGCGACTAGGTCTTTGCCTTTTTCTTCACCGCAATGACTTTTTCCGCAAGGTCACGGGCGATGGCAAAGGCACCCTTAATCTTGTCGCTGTCCTTCTTCCAGTCCCGACGCACCACGATCTTGTTGTCTTTGACCTTGGCAAGCCCGCGCTGGTTCTGGATGAACTCGACCAGCCCCTGAGGCGAGGCGAATTTGTCGTTGTGGAACTGGATCGTGGCACCCTTGGGCCCGCCGTCCAGCTTGGCAATGCCTGCGCGTTTGCACATCGCCTTGATACGCACAACCAGCATCAGGGTGTTGACCTCTTTCGGCAGGGTGCCAAAGCGGTCGATCAACTCGGCGGCAAAGCCTTCCAACTCGACCTTGGTCGACAGCGACGACAGGCGGCGATAGAGCCCCAGACGCACATCCAGATCGGGAACGTAGTCCTCGGGGATCAGAACCGGCACGCCCAGATTGATTTGGGGCGCCCATTGATCGTCGGCATCTGACAACCCCTCCATCTCACCGGCTTTGATCTTGGCAATCGCCTCTTCCAGCATCGACTGATAGAGTTCATAGCCCACATCGCGCATCTGACCCGACTGTTCCTCGCCCAGCAGGTTGCCCGCGCCGCGAATGTCCAAATCCTGGCTGGCCAGCGTGAAACCGGCCCCCAGTGTATCCAGCGAACCCAAGACGCGCAGGCGTTTTTCTGCCGTGGCCGTCAATTTCTGGCGCGGTTTCGTGGTCAGATAGGCATAGGCGCGCGTTTTCGAGCGCCCAACCCGGCCCCGGATCTGATAGAGCTGCGCCAGACCGAACATATCCGCCCGATGCACCACCATCGTGTTCGCGGTCGGGATATCCAGCCCGCTTTCCACAATCGTCGTGGCCAACAACACGTCGTACTTCCCATCGTAAAACGCGTTCATCCGGTCGTCGAGTTCCCCCGCCGCCATCTGCCCATGCGCCACCACATAGGTCAGTTCCGGCAACTGCTCTTTCAGGAATTCCTCAATCTCTGGCAGGTCCGAGATGCGCGGGACGACATAGAAACTCTGCCCACCGCGATAGTGTTCGCGCAGCAGTGCCTCGCGGATCGTGACCGCATCGAACTCGCTGACATAGGTGCGGATCGCCAGACGGTCGATGGGGGGCGTGCCGATGATTGACAGGTCGCGCACCCCGGTCAGGGACAGTTGCAGCGTGCGCGGGATTGGCGTGGCGGTCAGGGTCAGGACGTGAATGTCGCTGCGCAATTGTTTCAGCCGTTCCTTGTGGCCAACACCGAAATGCTGTTCTTCGTCGATGATCAGCAGGCCCAGATTGTTGAACCGTATCCCCTTGGCCAACAGCGCATGGGTGCCGATCACGATGTCCACCGTGCCGCGCGCCAGCCCGTCGCGGGTCTGCTGCGCTTCCTTCGCCGACACGAAACGCGACAATTGCCGCACCTCCAGCGGGAAGCCCCGGAAGCGGTCTTTGAACGAGGCCGCGTGCTGGCGCGCCAGCAGTGTGGTCGGTGCAATCACCGCCACCTGCACGCCGGACATGGCCGCGACAAAAGCGGCGCGCATGGCAACCTCGGTCTTGCCAAAGCCCACGTCGCCGCAGATCAGGCGATCCATCGGCGCGCCCGAGTGCATATCCTCCATCACCTCGGAAATCGCGCGCAACTGGTCGTCGGTTTCCTGATACGGAAAGCGCGCGCTGAATTCATCCCACGCGTGGGGCGGCGGATCCATGACCGGAGCTTTGCGCAGCGCTCGTTCCGCAGCGATGCGGATCAGTTTGTCCGCCATCTCGCGGATGCGTTCTTTCAGCTTTGCCTTTTTGGCCTGCCACGCGCCGCCGCCCAACCGGTCAAGCAGCCCTTCGTCATGGCCGTATTTCGACAGCAATTCGATGTTTTCAACCGGCAGGTACAGCTTGGCCTGTTCCGCATATTCCAGCAGCAGGCATTCATGAGCGGCCCCGGCGGCGGTGACGACCTCCATCCCCATATAACGCCCGATGCCGTGGTCCACATGAACCACCAGATCACCGGGGGACAATGATTGGGCCTCGGTCAGGAAATTCTCGGCCTTGCGGCGTTTCTTGGGCTGGCGGATCAGCCGGTCACCCAGCACGTCCTGTTCGGCAATCACCGTCAGGTCGAGGGTTTCGAACCCATGCTCCAACGCCCAGACGGCCAGATGCAGCCCGCGTTTGCCTACACGGGTGCCGTCGGTGACGGGGATCGCCTCGGCCAGACCTTCGTCTTCGATCAATCCGGTCAGACGTTCACGGGCCCCTTCGGAGTAAGACGCGATCAGAACCGGGCCTTTGGCCATCTTGTCCGTGATATGGCTGGCCAGAGCGCCAAACAGGCTGATGCTTTCCTGTTGCCGTTCGGGGGCAAAATTGCGCCCGATCCGTCCGCCTGCGTCGATCACACCCGGCCCGCTGGCCTGTGGCAGAGGGCTGAATTGCAACACACGCCGGCCGCCGACAGCGGCTTCCCACGCGGCATCGTCCAGATACAGCAAGCCGGGCGGGGTCGGCTTGTAGACCGTATCCATGCGCGAGCGGTTTTCCAGCGCCAGTTTGCGCGTCTCATACTGGTCGGCAATCGTATCCCACCGCGCCAATCGGGCCGGTGTAACCTGATCATCCACAGTGACCGTAGCCTCGGGAAGATAGTCGAACAGGGTCTCCAGCTTTTCGTGGAAAAACGGCAACCAGTGTTCGATGCCTTGATGCTTGCGGCCCGCACTGACCGCCTCATAGAGCGGATCATCCGTGCCCGCCGCGCCGAATTCGATGCGGTAATTCTGGCGAAACCGGGTGATGGCTGCGTCGTCCAGAATAACCTCGGACACGGGCGCAAGCTCCACCACTTCAAGCTTTTCGGTGGTGCGCTGCGATACCGGGTCAAAGCGGCGCGCGCCGTCCAGAACATCTCCGAACAGATCCAGACGGACGGGGCCGGATTCGCCCGGTGGGAAGATGTCGATTATGCCGCCGCGAATGGCATAATCACCCGGCTCCATCACCGTGGGACTTTGGGTAAAGCCCATACGGACAAGAAAATTGCGCAGCGCATCTTCGTCCACGCGGTGGTTGACGCGCGCCGTGAATGCCGCCTGACGCAGAACATCGCGCGCAGGCACACGTTGGGTCGCGGCGTTCAGCGTCGTCAGCAGCACAAACTGCGCTGGCATCTGATGCACCAGCGCCGCCAGAGTCGCCACCCGCGCGGCGGCGATATCGGCATTGGGTGAAACCCGGTCATAGGGCAGACAATCCCAGCCCGGAAACACAAAGACCGGCATGTCGGGCGCAAAGAAGGCAAGCGCGGCACGCATCGCCTCCATCCGTTTGTCATCGCGCGCGACGTGACACACAGGGCTGCCAGAACGGGCAACCTCTTTCAGCACAAGCTGCGCGTCATACCCTTCGGGAGCACCGCCAACTGTTACGTGGTCCGGAGCCTGCATTGCAATGCCTTTCCGATGTTACCAGCCCAATACGCCGATCGAGAAATTCTGATACATTCCCCAGATAGATGTCACAAAAATCGAAACCATACCAATGAGTTGGGTATACAACCTGCAGCGGTTCAGGGTTTTCGAGACAATCTCGAGCGTTGGTTCCTGCCGCTGCAATCGGCGTGCGGCGGCGATATTGATCATTGTGACGAAGCACAAGGGAAAGAGCAGCAGAAAAACAGCCTGCGCAAATTCCATTCCGTAGACAAATCCCATCGTAGCAAGGCCGGTGAAGATGAAACAGCACAAGGCCAGGATGGCAACGCCCGAGATATCAACGATATAAAGCAACCGGTTACGGTTGATGCGCACGATGTCCAAAAGATCCGTTTCAGTTTGCCCGCCGACCCGCCGTGCGCGCGTCAGAAGGTCATAGGGAACCCCCATGACCCAATGGCTTGCCGACGACCACAGCACGGCCAATGAAATCCAGAACCACAGATTCGAAAAGCTGCGCATGTCGATGTGTTCGAAAATCGAAGAGTATAAGTCCAAGCGTCAGCCCTTTGTTAAGCGTTCTTTTGGGCTTTGCGGCGCGTGGACGCGTCGATTGATACCCTTGAGGCTACTGGCAATTCATGCCACCCAATGAAGAATTGTTCAAGGAGACTGAGCCATGAATCCGACCATTGCCCCCTTTCCTCGCGCCCGGTTCCGCCGCGCGCGTCAATCCGAGGCAATTCGCGGACTGGTTCGTCAGAACACCCTGACCACTGATGACCTGATCTGGCCGGTTTTTGTGCGCGACGGAGAAGGCGTGGAAGAGCCGGTTCCATCCATGCCGGGCGTCATGCGGCGGTCGGTAGACCTGATCGCCAAGGCCGCGATCGAGGCGCAAGCGCTTGGAATTCCTGCGATCTGTATCTTTCCATACACGGACCCCTCGCTCAAAACCGAAGATTGCGCCGAGGCCTGGAATCCCGACAATCTGTCGAACCGGGCCATTCGCGCGGTCAAGGCTGCGGCGCCAGATATCGCAATCATGACGGATGTGGCGTTGGATCCCTACAACATCAATGGTCACGACGGCTATGTCGTAGATGGCGAGATTGTGAATGACCAAACGGTCGAAGCGCTGGTGAAAATGACCGTGGCCCAAGCGGATGCCGGGGCGGACATCATCGGACCTTCGGATATGATGGACGGGCGGATCGGCGCAATGCGCGACGCGCTTGAGGCTGCAGGGCACCAGAACGTGATGATCCTCAGCTACGCGGCCAAATATGCCAGCGCCTTTTACGGGCCCTTCCGCGACGCCGTTGGCGCCTCGGGCGCTCTGACGGGTGACAAGAAAACCTATCAGATGGACCCGGCCAATTCGGACGAAGCACTGCGCCTGATCGAACGGGATCTGACCGAAGGCGCGGATATGGTGATGATCAAGCCGGGCATGCCCTATCTGGACATCTGCCGCCGCGTGAAGGGCACGTTTGGCGCGCCAACCTATGCCTATCAGGTCTCGGGCGAATACGCGATGATCCAGGCGGCGGCGCAAAACGGTTGGATCGACGGGGATAAGGTCATGGCGGAAAGCCTGATGGCGTTCAAACGCGCCGGGTGTGACGGTATCTTGACCTATTTTGCACCACGCATTGCCCGCATGTTGCAGGGCTGAGCAATCGGGCACCCGCAAGTTTTCGCCGATTTCCGCCCTATAGGTTTCAGCTTTCCCGTGACACATGGCAACAATCCGCGTATCCTTGCACATAAGATCGGGAAGACCCGACATATCAGGCAGTTATACAGAGACAAAAACATGAGCAGTTCCAACTCTCCCCGACTGAACCGTCGTGGCTTTGCGCTTGGCATGGCCGGACTGACAGTGACCGCCGCTTGCGGCAATGGCGTCGGCAATTCGAACGCAGCGACAATCGATGCAAGGGTCGACGCGACGTTGACCGAAATGTACAACAAGTACCCCAACACCATTGAAATCGCCAACAAAGCCAACGGGATGCTGGTCATGCCGCTGATCACCGAGGCTGGCTTTATCTTTGGTGGCGGCTTTGGCCAAGGCGCGCTGCGCATTCAGGGCGCGACGGTCGATTACTATTCCGCCGTCAAAGGCACTGCCGGTCTGCAGATCGGCGCGCAGCAATACGCCCATGTGCTGTTCTTCATGACCGAGGACGCGCTGAACGATTTCCGCCGCTCCAGCGGTTGGACAGCGGGCGCAGACATCGGTTACGTCGTGGATGCCACAGGCAGCACCCTGTCGACCACCACCACCACTTTGCGCACACCGGTCATTGCCGCGATCTTTGGTCAGGCAGGGCTGTTGTTCGGTGCAACCGTCGAGGGCACCAAATACACACGCATCATCCCCTAAACCAATACCACTCCCCCCCTCTGAAGCCCCATCACACCCCGTGGTGGGGTTTAACTTATTTTGATGACCCCGCGTTTTCTGACCGCAATCCTCTTTTGATCCCTTTTGCGTTCTACTAGTCTCCGCCCCAATCAATGATTTAACAAATTGTGGGGCAAACATGGGCCTGGTCTTCCGCTGGCTGATTAGAATCACGACAGGGCTAATCCTGCTGGCTCTGGCCGCTGTTGGCCTTGTGTATTTCCTCGCTAGCCAATCGCTGCCCGAATACGATCAGACGGTTCAGGTGCGTGGCCTGAATGCCCCGGTTGAGATCGTGCGAGACACCGCAAACGTCCCGCATATCCTTGGTCAAACCGACCCGGATGTGTTCTTTGGCATGGGTTACGCCCATGCGCAGGACCGGTTGTGGCAGATGACTATGCTACGCCGCACGGCCCAGGGACGGTTGTCAGAGGTTTTTGGCCAGCGCACGGTGTCCATCGACAAACTGTTGCGCCGCTTTGATCTTTATGGGCTGGCCCATCGCTCGGTCGAGGCGCAGGACGACTACACCAAAGCCGCGCTGGAGGCTTATGCGGCTGGTGTCAACGCACGGTTGGAAGAGATCAATGAAATGGCTCTGGGTCGTGGCGCGCCCGAGATGTTCCTGTTCAGCGCTCCGGTTTCACCTTGGCAGCCCGGCGACAGTCTGGCGGTGATCAAGCTGATGTCGCTGCAATTGTCCGGCCATCTGGAAGACGAGGTGCTGCGCGCGCGCACGTCGCTGGCCCTGAACGATCCGCAGCGTTTGTCCGATATCCTTCCGGACGTGCCCGGGCCGGGGATCGCCGCCCTGCCGGAATATGCCGCTTTGTTCCCAGACCTGCCCCGTTTCGCCGAAACCCTACCGATGCCCGACACACCGCTGTCGCCCTTCCCTAACCGCGGGCTTGCGGGTGCGTCGAATGCGTGGTCCGCGGCCCCGTCGCGGTCGGCCAGTGGTGGCACGTTGCTGGCCAATGACCCGCATCTGGGCTTTACCGCGCCAGGCATCTGGTACCTCGCCCGGCTTGAGCTTGCCAAGGGCGGTGTAATCGGGGCGTCGATCCCCGGTGTACCGGCCATCATGACCGGCCGCAGCGACCGTCTGGGATGGGGGCTGACCTCGTCTTACCTGGACGATCAGGACGTGCATATTGAAAAACTGAACCCTGATAACCCGCAGGAATACCTGACGCCCGACGGCTATAAACCGTTTCAAAATCGTCCTTCGATCATCGAGATCAAGGATGCTGCCCCCATCACCCTGACCCTGCGCTGGACTGAAAATGGCCCGGTTCTGCCGGGCACGCATTACAGCCTTGAAACCATCACCCCGCCGGGGCACGTCGCATCCCTGTCATGGAGCGCGCTGAGCCCGAATGACACCTCGATGACCGCCTCGATGGCTCTGATGAATGCCGACACGGTGCGTCAGGCGCTGGCTGTCGCCGAGGATTTCATCGCACCCTCGCAAAACCTGTCTTTGGTCGACAGGAACACGATCGGGATGAAACTGATCGGCGCCTTGCCGCGCCGCGATCTGAACAACCAAAGCCGTGGTCGCATCCCGACCCCCGGCTGGCTGGCACGTAATCGGTGGCAGGGCCGCCTGCCCTATGCGGAAAATCCCGAATTCATCGCCCCCATTGGCGGTATCTTGGGTAATACAAACAACAAGGTGATCGACCGCCCCTTTCCCTTGCATGTGTCATATGAATGGGGTGACACGCAGCGCATTCACCGCTGGGAACGCCTGATGCAATCGCGTGAGGTTCATACCCGTGACAGCTTTATCGAGGCACAACTGGATACGGTCAGCTTTACCGCCCGCTCGCTGCTGCCTCTGGTCGGCGCAGACCTCTGGTATACCGGCGAATCCGCCCCCGAGGGCACGCCCGAGCGTCAGCGCCAGATCGCCCTGTCCCTGTTGGCGGAATGGAACGGCGAGATGAACGAGCATTTGCCCGAACCGCTGATCTATGCCGCCTGGCTGCGGGCGCTGCAAATCCGCCTGATCTCGGATGAGCTGGGGCCCTTGGCCGCCGAATACAAACATGTCGAGCCTTTGTTCATCGAACGCGTGTATCGCGACATCGACGGCGCCGGCGTCTGGTGCGATGTGCGTCAAAGCGCGCCGGTTGAAACCTGCACGGATATGGCGCGCCTTGCGCTGGACGACGCGTTGATCTGGATCGAAGAACGCTATGGCTCTGCCCTGGAATCGCTGCGCTGGGGTGATGCGCATCAGGCCACCCATGACCACCCGGTTCTGGGAGAGGTCCCGATCCTGCGGTTTTTCGTAAACATCCGCCAATCCACCAGCGGTGGCGACAACACCCTGTTGCGCGGTCGCACCTCGGGTACCGGGCCTGATCCGTTCCAGAACGTGCACGGCGCAGGCTATCGCGGGGTTTATGATTTCGCCGATCCCGACAGTTCCGTGTTCATCACGGCGACCGGGCAATCGGGCCATTTCCTGTCGCGCTACTATGATGATCAGGCGCAACTTTGGCGGCGTGGTGAGTACATTCCCATGTCGCTGGACATCGATTTGGCCCGCGCCGCCGCGGTGGGCGTGACCCATCTTGAACCCCGCCCCTGACCTGCGCAACCTGCCGCCCAAAAGGACATCAGAGCCTCCGGTTTTCCGCCGAAACGCCCGAATGCCACTGGGCAAAGTAGACGCCCCATCGGCCCATGCCTTAGCATGGACGAAAGGCTGAAACTGCATCAAAGGGGGTACAGATGGTCGGTGTTCAGGACAGGTTGAACAATTTTGCCAGAGACTATGCCATCGCTTGGAGCTCGGGCGATCCAAACGCTGTCGCGTCGTTTTTTGCTGAAGACGGACAAATCGTCATTAATCGGGGCGACCCTATCGAAGGACGTGCAGCAATTGCTGAGATGGCCGGAGGGTTCTACGCCGATTTCCCAGACCTCGAAGTTCGGTGTGACATGATGCGATGGGCAGGTACCCATGCCATCTTTGTTTGGACGCTTGAAGGGCACCATTCAAAGACAGGCAACCATGTTGTCGCCCGCGGATGGGAGGAATGGGACCTCAGCGAAGAAACCAAGATATCGTCGTCTCGCGGTTGGTTCGATGCCGACGACTACCAACGACAGATCGACGGCGCCTGATCAGCCCAGCGGGCGCGCATAACTACAGCGTTGCGAACTGGGCCGCCTGTTTATCCGTCCAATAGACGGTCAGGACAAAGCCGTCCTCGGTCTGCTCTTCGGATTTCACGACGTCCTGACGGAACAGCCAGGCGCGTTTGCCACCGTCGGCAAAGGTCAGGTCCAGCGTTTCTTCGTGTCGGGCGCCCTGCAGCTTTATGGCAATTTCAGCCAGCAACGGGTCGAGACCATCGCCGGTCACAGCCGAAATTGCAAATATAGCGGGGTCGCGATCGGCGCGGGATAGCGTGGCTTGCCTGTCGTCCTCTGACAACAGATCCGTCTTGTTCCAAACCTCAAGGCGCGCGCGGTCCTCATCCACACCAAGCGACGCAAGGATCGTCTCGACATCCAACGCCTGCGCCTCGGAATCTGCATGGCTGATGTCGCGCACATGCACGATCAGATCTGCACCCAACACTTCTTCCAGAGTGGCGCGGAACGCCGCCACCAACTCGGTCGGCAGATTCGAGATAAAGCCCACCGTGTCGGACAAAATGACCTCGGGCCCATCCGGTAGGTGAACACGCCGCATGGTCGGGTCCAGCGTGGCAAACAGCATGTCCTTTGCCATCACCTCCGCACCGGTCAGGCGATTGAACAGAGTTGATTTACCCGCGTTCGTATAGCCGACCAAAGCAACAATCGGATACGGCACCTTGGCCCGGGCCGCGCGATGTAGCGTGCGGGTTTTGACGACCTTCTGCAACTGCCTGCGCAGGCGCACAAGCTGTTCATCAATCGCGCGGCGGTCCGCCTCGATCTGGGTTTCACCGGGACCGCCGACAAAACCCAATCCGCCACGCTGGCGTTCAAGGTGGGTCCAGGCGCGTACCAATCGCGTGCGCTGATAGCTGAGCGCGGCCATCTCGACCTGCAACACACCTTCGCGGGTGCGGGCCCTATCGCTGAAAATCTCAAGGATCAGCCCGGTCCGGTCCAGGATTTTGACCTTCCACGCCTTTTCCAGGTTACGCTGCTGAACCGGTGTCACCGGTCCGTCGATCAAAACCAGCTCGACCTCGGCGTCATGTAGACGCTCGGCCAGTTCCTCGATCTTGCCGCTACCGAACAGCAGGCCCGCTTGCGCGCGTTGCAGCCGCACGACTTCGGACCCGATCACATCCAGGTCGGGCAACGCAGCCGCCAATGCAACTGCTTCTTCCAGCGCCGGTTCAGGGACACGGCGCTGTTCATCTGATTTGATTTCCGGATGCAACACCCATGCCCGGGTGCGCGTCCTGTCATGTTCCATCAAGAGGCGTCTTCGCCCTCATACAGGCTGATCGGCTGTGATGGCATGATGGTCGAAATCGCATGTTTGTAGACCAACTGCGACTGTCCGTCGCGGCGCAACAACACACAAAAATTGTCGAACCAGGTGATAACACCCTGCAATTTCACGCCATTGATCAGGAAAATCGTGACCGGGACCTTTGCCTTGCGTACATTGTTCAGGAACGCGTCCTGCAGATTCTGTCTGTCCGAAGCCATATTTTATTGTCTCGCCATTGTTCTTGCCACGCGCTGCGGACCAACGCGTTCCCTCTGGCAGAGTATGGAGCGGTGTGCGCAGATATTCCAGCCGAAAAATTAAGCAGTTGCACCAAGCTGTGCCGATCTGTTCAATCTCGCCACAGGCTGGGCGTGATCAACGCGATGATCGCAAGCGTCTCAAGCCGCCCAATCACCATCGCAGCACAAAGCGTCAGTTTGGACCATCCCGACAGATCAATCAGTCGGATCGGGACATCTGTGGCCAGCTCGATCAACGGCCCTGTGGTGCTGAGGGCGGCCACGCTCAGCACCATCGCCTGTTCGAAACTGACCCCTTCGGCGGCCAGCAGCAGGTCAAACAAGCCCAGCGTCAGGGCAAAGAGCATCAGGAAGATCCACGCGATAAAAGCCCCGTCGCTTTGGATACGCCGGTTGCCGCCACCCTCTCCGCTGACCGATGATGGATAGATCAGCCGGTCGATCTCGCGTTTGCCGTTGAGGTAGAGGGCATATACCCGCAAGAGCTTTACCCCGCCCGCTGTGGTCGCCACACCGCCGCCAATCAAGGCCAGCCCCATCAGGATCAATCCAGGCGTCCCCAGACCCGAGAGTTGCTGCGCATCATTCCAGTTCGCGCTTTCGAACCCGGCTGTGGTCAGAAAGGACATCACGGTAAAAATCATGCCCCAGATGACATGCAGCGCCTGCAAGGGTTCGATTTGCCGATCCAAATCGGCCACGCCGGCCAGCACGCGCAGGAACAATAGGGTTGCCACAGCCAGAACAATCAACAGGCCGATGCGGAACTCGGGGTCCTTGTCCAGACGGCTGTAGCCGCGCGTCGCGGTGTCGTGCGAGAAAGTCAGCCGGGACAGGGCAAAGAACAGAAACAGGAACAGGATCATCTCACCTGTCACTCCGGCTGTAGACCCCTCGAGCCCACCGACCGGAGAAATGCCGGACGTGGCCATCACCGACATGGCATGGCAAACTGCGGTCAAACCCTCTTCGCCGGCGATCAACAGCAGCACCCAGATCACTGCGGTCAATCCTGCGTATACAGGTGTCAATGTCCGCGTGACGCGGATCAGATGCCCACGCGGGTCGGCCTTTTCGCTTTGGGCTACACCTGTGACCGGTCGCCCCGGTTGACCCTGGGCGGTGACCTCGAAGCCGCCCAAAGACAGCGGCGCGAGGATTGCGGCTGCGGCGACCCACATCAGCAGACCCCCAAACCACCCGATCAGCGCACGCCACAAATGCAACGGCGCGGACAGGCGCGCTGGGTCCGGAAACAGATCCGCACCGGTGGTTGTGAACGCACTGACCATGTCGAAATAGGCGTTGAGATAGCTAGTATTGCCCAAGGCGTCATAAAGCGGCAAAGCAAGAAACAGGGGCAATATGGTGAACGAGGCCAGAAGAACAGCCAACTGTCCCAACGTCCCGCGTCGTGGGATGCGGCTCATCTGTGCAAGCGCGATCAGCGAGATGATGAAAATCCCCAAGACACCCGAATAGAAAAACGACCGCGAGGTATCGTGGTCGTCCAGCACCAGCGCATAGGCCGCAGGGATCCACATTGCCAGTGACGCCAGACCCCAGATCATCAAAAGCAGCGGCAACCGCCGCAATATGCCTATGTTCTGTTCACGGGCCCGCAGCATCAGAAAAAGTCGATCGAGACCTGCATCAGGCGTTCGACCTCGGGTACGTCCTTGGCCAGCGAGAAGATGGCGACCACGTCCTTTTCCTCGATCCGCAGGCTGCCGGTGGGGCGCATCACCTCATCGCCTTTGCGGACAGCCCCCACCAGAACGCCTTCGGGGAAGTCGATGTCGCGCAATTTCTGCCCGGCCATGGGTGAGGTCGACATGACCTCGGCTTCGATCACTTCCGCCTCGGCATCGCCGATCGAATAAACCTGACGCACCCGTCCGTGCCGGATATGGCGCAGGATCGAACTGACGGTGGTGGCGCGTGGATTGATATAGGCATCGATGCCCAAGGGCCCCATCAGGGCCACCATGCTGGGATCGTTAATCAGGGCAATCGCAAGGGCACATCCCTGCCCTTTGGCGCGCACCGCAGCCAGCATATTGGTTCGGTCATCATCCGTGACCGCCAGCATCGCATCCGCCCGGTCGATACCCGCCTCGACCAGCAGCGCCGCATCCAGACCGTCGCCATTCAGAACGATGGTACGCTCAAGGGATTCGGCAGCGATTTCCGCGCATTTGCGATCCCGTTCGATGATCTTGGCACGGACGCGGCTTTCGCGATCTTCCAATGTATGCGCGACCTCAAGCCCGACATTGCCGCCACCAACAATGACGACCCGGTCTTGCTTGCGCTGGGATTTGCCAAACACCTCCATCGTGCGGTCCACGTCTTTGACATTGGTAAAGACATAGCATTCGTCGCCGACAAACAGCTGATCTTCGGATTCCGGCGCAAACAGCGACCCGTCCCGGCGCACCCCGACAACGATAGAGCTGAGCGTCGAAAACAGCTCGGTTAGCTGGCGCAAAGGTGTATTCACAATCGGGCACTCTTCGTCCAGCCGGATCCCAAGCAATTGCGCCTTGCCGTCCATGAAAATCTCGGTGTCAAAAGCCGAAGGTGCCGACAGGCGGCGCATGGCTGCGGCGGCGACCTCACGTTCGGGGCTGATGACCACATCGATGGGCAGGTGATCCCGGCGATAAAGGTCCGAATGGATCGCCTGCAGATACGAGTTCGACCGCAGCCGGGCGATCTTGCGCTGGATCGAAAAGACCGAATGCGCCATCTGGCAGGTGACCATATTCACCTCGTCCGAATGGGTCGCCGCGATGATCATATCCGCATCCCGCGCGCCCGCGCGTTCCAGCACGTCAGGATAGCTGGCAAAGCCTGCAATGCCCTGTACGTCCAGCGTTTCCGTTGCCCGGCGTACCAGATCGGGATTGTTATCCACCACCGTGACGTCATTCAACTCGCCCGAAAGGTGCCGTGCAATCTGCCAGCCAACCTGACCGGCCCCGCAAATGATGACCTTCATGTATCTGGCCCTTCTGCCTGAATTCTTTGAATGACAGATGCCCCTATAGGGGTCAATTGAATTGTCATACCCCTGCGAATAAGGCAAAGTAAGTGTATGAAAACAATACCAGCCCTGCTTGTTTGCCTGATGGTCTTGTCCTCTTGCGGGCCTTTGTCGCTGTATTACCGCGAAGGCCAAAGCGTGTCGCGGATGCAGACCGAGACGACGGAATGCCGGGTGAAAGCGTTGAAAGACGCACCTGTCGCCAACCAGATCCGGCAAAGCCCGCCGGTGTATTGGCCCGGACGTTCCTATTGCGACCGCTATGGCCGATGCTACCGCACCCCGGGGTGGTGGGAGCCGGGCAACATCTACACCGTGGATGTCAACAAAGGGCTGCGCAACACGGTCGAGGCGCAGTGCATGGCCCAAAAAGGCTATCGCCCTGTCAGCTTGCCGCCCTGTAAATCGAGGGTCAAATCCTCGGTCCCGCCCACCAGAACGACCACGCTGCCGCCGTTGAACCCGTCTTCTTGCTTTCGGCAGTTCGACGATGGGTCCTTTCAGATCATCACACCGGGTCAGCCGACTTAGGCACCGGCAGCACGGCGACGCGCCAGCAGGAGATGGGCACAAAACGCCACAGCGTAAGACAGAATGACTGCCATCAGCATACCGCCCTCGCCCGTGCGCCACAGCACGGCCAGCAGGATTGGCGTACCAAGCAGATTGCCCGCATTGCCCATCTGCGCCATCGCGCCATAGCCAAGCGCCTGCGTCTCGGCGGTTTGATTAAGCAAGGGCACAGCGGCAAAGCTGCCTCCCTGCACCAACCCCAGCACACCGAACAACGCGACGCATACGATATGCACCGGAAGGCCTGCAAAGCCTGCGGCAATCGTCAAGATGCCAAGAAAGAACCCCAGATTGACCACGGCGACTGCGGACATGAGTGTCAAAAGCGGCGGAACCACCAGCCATGACAGCACGATCCCGGCCAGCGGCATCAGCCCGGCGACGATGGCCCTGCTCTCTTCCGGCAGGCGGCCGGGTAGAATGGCCAGCAGCGACACGAAGGTCAGCGTATAGAAGAACCAGCCAATCGCGGGCGCCGAAACAAAGGGCGAGCGATAGGTTCTCAGATGCACATCCACGATGGCGCGCCATCCCCCAAAGCTTCTGTCGTGATGCGGGGCTTCTACCTGAACGCGACACGCCAGAACCAACGCCGCAGAGAAGAGCATCAACAGACCATGGATCATGAAGAAGACCGGCAAACCGTAGGCCTCGACCACCGGAAGACCGATCCAGGCGTTCAGCGCAAATGCGACCCCAAAGAATGAGCTCCAAAGCACCATTGCGGCATCCCTTGCCCGCCCTGTGGTGATCTGTGCAATCAGCGTTGGTGCAGCAACCACAATGGCCAGATGCGACAGGCCTTCGACCAACCGACTGGCCAACATCAACCCAAACGCTGGTTCTGTCGCCTGAAACAGCGAAATCAAGCCGCCCAGAACCAGACCGCCGATCAACAGCCGGATCGGTCCAAACCATCCGGTCAACGCACCTGATAAGGCCCCCAACACGGCTCCCATCAGGCTGATGATGGACAAAAGCCAGCCGATTGTATCCGCGTGGCTTGGATAAAGTTGCGCCACTTCCCCAAAGGGAACCGCGATTTTGGCGAACTGAGTCGCCGCGCCCAGGCCGGCGGCCCACAGCAAAATGACCTGAAGAAAAACGCGAATCGAAGGTGCCATGCCCCGTTTCTAGCGGGATCGCCTGACAGGCTTAACGCATAAAATATGCACGCCCCCTCGGCGTGCCGCTGACAAGGCGCACTGGTGTGCCGTCGGACAGATAGAGGCGTTCCCATGTGATCTGCCCGGCGCTGATGCGAATACGGTCGTGCACGGCCTCGGACGTCAGGAAGCTTTTGGGTTTCGGAGAATGCAGGTCCCACCACCCGTCCTGTTCCAGATCCGCCTCGGCGCTGCGGATCTCATCCGTGGCAAATTGCCAAAGCGAGACGCCCAACAAGGCGGATTGGCTGGTCTTCCAGTCCCGCGCCCGTGCGGCAGAATATGCCAAGCATTTGTGACTGACCTCTTCGACAAGGTGCAAACATTCCGCCGAATGAACAACCAACCGTTTGAGAACCGCGTCATCCTCTCGGACTGGATCCAAAGCGGAAAACACCTTCTGCTGCAGTATCGGATCAGGAATATGCGTTCCATTTTCCCAGCGCGAGATCGTCGCCTGATCCACCTGCACCATCTCGGCCAAAGCGGATTGCTTGAGCCCGGTGGAGCGGCGCACGCGTTTCAGGCGCCTGCCAAAGGACGGGAACCCTTGGCAATCCGATGCCTCTACGGGGATCAATGGGATTGCCCCATCACCTGCGGATTACTCCGCAGGTTCCGGTTCGTCGATCTGTGCCACCCGAGCGCCGGATTTGTTGGATGTGACCACGCCCAGCGATTTCAGTTTGCGGTGCAGCGCGCTGCGCTCCATCCCGACAAAGCTGGCGGTGCGGCTGATATTGCCACCAAACCGGTTGATCTGGGTCAACAGATATTCCCGCTCGAACGCCTCGCGGGCTTCGCGCAGCGGCAAGGTGGCCAGAGCGCCGGACAGGACCACACGACCCGAGTCGTCGGATTTCTCTTCTTCGCTTGGCAATTCGCGCGCCTCAATGGCGCCGGTGCTGTCACCCAGAATCAGAACCCGCTCGATCAGGTTCTTCAACTGACGCACGTTGCCAGGCCAGGTCATGGTCTGCAGCAACGCGACCGCCTCATCCGACAGCTCCCGCACGGGCAGTCCTTGCGTCTCGTTGCACATCTCGATGAAATGCTGTGCCAGAACCGGAATATCCTCGCGCCGTTCTTCCAGCGACGGAACCGCAATCGGCACGACATTCAGACGGTGATAGAGTTCTTCCCGGAACCGGTCTGCAGCGATTTCCTGCTCCAGATCGCGGTTCGTAGACGAGATCACCCGTAGATCGACGCGCACCTTATCGGTGCCGCCAACACGCTGGAACTGCTGGTCCACCAGAACGCGCAGGATCTTGGATTGCGTGCCCAGCGGCATATCGGCGACCTCGTCAAAATAGATCACGCCGCCATGGGCCTCTTCCAGAAGACCCGACTCGACCCCGCGTTCCGAGGACTCGCGCCCAAACAGAACTTCTTCCACCCGCTCAGGCTCAACCCCCGCACAGTTCACCGTCACAAACGGGGCATTGGCGCGGTTGGAATGGGCGTGAATGTAACGCGCGGCAATCTCTTTGCCTGAACCCGCAGGCCCGCTCAGCATCACGCGACCGTTGGATTTGGTGACCTTGTCCAGCTGGCCTTGCATGGCCCGGAACGAGGCTGACTTGCCGATCATATCCGAGCTGCTGACTTCCTTGCGCTTGAGCGAGGCGTTCTCGCGGCGCAGGCGCGAGGTTTCCATCGCACGGCGGATCACGACCATCAACTGGTCGATGTTAAAGGGCTTTTCGATAAAGTCGTAAGCCCCCTGTTTGATGGCTGCGACCGCGATCTCGATATTGCCGTGGCCGGAAATGATAACCACCGGCACATCCGGGTTGTCGCGCTTCACCGCTTTCAGGATGTCGATCCCGTCCATGCGGCTGTCCTTCAGCCAGATATCGAGGATCAGCAGCCCCGGAGGCTCAGCATTGATGGCTGCCATGCAGTCATCTGAATTTCCTGCCAGCCGGGTGGAATAGCCTTCGTCCTCAAGAATGTCGGACACCAGTTCGCGGATATCGCGTTCGTCGTCTACGATCAGAATATCGCTCATCTTTAGCCTGCTTTCAGTTTGTTCGTTTTAATAGCCTGTTTGCTTGACGCGACGGTCGGGGTCACATCGACCCCGGGCAGACGGATAACAGCCATCGCGCCAAAATGGTCCTGTCCGTCAAAGATGGGCGCATCTTCCAAATTCAGCGCACCGCCATGTTCTTCAATGATCTTTTTGACGATGGGCAGGCCAAGGCCAGTACCCTCGTCGCGGGTGGTTACATAAGGCTCAAACAGCCGTGCCCGGTCTTCGGGCAGACCGATGCCGTTATCGGCTATGGTAATCTCGGTGCCTGCATCGTCACTGGCCAGAGACACCTTGATCTGGGGTTTAAGGTTGTCCGGGGCACCTCTCTCTTTCAGCGTGCCAATTGCTTCACCCGCGTTCTTGATCAGGTTGGTCAAAGCCTGATTGAGCATTGTCGCATCGACATCGCCCATCACCGGCTGATCCGGCAAATCCGCATCGATCTGAACATCGGGCTGACCGGCCTGTTGCAGCAAGACCGCCTCACGCACCAGATCGACAATGTTTTCCTCGTGTCGCTCGGGCTCTGGCATGCGGGCGAATTTCGAAAACTCATCGACGATCCGGCGCAGATCATTGGTCTGCCGCACGATCACATCGGTCATGGATTCAAGGCTGCTGCAATCATCCTCGTCCAGTTTGCGCGAGAATTTGCGTTTGATCCGCTCGGCGCTCAGCCCGATCGGGGTCAGCGGGTTCTTGATCTCATGCGCAATACGGCGGGCCACATCACCCCATGCGGCCATGCGCTGTGCACTGACCAGATCGGTCACGTCGTCAAAGGCCAGAACATAGCCCTCAAGCCCGCCTTCTTCGCCACGGCGGGTCGCCATGCGCACCAGCAGGTTCTCCAACTGCCCTTTCCGCGTCACCTTGACTTCGCCCTGCACGGCCTCTTGCCCACTGTCTTTCAGGCTTTCGAACAAGGGCATGAATTCGGGTACAGCGATGCCAATGGCCAGTTGTTCGCCGCTTTTCGACCAATCCAGAAGACGTTCGGCCGAGCGGTTCACGAAGGTCACACATCCATCCGGGTCTACGCCGACCACGCCCGACGTTACCGAGCTGAGAACCGAGTCAAACAACCGCCGCCGGCGTTCGATCTGTTGAGTGTTCTCCAAAAGCGTGTCGCGCTGCCCCTTCAACTGCCGGGTCATCTGGTTGAAGTAGCGGCCCAGCATGGCGATTTCGTCATCGCTGGCCTCTTCGATCACCTGAACGCTCAGATCTCCGGCGCCCACACGCTGCGCGGCAGTCGTCAGACGGCCCACGGGGCGCGACAGTCGCTCGGCAAACCACATGCCCAGCGACATCGCCGCCAGGATCAGGATCACCGCAAACCCAAGATAAAGAAGGCCGAACTGGAACAGCACCCTGCCTCGCTCGCTTTCGAGCTGGCTGTAGAACTGCGCCGTTTCCTTGGTGTCATCCAACAGCGTCAAAAGCTGCCCGTCCACCTCGCGGCTGACATAGAGATAGCGATCCAGATAGGCTTGCAACGGCACCAGCGCCCGGAACTCGCTGTTTTCCCAATCGGCAATGATCAGCAAACCCTGATCGTTTGCCGCAATAAAATCTTCGGGCGTGGGCGGTTCGTAGTTGAACAGATAGGACCGATCCCCCCGGGACCGGATCTCGCCGCTGCCATCGATCACATAGGCCTCGCGCAGGCCACGCTGAATTTGTGACTGCCCCTGCGCCAGCACCTCGCGCAGTTCAGCATCCGAGATGTAAAAATCAAGATTGCGCGCATTGTCCAGGAACCGCGCCAAAACAGCAGCGTCCTGCGTCAGACCCTCGCGATGTTCGGCCTCATAAGCCTCAGCCGCGGTCAGGGACGAACCGACCACCTGCCGCACCCGATCCGAGAACCAGCCCTCAAGCCCGATATTCACAGTCAGACCGGCAAAGATGGCCACCGTGACGGTAGGAACCAACGCCAGCAGCGTAAAAGCGCCGATCAGGCGCAGGTGCAGCCTTGAACCAGCCGATTTTGCGCGCCGCGCCGCGATCAGACTGCCCAGCTGCCCCAGCACAAGCGCGGCGACAACGAGGACATAGACCAGATCGGCCAGCAGAATCAGGCGCAATGCCGGAGAAGTCGAGCCCAGATCAAACGGTCCGATGACCAGATAGGTCGCCAGCGCTAGGCCCGGGCCCAATATCACCAGACCAAGGGTTCCGAAATTGCGGAATTTCCGTGACTTACGCCACCGGTTGACCCAAAGGATCGGCCCGTTCTGTGCCCGGGATGCCACCGTCTGCCCTCATACTGATGTGTCGCTTGCGCGACGAACCGCCATATTTCGTGGTCGTTGCCCGGAAAATACCCGGATGCCACGTTTGTGTGGCGATATTACATCAGTTTGCGTCGGCGTGTCACCTGAATATCGAGGTCAGTGATCTTTTTCCGCAGCGTATTCCGGTTAATCCCAAGCAAATCCGCACATTTTGCCTGATTGCCGCCGGTCGCATCCAGGGCAATTTCGATCAAAGGCGCTTCGACTTCCCGCAAAATACGCTGATAGAGGCCCGGAGGCGGCAGCATATTGCCGTGCAGATCAAAATACCGTTTGAGATGCCGGCCAACCGATGCCGACAGCTTTTCCCGCTCCCCATCGCCCAGAACCGGTTCGGCCTCGGGCTGGCTGCCCAGCACCATCTCGACCTCGATTTTCGAAATCTCGTCGGTGCGGCTGGTCAGGCTCAAGCGGCGGATCGCATTTTCCAACTGCCGCACGTTTCCGGGCCAGGAATACCGGCGCACCAGTTCCACCGCTTCGGGGCTCAGCCAGCGCCGGGTCCCTGTTTCTCGTTCCTCGCGGGCAAGGAAGTGATCCGACAGCAAGGTAATATCGTCCACCCTTTCGCGCAGCGCCGGAACGTGGATCGTGGCCCCACAGAGGCGGTAATACAGATCTTGGCGAACACGGCCGCTCTCCATCGCTTCGGTCAGATCGCTCTGGCTGGTGGCCATAAAGCGCGGAGTGTCGTCGCCGGGCGTGTCCATCATGCGCACGATACGGGCCTGAATCTCATCGTCGATATCCGAGATCTCATCGATCAGCAGGGTTCCCCCCCGCACCCGCGCCATCACGCGCGCGGGGCCTTCAAGGTCGCTCAGATCCGCTGCGGTGGCTGTGACAAACGGCAGATTGCGCCGATCTGAAAAATCGTGAATGGCCCGTGCAATCAGGGATTTACCAGTTCCGCTTTCGCCCGATATCATGACAGACAAATCCGTGTTCATCACGCGGGCGACCAGACGATAGAGCGCCTGCATCTGTGGCGTCCGCCCCACCAGCGGTAATTCGTCCGGGCGATCCGGCGCGGCCTCGGCAGGTTCTGCCTGCGCCCGCTGCTTTTGTTCCAGCGCGCGTGCGGTGCGCTTCATCAGATCGGGCAGGTCAAACGGTTTGGGCAGATAGTCATACGCCTCGGCCTCGGCGGCCTGAATGGCGGTCATAATCGTGTTCTGGGCCGAGATCACGATAACCGGCAAACCCGGACGGTCCTGCGCAATCTTCGGCAACATCTCAAGCCCGTTTCCATCCGGCATGACCACATCCGAGATCACGACATCGCCCTTGCCTTCGGCGACCCACCGCATCAGCGTCGTAAGCGAAGACGTGGCGTGAACCTTACACCCTGCCCGCGTCAGAGCCTGCGTCAGAACCGTTCGGATTGTACGGTCGTCATCAGCCACCAGAACTGTGCCATCCATCAAAGGCTCTCCTTCGTGTCATCTTTGGGCGCCCGCCGTAGGGACAGACGAAAAACGGTGCGACCGGGAACGGATTCAGCCGAAATCCATCCATCGTGGTCGGATACGATCTTGCTGACCAGGGCGAGGCCAAGTCCGGTGCCGTTTTCCTTGCCGGACACAAACGGGTCGAAAATATCGCTCCGGATTTTTTCCGGCAGGCCTGGGCCATCATCGATGATCTCGATCTGCAACGGCAGCGAATGGCCCGATCCATCGCTGCGGCGCAGGCGGAACGAATGCTCGAAATACGTGCGCAGACGGATGGTTCCGCCTTTGGGATCAGCCGCTTCCGAGGCGTTCTTGAGCAGGTTCAGGACCACTTGCAGGAACTGATCCGGGTCGCCATAGGCCAGCGGCAGCGATGGATCATAGTCCTCGATGATCGTCATATGGGCGCCAAATCCCAACAGAGCGGATCGCCGCGCCCGGTCCAACACGTCGTGAATATTAACCGGTTTGAAATCAGGCTCCGACAGGTTTCCGAATTGCTCCACCTGTTCCAGCAGCTTCACGATACGGCGGCTTTCCGCGACGATAAGGTCTGTAAGTTCGAGATCTTGCGCGGGAATATTCATGCTCAGCAATTGTGCCGCACCGGTGATGCCCGCCAAAGGGTTCTTGATCTCATGCGCCAGCATTTCGGCCATCCCAATCGCCGATTGTGCCGCGGATTTGACGGTGTTCCCGCGTGTCATGCGCGTCGCCAGTTCGCGCGGGGAAACGATCATGATCATGGTGCCGGGGTGCCCGATCAAAGGTGCAATCTGCAGCGCGCATTGCAATGGCGCGCGATTGCCCGAACCGACGTCGACATCGTTTACGAAAAGCGGCGTACCTTGCGCGCGGGCGCGCAGAAAGGCCTCCTCCAGCGGCGCATCGACCGCGATCTGATCCCAGACCGGAGTGCCCACAACCGATTTGCGTGAGGCATTCAAAAACCCTTCGCCCGAGGAATTCACGTCGATAATCACGTCTTGCGCATCAATGATGAAGGCGGGGACAGGCAGCGATGCCCATATGCTGTGATCCGAGGTCATGCGGCCACCTCATGCCCTTCGGACAGCGCATCCCCCAGCAGGCGCAGCACCTCAGCCGGATCGCGCGCAGTCAGAACCGAGCGGCGCAGGGCGGCGGGTGTTGCGGCCTCATCCATGTACCAGCCCAGGTGCTTGCGGGCGACCCGCAGGCCAAGGTCCGGCCCGTAGAACCCCAGCATGGCCTCGTAATGCGAGCGCACCATGTCGACAAGTGCCGTTCCCCTTGGAATATCAGGCAGTTTTGCGCCGAACAGATCGTGGCAGACCTGGGCCAGCAGCCAGGGTTTGCCCTGCGCACCGCGCCCGATCATCACACCGTCGGCACCGGACTGGTGCAGCGCCACCTTGGCCGTATCTGAATCCAAAATGTCGCCATTTGCAATCACCGGGATCGACACCGCATCCTTGACCGCCCGGATCGCCTGCCAGTCGGCGCGTCCCTTGTAGAACTGGCACCGGGTGCGCCCGTGGATCGTCACCATCCGGATCCCGGCCTCTTCGGCGCGGCGCGCCACGTCCGGCGCGTTCAGCAGCTTGTCATCCCACCCCAACCGGGTTTTCAGTGTCACGGGCACGTCCACGGCTGCGACAACCGCTTCGATCAGGGTCAGCGCATGATCGGGCGTCTTCAGCAAGGCCGAGCCAGAATAGCCATTTGTGACCTTCTTGGCCGGGCATCCCATGTTGATATCGATTACCCGCGCGCCGCGGTCGGCGACCTGGCGGGCCGCTTCGGCCATCCAATGCGCCTCGCGCCCGGCCAGTTGAACGGCTGTGTTTTCCACATCCGCCGACAGTTCGGCACGTTCACGCACACCGGGTTTGGCCTGAACCATTTCCTGGCTCGCGACCATCTCGCTGACGACCATTCCGGCGCCAAATCCCATGACCAGATCGCGAAAGGGCCGGTCTGTGATTCCAGCCATGGGCGCCAGCAGCACCGGAGGGTTCAGGTCTTTTTCAGCAAGACGCAGGGTCAATGTGCTTAATCCTTGAGCATTCGTGTTTGAGATAAAGAAATTCCGGCATATGAACAAGAAAACGGCGGCACACAAGCTTGCAAAATCATCACATGCCTAATTTTTAGGCACAATGCCCCAGGGAATTGCCTCTGCTTTCACCGCCCCTTAAACAAAGGCGACAACCCTGCGGGCTTTGTTCTGCCCTGATGGGAATGGCAAATTTACAAAGGCGTCCTCTGCACACAGAAGACACAGTTTACCAAGGACCGGATATGAAGGCGGCACTCACACAATTGACCAGAGCACGACCATGACCGCGGCGCGTTTGATTGCGACGGTGGGTGGCGTCGGATACCTCAAACCGGCCCCGGGCACCTGGGGATCACTGGCCGCCCTGCCCATGGTCTGGGTCTTGCATGTGATCGGTGGTTTTCCCCTGTTGGCGCTGGCGACCGTGTTGGTTTTTGGTGCAGGGGTCTGGGCCACGCGCGTCATGACCGCCGGGCAGGACAACCATGACCCATCCGAGATCGTGATCGACGAAGTTGCGGGCCAATTCATCGCACTGTGGGCAATTTCCTATCCAGCGTGGTCGCATGACATTGAAATCACCGCACTTTGGCCGGGCTGGGTTGCGGGGTTTCTACTGTTTCGACTGTTTGACATCACTAAACCCGGCCCGGTCGGCTGGGCGGACCGCCGCAACGACCCCATGGGTGTGATGTTGGACGATGTGATCGCCGGCGTCTTTGCTGCAATCGGCGTCGCCCTTTTGGCTGCGTTTTCGCACGGAGTTCTGGGCCTATGAGCAAAGCAGCGCTTCTGGATCAAGCCAAAACGCGCGGGGTCATGATCGCCACGGCTGAAAGCTGCACCGGCGGCATGGTCGCCGCGGCCCTGACCGACATACCGGGCAGTTCGGCGGTGGTCGATAGGGGCTTTGTCACCTACACGAACGAGGCCAAGCAGGACATGCTGGGTGTGCGAGGTGATACTCTCAGCGCTTTTGGTGCAGTGTCCGAACAAGTGGCACGGGAAATGGCCGACGGCGCGCTGCGCCACTCAAAGGCCCATCTGGCGGTATCCATCACCGGCATCGCGGGTCCCGGCGGGTCTGAACACAAACCCGAGGGGCGTGTGTGTTTTGGCCTGGCCCGCAAGGGGGCGGAAACGCACACAGAAACTGTAGAATTTGGGGCTTTGGGCCGCGACAAGGTGCGCCTTGCAGCCCGCGACCATGCGCTGGCCCTATTGCAGAACAGCCTTTCTCAAACCGCCTGATTTTCGGGCAAAGGCTGCGAAAACATGCAAGTTCTGACATCAATTGAACAAAAGGCCACAAAATAGGCAGGTTTTTCGCCACCTGCCTCTTTTTCCCTCAACTCACCTCCGCTTCAACCCGCTTCCATATCGACAAGATGCCTCGGCCTGCGCCGGGCACCAATAGGGGAAGGAGACCGGCCCATGAACGGAGCCGATACAGCCTGGATCATCGTGGCAACCGCATTGGTCCTGTTTATGACACTGCCGGGGCTTGCCCTGTTCTATGGCGGATTGGTCCGTGCGCGGAACGTGCTGAGCGTATTCATGCACTGTTTCAGCATCGCATGTTTGATGAGCATTCTCTGGCTGGTCGCTGGCTATTCCATCGCCTTTGGCCCCGGTGAGTCCGGTGTTTGGGGCGGGCTGGGCAAAGCGTTCCTGAGCGGTGTCGATGCCGACAGCCTTGCTGGCACCCTGCCCGAGATTCTGTTCTTTGCCTTCCAGATGACCTTTGCCATCATCACCCCCGCCCTAATCGTCGGTGCCTATGTCGAGCGTGTGGGCTTTGGCTTTGTCCTGACCTTCTCGGCCCTGTGGATGCTGCTGTGCTATGCGCCGGTTGTGCACTGGATCTGGGGCGGCGGCATGATGGGCGACGGCGGCATCTTTGGTGAAATCGGCGTTCGCGACTTTGCCGGGGGCATCGTTGTGCACGAAACCGCCGGTCTCGCGGCCCTTATCATTGCGATTGTCCTTGGTCCGCGCCGCAACCGCACCACCCCGCCGCACAATCCCGGCTATGTCATGATCGGCGCGGCCATGCTGTGGGTCGGTTGGTTCGGCTTTAACGGTGGTTCGCAACTGGCCGCGGATGGCGGAGCGGCGATGGCGATGACCGTAACGCACCTGTCCGCCGCGACCGCGTCACTGACCTGGGCCCTGTGGGAGCGGATCCGCTTTGGCAAGGCCTCGATGGTGGGTCTGGTCACGGGCACCATTGCCGGGCTCGCCTCGATCACTCCGGCGTCGGGTTTCGTTGGCCCGGTTCAGGCACTGATCATCGGTGCAGTGGCGGGTGTTCTGTGTCAGGAAGCCGTCAACGTGATCCGCAACAAGCTGAACATCGACGATACGCTGGACGTGTTCGCAGTACACGGTGTCGGCGGCATCTTCGGCACCCTTATGATCGCCCTGTTTGGTCTTGGCACCTGGACCGCACAGCTGGGCGGGTTGCTGATCGTGGGTGCCTTTACGGCAGTTGTCACGTTTGTGTTGGTCAAGGTGGTTGCACTGATCACGCCGCTTCGCGTAGACGCAGAGACCGAAACAAATGGGCTCGACCTCTCGGTACACGGGGAACGCGCCTATGACATGAGCAGCTAAGCCCACCTTGGCGCTCTGCCCTTACGGGCACAAAGCGGACCTCTTGGGGGTCCGCTTTTCTGTTGGGGGCCTCTCGACTCTGGCCCAAGGGTCGGGCTATCAGCCCGCAACATTCCCTTAGCTCAGAGGTTTGCGCCATGATCCCAAGTTCCTTTCCCGACAGCACCGAAATCGCCCGCCTGACTGCTCGGATGCTGCTTGAGATCAAGGCCGTGCATTTCAATTCGCGCGAGCCATTCACACTGGCCTCGGGCCTTCCCAGCCCGACCTATATCGACTGCCGCAAGCTGATCTCCTACCCGCGCATCCGTTCGACCCTGATGGACTTCCTGACCGTCACCGTGATGCGGGACGCAGGCTTCGAGGCATTCGATAATATCGCGGGCGGTGAAACCGCGGGCATCCCCTTTGCCGCCATGGTGGCCGAGCGTATGGCTCTGCCGATGACCTATGTGCGCAAAAAACCCAAAGGCTATGGCCGCAACGCCCGCATCGAAGGCGCGATGAGCGAAGGGGAACGTGTGTTGCTGGTCGAAGACCTGACCACCGATGGTGGATCGAAACTGTCCTTTGTCGATGCCATCCGCGAAACCGGCGCGACCTGTGGGCATACAGCGGTGATCTTTTATTACGGCATTTTCCCCGAAACCGAAAAGACATTGGGCGACCATGGTATCACGCTGCACAGCCTGTGCACTTGGTGGGATGTTCTGGCCGAAGCCAAAGCTCAGAAAGCCTTTGATCAAGATACACTTGACGGTGTCGAGGCATTTCTGAACGACCCGCGCGGCTGGCAGGAAGCCAACAAAGGCTAAAATATCGCTGTGGACGCTTTGGGGATAACCCGGGCAGAATCAGCCTGGCGGAAACAATATGTGGTGACTTTCTGCAAAAAACCCACATAATGCAGCACGCCTTTTTGGTATCAAAGGCCGTGTCGAAAGTTATCCCAAGGCTTTATCCAGAGTTAGCCACAGGTATTTCCAGATAGCCGACACGCAAAAACAGCGTGTAGAACACACCGTGGGCAGCGGGGACAAAATGAACGAGATCAGCAGTATCGAACAGGCAGCGGCGCAGATCCAAAACGCGGAAACCATGCCGCATTCCATCGAGGCGGAACAGCAGCTTTTGGGCGCGATCCTGACCAATAACGATCTATACGATCGTGTGGCTTCGATCATCGGGGCCGAGCATTTCTATGATCCGGTTCATGCCCGCATCTACGAGGTTGCGGCCACACGTATCACCAAAAATACGCTGGCCTCTCCGGTCACGCTGAAATCCTTCATGGCCGAAGATGAAGGCCTGCAAGAGCTGGGCGGCCCGGCCTATCTGGTCAAACTCGCCGGGGCCTCGATCAGTGCCTTTGCGGTGCATGACTATGCCCAGATGATCTATGACCTTGCGATCCGGCGAGAGCTGATCCGCCTGGGCCGGGATATCTCGGACAAGGCGGCGCGGGTCGATGTGGCCAGCGAGCCCAAGGAACAGATCGTCGAGGCCGAGCAACAGCTTTATCAGCTATCCGAGCAGGGCCAGACCGAACAAGGGTTTCAATCCTTCCTCAAGGCGGTCACAGAAGCCGTCAACGTCACCAACGAGGCGTACCAACGCGGTGGCGGCATGGCGGGGATTTCCACCGGTCTGGCCGATTTGGACAAGCAATTGGGTGGGTTGCACCCGTCTGACCTGATCATCTTGGCCGGTCGTCCGTCGATGGGCAAAACCTCGCTGGCGACCAACGTCGCGTTCAACGTGGCCAAAGCCTATAAGCGCGGCACTAAGCCCGACGGCAGCGAAGGTGCTGTCGATGGGGGCGTTGTCGGGTTCTTTTCCCTTGAAATGAGCGCCGAGCAGTTGGCGGGCCGGGTTCTGGCCGAAGCTTCAGAAATCTCAAGCCACAAGATCCGTCAGGGTGACATGACCGAGGCCGAGTTCCGCCGCTTCGTGGATGCCGCAAAACAGCTTGAGGCCTGTCCGCTGTTCATCGACGACACGCCTGCCCTGCCCATTGCACAACTGGCCGCCCGCGCGCGTCGCCTGAAACGGACACATGGGCTGGATCTGCTGGTGATCGACTATTTGCAGCTGTGCCGCGGAACAGCGGAAAACCGTGTCAATGAAATCGCTGAAATATCGATGGGCATGAAAGCCATCGCGAAAGAGCTGAATATCCCCGTCGTCGCGCTGTCACAGCTGAGCCGTCAGGTGGAAAATCGCGACGACAAGCGGCCGCAGCTGTCGGACCTGCGGGAATCGGGCTCGATCGAACAGGACGCCGATGTGGTGATGTTCGTGTTCCGCGAAGAATACTATAAGGAACGCGAAAAGCCCGGCGATCACGAGCTGGAAAAGATGGAAGAGTGGAAGCAGGCCATGGATCGTCTGCACGGCAAGGCCGAGGTCATCGTCGGCAAGCAGCGTCATGGCCCGATCGGTACGGTCGAGCTGTCCTTCGAGGCGCAGTTCACCCGCTTTGGCAATTTGGTCAAACCCTGGCAACAGGGTGGCGAGATCGAAGGCTATTGATCCTGCGGTCGATCTGCCCGGGCAAGGTCTCGGGCAGGCACCGTCAAAGACCGTGGTTTTTGGCGTAAACGATCCCTGTCAGATACGGCTTTTGGTCCCTTTGTCTGTACAATTTGTTTTGATTGCCAAATACAGGCATCGCCTGTGTGAGCTCGCTTTATAAGGGTGATCCGGCTCTGCGCGTGTTCAAATCTTGTCGCGCAGCGCACTATTCGGCGCGTTGCCTCTTGACCTCGCGCCTTCCAATGTCATGAACAAAATCATGAGTACCGCACGCCTGACGATCAATCTCCATGCGCTGAGCCAGAATTGGCAGGCGCTGGACGCCAAGACCGAAGTTGAAACCGCCGCCGTCGTCAAGGCGGACGCTTATGGACTGGGGGCCGAGCCGGTGTCTTGGACTCTGGCCGAAGAAGGCGTGAACAAGTTTTTTGTCGCCGTGGCCGAAGAAGGCGCAGCGGTGCGCGACGCGGTGGGTCCAAACGCAATGATCGGCGTGTTTTCGGGCCATATGGAAGGCGACAAAGACCTGTTGCGCAGCCACAACCTGACACCGCTGATCAACGCGCCCGAACAATTTCAGCGCCACCTCGAAGCACTGCCCGATCACCCCTTTGGCATCCAGTTGGACAGTGGAATGAACCGGCTGGGTCTGGAACCGGCGGACTGGGCTGAACTGCGCGACAAGGCGCTGGCGTTGAAGCCATCGGTTATCATGTCGCATCTGGCCTGTTCGGACGAGCCCGAAAACGCGATGAACCAGCAGCAACTGCGCACATTCAAGGGCATGACCGACGGTATTGGCGTGCCGCGCTCGCTTGCGGCCACGGGCGGGATCTTGTTGGGCCCCGAATTTCACTTTGACTTCTGTCGCCCCGGCATCGGCCTTTATGGCGGGATGCCCTTTGCCGAAGCCCGACAGGTCGTCACGGTCGATCTGCCGGTGATTCAGGTGCGTGCGGTCGAAGCTGGCGAAACGGTTGGATATGGCAACAGCTGGGTCGCGCGCCGCCCGTCGCGGATCGCGACCGTGGCCGCAGGCTATGCCGATGGGCTGCATCGTGCCATTGGCGGCGGCATCGACGCATTTGCTGGTGATCAGCCGTGCCCGGTGGTAGGACGTATCTCGATGGATCTTATTACCGTGGATGTGACCGATTTGCCAAACGACCCAGACCGCCTGCGCATTCTGAATGGGCATCAAACCGTTAACGATCTGGCCGAAGCCGCCGGAACCATCGGCTATGAAATCCTGACCTCTATGGGCAACCGCTATTCCCGAGGCTACGTGGAATGAACCCCATCCATCTGCTGGGCGGATTGGGACGGGCGTTTCTGAGGTTTCTGGCCGCATTTGGCCGGGTCGCCTTGTTTGCGCTCGACGCGATCTCGCACATCTTTCGCCCTCCGTTCTATCCCCGAGAATTCGGAATTGCGCTGCTGAACATCGGCTGGCTGTCTCTGCCGGTTGTTGGCCTGACGGCGATTTTCACCGGTGGCGCTCTGGCGCTGCAGATCTACGCAGGCGGCGCGCGTTTCAACGCCGAGGCCGTGGTGCCCCAGATCGTCGCCATCGGCATGGTACGAGAGCTTGGGCCGGTTCTGGTCGGCCTTATGATCGCGGCGCGGGTGACGTCCTCCATCGCGGCCGAAATCGCCACCATGAAAGTGACCGAGCAGATCGATGCGCTCGTCACGCTGTCGACTCATCCGATGAAATACTTGGCCGCCCCGCGCGTGCTGGCCGCCCTCATCACCGTGCCTGCGCTGGTCGCGGTGGGTGACATCATCGGCATTGCCGGGGGGTACACCGTTGCCACACAGAATCTGGGTTTCAATCCAGCGGCTTATCTGAAAAACACCGTGGACTTCTTGGAAACACGCGACATCGTCTCGTCGCTGGTCAAAGGGGCCGCGTTCGGCGTAATCGCCGCCATCATGGGCAGTTACTACGGTATGAACTCGGGCCGCGGCGCGCAGGGCGTGGGCCGCGCGACCAAGGGCTCGGTCGAGGCTGCCGCCGTTCTGATCCTGGCCGCAAACTTCGTTCTGACAGGGGTGTTCTTCTCGCTATGATCAAGATGGAGAACGTACATAAAGCCTTCGGCGATAACCATGTTCTGCAGGGCATGAACCTTGAGATCCCCAAGGGCACCTCGATGGTGATCATCGGCGGATCGGGCACGGGCAAATCCGTGGCGCTTAAGTGTATCCTTGGCCTGATCAAGCCTGACAGTGGCATGATCTATGTGGATGGCAAAGACGCCACCAAGGGCGACCGCGATGCGTTTCTGGCGCGTTTTGGCATGCTGTTTCAGGGCGCGGCGCTGTTTGACTCGCTGCCGATCTGGCAGAACGTGGCCTTCCGCCTGCTGCGCGGGCCGCTCAAGCGACCGGCGGATTACGCGCGCGAGATTGCCATCGACAAACTGCGCCGCGTCGGCCTGCGCGCCAAGGTGGCCGACCTCTACCCGTCCGAACTCTCGGGCGGGATGCAGAAACGCGTGGGTCTCGCCCGCGCCATCGCCGCCGACCCCGAGATCATCTTTTTTGATGAACCCACAACCGGTCTGGACCCGATCATGTCCGGCGTCATCAACGACCTGATCCGCGAAATCGTGACCGAGATGGGCGCAACCGCGATGACCATCACCCACGACATGAGCTCGGTCCGCGCGATTGCCGACAACGTGGCGATGCTGCATGACGGGGTGATCCAATGGACCGGCCCGGTTGGTCAGATGGATGCGTCGGGCGATCCCTATGTAGAGCAGTTCATCAGCGGCAGCGCCGAGGGGCCGATTGAGGCGGTGCGGTAAGCCTATCGTTCTGTTAACCAATCGGTTGCCCTCGCGATTACATCCTCTGGCAATGCTTCGGCGCGACGTGTTTCAAGGTTCAACAAAACGCATTTGAAAACCGTCGTGAAAGCGGTCTTCTCATCTGAACTGCGAACCAGAGAATGTCGGAATGTGATCGATTTGCTTCCAATCTCTAGAACTTCACTTTTCATTTGAATGGCATCACCCGCACTCAGCTCAGCCAAGAAGTCGCTTTCGGCGTGCACAACTGCGAAAGACATTCTACGCCCGAAACGCATATCTTCTGCCGTCAATCCCATTTCAGATTGAAATGCAAAAACAGAATCCGAACAAGCCGCGAAGTACTTGGAAACGTTCATATGTCCAAGAAAATCGCAGTCCGATGGATCGACTATTGACTTGAAGGCCACAAATGCAGGCATTTGAATTCTCCCTGGATGATTTGTCTGAGTAATAGGGAATCACCTTTGCTAAAATACATCAATCCAAAGCAACCATCAGGTACCACGGCCTAGACATTCGAAGATGACCCTCCGCCTCGCCACCCTCTCCCTGCTGATCCTCTACCCCATCGCGTGGTTCGCCCCGCTGATGCGCGCAGGATTGCTCCCGATCTTCGGGCTCAGCGAGATCAGCGTCATCACGGGTCTGCAATCGCTGTGGAAGTCGGATGTCTTTCTGGCGCTGATCGTGACCGTCTTCGCCCTCTTCGCGCCGTACCTGAAAACCATCGGCACCGCGTTGATCCAATGGAACCTGCTCGACCCGCGCGTGCAGCCCGTGCTGACCATCATGGGCAAGCTGGCGATGGCCGACATTTTCCTTATCGCGCTCTACATTACGCTGGCCAAGGGCATCGCTTATGCGACCATCGAAACGGCCTGGGGGCTTTACCTGTTTACCGCCTGTATTCTGGCCTCGATCGCGCTGGGTCATATTACCGAAATGACATCCAGTTCACGAAAAGCTCAGAGCTAATTGATTGAAATCATTAATCTGAGTATCATCTTTAGTATTCGAGCAGCAAAGTTTTTGTAACTCACGGGTCCCTGGCGGATCACCCTGCGTGTTTGATGTGCCGTCCGTTTCTGACCCGTACTGTACCGGTTCAAGAAGGAGATGCACGATTATGCCCGCCCTCCATACAATAACATTGCAATTTCAGAATGCCTTTATTCGACTTACTTTTTTCCTGATCTGCGCCGCCGCGTTGGGCGCTGTAACGGCCACAATATTGTCTGCTCTAGGGGTTCTACCCTGGCTGTCGATGCAGGCCGGTTTTGGTGCCAATGCAACCGTAGACGCTGGTGCATACATCCAGATCGGTTTCACGGGCCTGATTCTCATGCTTGCTTTTTACCTGCCCTCAAACGCCCGCATGATGGCCCTTGAAAACACGCATCGCAGGTTTGCCCTGAACATGCACGATGTTGCCGCCGCCTATCAGTTGGCCCATGCCACCGACCGCAGTGGCGCCTTTGCGTTGCGGTCCGAGTTCGATGCGGTGCGGGAACGCATGAAATTCCTGCGCAATCATCCCGACTTTCAAGGGTTGGAGCCCGCGATCCTCGAATTGGCCGCGCAGATGAGCCAGATCAGTCAGGAACTGGCCGACACCTACAGCGACGCCAAAGTGCAGCGTGCCCGTATGTTCCTGCAACAGCGCCAGGAAGAGATCGAACAGTTTCAGCACCGGATTGAGGATGCGCAGACCATCCAGCACGAGTTGCGCCAATGGGTCCGCGATGTCGAGGTTGAGGAATCCATCGCCAAATCGCAGCTCAAACGCTTGCGGGACGAGTTGTTCGATCTCCTGCCCGAATTGTCAGCACAGCTTCAGGCACCACCCGACGACAGCGGCTCCAACGCACACAGCGTTGTGGCGATGTCACCACCGCGCGCCGCGGAATAGGCGCAACAGCGCCCGCCTTGCCCGATGACCCGCAGGGTCTGAGGGCAAGGCGCGCCGCCGGTCGTGATGAGGGCCCGTCAGGGCTTGAAGAACCGACCAAGCTCGGGCACGAAGTGCGGCATGGCTAAGACAACAACTTTTTCCTGCTCCGCCTGTGGTGCAACACACTCACGCTGGTCAGGACGCTGCGACGCCTGCGGCGAATGGAATACAATAGCGCAGGACGTCCCGCTTTCTGCGGGTCCGACCAAGAAATCCCTCGGCGGCAAGCGTGGCCAGTCCATAACACTCACGGACTTGTCGACCGAGGAGACACCGCCACCCCGTACACTCAGCGGGGTGGATGAGTTAGATCGGGTTCTGGGCGGAGGCCTTGTCCCCGCCTCGGCCCTTTTGGTGGGCGGGGACCCAGGCATCGGAAAATCCACCCTTCTTCTGCAAGCCGCGGCCCGGTTTGCCCGCGCAGGTGTCAAGACGATCTATGTCTCGGGCGAAGAAGCCAGCGCGCAGGTGCGCATGCGCGCGCGCCGCCTGGGTCTTGAGGATGCGCCAGTACATCTGGCAGCCGAAACCAACCTACGCGACATCCTGACAACACTTGAGGCTGAAAAACCGGGCCTCGCGATCATCGACTCGATCCAGACCATGTGGGCAGACAATGTCGACAGTGCGCCAGGCTCTGTGTCACAAGTAAGGGCTGCGGCCCATGAATTGACCACGTTTGCGAAACGACACGGCGTTTCGATCGTCATGGTGGGTCACGTCACCAAGGAAGGCCAGATCGCAGGTCCCCGCGTGGTCGAACACATGGTCGACACCGTCCTCTATTTCGAGGGCGAACGCGGCCATCAGTTCCGTATCCTGCGTGCGGTCAAGAACCGGTTCGGCCCTGCTGACGAGATCGGCGTGTTTGAAATGACCGGCAAGGGATTGGCGCAGGTGACCAACCCGTCGGCTCTGTTCCTGTCCGAACGCGGCACCCCCAGCCCGGGGTCAGCCGTTTTCGCGGGGATCGAAGGCACCCGCCCGGTTCTGGTGGAATTACAGGCACTTGTCGCCCCGTCGCCGCATTCTCAACCCCGCCGGACGGTTGTCGGCTGGGACAGCGGACGCCTTGCGATGATCCTCGCCGTGCTTGAGGCGCGCTGTGGAATCCCGTTCGCGGGCCTTGATGTTTATCTCAACGTAGCTGGTGGCCTGAAAGTCAGCGAGCCCGCAGCGGACCTTGCCGTGGCCGCAGCACTGCTTAGTGCACGCGAGGATACAGCACTGCCCGCTGATACCGTCGTTTTCGGAGAAATCTCGCTATCTGGGGCACTTAGACCTGCTCCGCAAACCGAAAATAGGTTGAAAGAAGCGCAAAAACTTGGTTTCACATCCGCAATCGCTCCGGCGGGTGGCAAAACCGGTACTGTGGCAGGTCTGACACTCACCCGACCCTCTGATTTGGTCGGGTTTGTTGGCGAAACCTTCGGAGCAGGTTAAGATAACGCCTTGAGGGGCAGAAATAATTACGGGCGAGGGCCATGGAAGGTTTTACAATAATAGACGGGGTTGTTGCCCTGATCGTCGTGGTTTCAGGCATTCTCGCCTATTCCCGCGGCTTCTTGCGCGAGGTTCTGGCCATCGCCGGATGGGTCGCCGCCGCGGTCCTGGCCTTTATCTTTGCACCACAGGTTGTGCCGCTGGTCAAAGAAATCCCGGTTGTCGGAGATTTCCTGCGCGACAGCTGTGAACTGGCCGTGATCACAGGCTTTGCGGCGGTCTTCGCCGTTGCACTGATCGTGGTCAGCATCTTCACACCGCTGTTTTCCTCGCTTGTCCAACGGTCCGCTCTAGGCGGCTTGGATCAGGCGCTTGGCTTCTTCTTCGGCATCGCGCGCGGTATTCTGTTGGTGGCCATTGCCTTCTTTGTCTACGACACTGTGATGACCGGACAGTCTTACACCATCGTTGATGAAAGCCGTTCGGCCAAAGTGTTTGAACAGTTCAGCGGTCAGATTGAAGAACAAAACCCCGAAGCTGCATTGGGTTGGATCACCTCCCAATACGAAGAACTGGTGGGAAGCTGTGGCAACCACGGTGGTGATGATGTTCAGGCTGAGACACCTCAGACCAACGAAGCCGGCACCGAGACCGAAGCGGCGCCTTCGGAATAAATCCAAGGCTTCCAGAATACAAAAGCCCGGCCTTGGCGCCGGGCTTTTTCATTTCCAAAGCATTCGAAGGCGATCAGACGAACCCTTCCCCCCCGCACACGGCACAGCGAATGGTCTTCAACCCAAAGCAACCGTCGCATCGGGAAAAGATGGGTTTACCATGAATGTCGCGGCTTTTTGAAACCTCACCTGCCCCTTTGCAGATCTCGCATGGCGCACGCCCCTGCCCCCGGCATCGGTGACACCTGCGTTTGGTTTGTTCTTGCTTGTTTTGTCGGGGCTTGTGTTGCCACATATCGCTGACCTGCACTGACACTTGAGAGGAAAACTGATTATTTACGTGAGCCAATGACAGCACAGGCTCCGGGCTTTGTCACGCAATCTGATCCAATCAGAGCCCAACCAACATTCAACTGCGGCAAAAATGAATGTGATCCTTTGATGACAACCGCATGGATAGGCAGTATGTGATGGCCGAAACCGTCACGGAATCGGAGCTTCCGAAATTGTCCGCAGCCATCAACGCCGTTTGCGAATGCGCCCCGGGGGCGCCGCACCACACCATTGGCGATGCTGCGACCGGTTGGATGACACTCTTCTACACTTCAACGTCATAGAAATTGGAGCCCGTACATGTGTGGGATTTTGGGGATCGCAAGCCGGACGCATGATGTCTTTGCGGAAATCTATGACGGGCTGCTGATGCTGCAGCACAGGGGGCAGGATGCATCCGGCATCGTGACCTATAACGGAGAGTTCTTTCGCGAGAAAAAAGCCAACGGTCTGGTCAAGGACGTGTTCAACGCCAGCGACGCCGAAACCTTGCTGGGCAAGGTCGGCATGGGCCATGTGCGCTATCCCACCGCAGGTTCGCTCAGCGCGGCCGAGGCGCAGCCTTTCTTCGTGAACGCGCCTTACGGAATTTACTTGGTGCACAACGGCAATATCACCAACACCGAAGAACAGCGTGAGAAAGTGACGGCCAAATATAGCCGTCATTTGCGGACCACTTCGGATTCAGAGGTCCTGCTGAACGTTCTGGCGGATAAGGTTGCCGATGCGATCAAGGTGAACGGCAATGCCGACCCGATCCGCAACCTTTTTGCCGGTGTCAAGATGACCATGGAGCGGGTGCAGGGCGCCTATTCCGTCATTTGTCTGGTTGCGGGCGTGGGCATGCTGGCCTTCCGCGATCCCTTTGGCATTCGCCCTCTTTCGGTCGCCCGACGCGATGTTGACGGCGCCGGCGATGACTATGCCTTTGCATCCGAAGACGTTGCCTTTGGCATCAACGGGTTTGAAAAGCTGCGCGATCTGAACCCGGGCGAGGCGATCCTGATCGATCTCGACGGAAATATGCACGAGTTTCAGGCTGTCGAAGGCCAACTGACGCCTTGTATCTTTGAGTATGTCTATCTGGCTCGCCCGGATTCGCTGCTGGATGGGGTTTCGGTCTATAAGACCCAGATGCGCATGGGACAGACGCTGGCGAAGCAGATCCAGGACTCGGGGCTCGAGATCGACCGAATCATCCCCGTCCCCGACAGCGCCCGCCCCGTGGCGCTTGAGGCCGCCAAGATCACCGGCATTCCCTATCGCGAAGGCCTGGTAAAGAACCGCTATGTCGGGCGCACCTTCATCATGCCCGGTCAGGCCGAGCGCCAGAAATCGGTGCGCCGCAAGCTGAACGCCGTGCCGTTGGAGTTTGATGGCCACAATGTTCTGCTGATCGACGATTCCATCGTGCGCGGCAACACGATCAAAAAGATCGTTCAGATGTGCCGCGAGGCCGGTGCAAAAAAAGTGTACGTGGCCAGCGCCTCGCCGCCGGTCAAATATCCAAACGTATATGGCATCGACATGCCGACCAAGCACGAGCTGATCGCCAATGGAAAAGAGATCGAAGATATCCGCGAGGAACTGGGCGTCGACGCGCTGTTTTATCAGAACCTCGACGACCTGATCTGGGCCGCCAAAGAGGGCAACCCCGAGATCAAGGCCTTCGATTGTTCCTGCTTTGATGGGCACTACATCACCGGCGTCGATGGCACCTATCTGGACGGGCTGGAAAACAGCAGCCGCGTGAGCCAGAAGAAAGAAGACATGCAGGTTGTCGGCGGATCGTGGAACGCGGCCAAGCTGGTCTCGGGCTGACGCCGCCAATTCCAGAGTTACGTTCGCGAATCACAACGGCACCTGCCCGTGCATTCTACGCGGTTGCCCCAAGGTAACCCTAAGACGTCGGTGCAAATCCGCTGATGACGGCGCCGGAAACCTGCTGCCTTTGCAGCGACTTCCAGCACGCGACATTCGCGCATTTCGGTGGACCTTCCGTCACACTTTTGTTTCCCGTGCCCCTTTGATACCGGCTCGGCCAAAGCCACTCACAAAAAAGGGGTCCGGGCGGTGTCCGGGCCACGCCACATGTCAAACACAACCGTCAAAAGCGCGGCCACGCAGAAGGGCGCGCTCAAGAAGAATTCTGTCTCGGTGCTGGGCATCTTCGGCCCCAAAGCCAATCTGCGAGCGCTGATGCGGTTGTCTTCGGGCCGGGTCAAAGAGGTCAAACCTGGCAGCCGTGTGTCTTCGGGCACGGTTGTGGCCATAGACGAAGACGGCGTCATGCTGCGACAAAGCGGCCAAACCCGGCGGATCGAGATACCGGGCAGTTGATCCGGGCTTGACGGCCCGCGCGGCTGGGTTCAAACCGCAGCCATGACCGATCAGACCAAAATTGCGCTTGTCACCGGCGCGTCCCGTGGCCTTGGGGCCGCGCTGGCCGAGGCCCTGGCGCCCGAATACCACATCGTTGCCGTCGCCCGCACTACCGGCGGGCTGGAGGAGCTTGACGACCGTATCAAGGCCAAAGGCGGTGCTGCCACCTTGGCCCCGATGGATATCACAGACCCCAATGCCATGGCCACCTTGTGCCGCGGCATCCATGACCGCTGGGGCAAGGTCGATCTGTGGCTGCACACGGCGGTCCATACCTCGGCCCTGACGCCTGCGCATTTTGTCGACCCCAAGGAATGGGCAAAGGCGTTGAACATCAACGCCACGGCAACTTCGGTTCTGATCCCCTATGTCACGCCGCTGCTGGGCGACAAGGGCCATGCCGTGTTCTTTGACGACCCCAAGGCTGGTCAAAAGTTCTATGGCATCTACGGGGCCACCAAGGCCGCGCAGATCGCTCTGGCGCGCAGTTGGGCGGTTGAGACCGAACGGACGGGCCCGCGTGTTTCCATTCTGGAACCGGCTCCGATGCCAACGGCTGTGCGCGCGCGGTTTCATCCCGGTGAAGATCGGGACGGGTTGAGCAGCACATCTGACGAAGCGGCGCGCCTGTTGGCCCTGCTTTAGGATAGCTTTTTGGGCAGGCGAAGCCGCGATCAGGCGATATGGACGCCGTTGCGCCCGGCCAGATCGACAAAGAATTGCCACGCCACGCGACCGGAACGCGCGCCCCGGGTGGCCTGCCATTCGATCGCCTCGGCCCGCAGCGTGTCTGCGTCGACTGAAACGCCATACGCGCTGCAATAGCGATCGATCATAGCCAGATATTCATCCTGATCGCAGGGGTGGAAACCCAGCCAAAGGCCGAAACGATCCGACAGAGAGACCTTTTCTTCAACCGCCTCGGACGGGTTGATCGCGCTTGAGCGCTCATTCTCGATCATGTCGCGCGGCATCAGGTGACGGCGGTTAGACGTGGCGTAGAAGACCACGTTTTCTGGACGCCCCTCAATCCCGCCATCCAGCACGGCTTTTAGGGATTTATAGTGCTGGTCATCGTGGCTGAAGGACAAGTCGTCGCAGAACAGGATGAACCGATGCGGTGCGTTGCGCAGATGGTTCAGCAGGCGCGCGACCGAGGCCATGTCTTCGCGTTGCAACTCGACAAGCTTGAGATCGGGGTGTTCAGCCTGCAGCGTGCCATGGACCGCCTTGACAAGGCTCGACTTGCCCATCCCCCGAGCGCCCCAAAGCAGCGCGTTGTTGGCCTTGTACCCGGACGCAAAGCGGCGCGTATTGTCCAGCAACGTATCGCGAGAGCGGTTGATCCCGACGAGCAATTCCAGATCGACCCGGTTGACCTGCGTAACCGGCTCCAACCGGTCAGGTTCCACGTGCCAGACAAAGGCCGGGGCCGCGTTGAAATCCGGCGCGGCCAAAGGTGCCGGGGCCATCCGTTCAAGCGCATCGGCAATTCGGTTCAGGGCTTGGTCATCCATCGGGGCCTCCGGTCGTGTCGTGCCGGTTTCAAACCACGTTCAATCCCGCACAACAAGGGGCCGGAACAAAAAAGGCGCGCCAACCACGGCGCGCCTTTGGATCATTTGACAAGGGCCTACTTGCGTTCTTCGACGTCTTCGAGGTCATGCAGATCGGCTTCGGCCTCTTCATCATCATAATAGCCGTCAGCCCGCAGTTGATCCTCGCGCTTCTTCTCGACTCGCGCCACAAGGAAGATCGAAACCTCGTAGAGGCCATAGACCACGGTGAACAGAATGATCTGCGTGATGACGTCCGGAGGCGTGACCACAGCCGCCAGCACCAGAATGCCGATGACCGCGTATTTGCGAACCTCGCCGAGTCCCTGCGCGCTGACCAGACCGGCCTTGCCCATCAACGTCAGCAGAACCGGCAGCTGGAAACACAAGCCAAAGGCCACGATGAACTTGATCGTCAGGTTGAGGTATTCCTGCGCCGATCCCTGGAACACAACGCTCAGGGGTGCTGCATTGTTGGTGCCGTCGGCCACCGCTTCGCCTTCGGTCCCGAACTGCTGGAAGCCAAGGAAGAAGTCATAGGCCAGCGGCGTGACGACATAGAACGCAAAGCTGGCGCCCAACAGGAACATGAAGGGCGAGGCCAGCATGAATGGTAAAAACGCGTTCTTCTCAGACTTGTACAGGCCCGGTGCCACAAACCGCCACATCTGCATTCCGATATAGGGAAACGCCAGAATGAAACCGCCCAACAGCGATACTTTGATGGCGACAAAGAACCCTTCTTGAGGTGAGATGAAGATCAGCCCGCAATCCTGCCCCCGTTCGCTGAGAACCTCGCACAGGGGGTGGGTCAGAAAGTTGAAGATCGGCGTTGCCACCGAAAAACAGATGATCATGCCGATCAGGAAGGCCACGACAGAGTGGATCAGCCGTGTGCGCAGTTCAGCCAGATGCTCGATCAGCGGAGCCGAGCTGTCTTCGATCTCGTCGGTCTTGCTCATGTCTTGCTTTCGGTGTTCACGGCGGCCTCGGCCTCTTCGGCTTTGGCCAGCGCCTCTGCGGCCTCCTTGGCCTTGCGTTCGGCTGTGGCGCGCGCGGTGGTGGCCTGAATCTTCTTGGCTTGTTCGGCGCGCTCAGCGGCCAATTTGCCCGTCGCGCTATCGGGGTCGAACTTTGTCGGGTCAATCGTCTTGCGGATATCGCGCGCCGCTTCGTTGACGCTGTCCATCGCAGTTCCCACCGGGTTCGCCGCAGCGTCGAGACCTTTTTTGATCTCGTTCACGCCGGCTTGGTCCGCCGCTTCATTCATGGCGCTGCTGAACTCGCGCGCCATACCGCGCGCCTTGCCGACAAAGCGCCCGACATTGCGAAACAGAACCGGCAGGTCCTTGGGTCCCACCACGATCAATGCAACGATGCCTATGACCAGAAGCTCGGTCCAGCCCAGATCAAACATATGCGCCTAGGCCTTGTCTTTGTCGGTCTCGGGCGTGACGTCCTTGGCCAGCTCGGATGCGTCCTGCTCCAGCTCGTCCGCACCTTCTTTGACGCCCTTTTTGAACGAGGTGATGCCCTTGCCCACTTCACCCATCAACGAGCTGATCTTGCCGCGACCAAACAGCACCAACACCACAACGGCGATCAGCAGAAGACCGGGAAGGCCAATATTGTTGAGCATGTCTTTTCTCCTTGTTGCCAGCGCCAGCTGCGCCGAACAGTCCCATTTGGGGTTGTTCTACGCCGCCTGGAGGGGCTGCAAAAGACAACCACACGGAATTGGCACCCCAAATCAGCGGTAAATCCGAGATTCTTGAGGCTCGCATTTTCCAACTGACAGGTTTATGTCAGTTGAGTGCAGCTATTCAGCAGGAATCGAAACCTGGTCAACGGAGAAGAAAATGACCCATGTTGCAGAAATCGTTACCTTCACGCTCACCGATGGCACCTCACCCGAGGCGTTCGTGAAACTCAGCAAAGCCTCTGAGGCGTTCGTGCGCAGCGCCCCAGGCTTTACCCATCGCCAGCTTAGCCGGGGTGAAGATGGTCGCTGGACCGATTACGTGGTCTGGGCCGACATGAAGGCTGCGCAGGATGCCGCCGCGCAATTCCCTCAGCAGGATTTTGCCGCAGGCTTGATGGCGGCGATTGACCCCGAAACTGTGCAGATGCGCCACGAGAATGTTCTATGGAAAATGACCAACTGATTACGGTCCGGGCAGCGTGTCATGCGCCGCACTGACCGTCTGTTCGACATCATCCAGATCCTGCGCGATGGCAAACTGCACCGCGCGCAGGATATCGCGGACCGGCTTGAGGTGTCGGTCCGCACCATCTATCGCGACATGGACACGCTGGTGGCCTCGGGCGTCCCGGTCGAAGGCGAACGCGGCGTCGGATACCTGGTTCGCGAACAAATCACCCTGCCCCCGCTGAACCTGACCCCTGCCGAACTTGAGGCGCTGAACCTCGGGATGGCCATCGTGGCCGAGGCCGCCGATCCCGACCTCAAGGCCGCCGCCGAAACGCTGGCCGACAAGATCGACGCGGTGCTGCCGACGCAGGTCGTGGCCGAGGCGGATGCCTGGAAATTCGCGGTCTATCCCTTTGCCGATGCCGCCCGTGGTTTGGCCCATATGGCCCCAATTCGCGCCGCCATCAAATCACGGCAGAAACTGCACCTGTCCTATCGGCGCATCGATGGCGTTCTGACCGACCGCGCCATTCGTCCACTACATATGGAATACTGGGGCCGTGTCTGGACCCTAACCGCCTGGTGCGAGCTGCGACAGGGGTTTCGGGTCTTTCGCATCGACCTGATCGAAACCGTGCGCCCCCTGCCCGAGATTTTTGCAGATGAACCCGGCAAGCGGCTGGCCGACTACGACCCGACCGCCTGACAGGCTTCATCTTTTCAAAAATACTCTCACCGAAGGCATGGCCCGTCAGAGCCATCCCTCGTCAGTTCAGATAGGGCTCGGGGTCGACCGATTCAAAACCCTTGCGCACTTCGAAATGCACATAGGCATTGTCGCCGCCCCGCAATGCAGCGATCTTCTGACCCCGGCGCACCCGATCACCTTTCTTGACCGTGATCGCATCGACATTGGCATAGACCGTCAACAGATCGTTCTGGTGGCGCACCACGATGATCGGAACCTGATCCGCATCAGCGGTGATCGCAGCAACTGTACCCGCCTCGGCTGCGGTCACAGCGGTACCGGGGGCAGCGGCTATGTCGATGCCTTCGTTTTTGCCCTTTTCATATGTCCGAATGATCCGCCCGGACACAGGCAATGACAAAGCGGATGAGCTTTGCGTTGTGGGTGCCTCTGCGGTGACATCAGGCGCCTCGACCAGGGCGCTTACATCTTCTTCCGGCAATGGTTGTGTTGCGCTTGGGGGGGTCGGCGTGGGCGATCCCTGCCCCGGTTGCGTCACCGCAGTGGCGGATGCCGCCGGCGCAACATTGCGCGGTGCGGGCTGATCCTTGACCGGGATCAGAAGGAACTGCCCTTCGCGAACCGTGAAATCGGACCCTAGCCCGTTCCATTCAGCCAGCGACTCGACCGACACCTGGTAGAGCCGCGAAATGGTATAGGCCGTCTCGCCACGTTTTACCTTGTGGCGCACAGGTTCCGGCCCTGCCGCGATCGGAGCGGGCGCGGGCTGCGCTGGTTGCAGCGTGGTTGTGCGAACGCCACCCGTATCCGGCGCTTCATCGATCGCAGTGCCCGCGATTGTGGCGATATCCACGTTGCTAGCCGCCCCAACCTGACGCGGCAGAGCGATGACCTCGCCCTCTCGCAGCGGATCATTAGGCTGTAGGCCGTTAAACCGCGCAAGCTCTGCCACCGGCAGACCGACCCGGTTTGCCACATCCGTAACACTGTCACCCCTGCGGGCAACGGCAACCTGGTAGGTGGGATAGGATATGACACCCCGTGCGTCCGGTGCCGGGCGGCTTGTGGTTGCAGCAACGGCCGCATCGGCGGTCGAGAAACCACCGACATTCCCGCGCAGATCATAGTCGAACGGGCCTTCGCACCCGGCCAACAGGGCCAGCGCGGCAGCGCCTGTCGCAAAACGGCGCATGGCTGATTTGGAAACTGCTCTCATTTTTCTGTCCTCAACACCTGCCCCTTTTCCCCGGGGTTCTGGCATCTTTGCTCAATAAACCTTTACGCTTCGTCCTTTCCAAGCCCTTCCAGCAAGGGCACGAAACGAACGGGCAACAATTCGTCATAGTCCAGACCGTCCTCGGTGCGCGTGACCCGTATCAGGGTCTGCACCGCGTCCGACTGGCCCACCGGTAAAACCATGATACCGCCGATTTTAAGCTGCGCCAAGAGAGGCCCTGGCGGATCTTCTGCAGCGGCAGTCACAATGATGCGGTCAAATGGGGCCTGCTCGGGCAATCCGAAGGATCCATCCGACAGCATCGCCGTCACATTGGTCAGGCCCATCTCGCGAAACAACTGCCCGGTTTCCTGCACCAGCCGCCGGTGACGTTCGACAGTATAGACCCGGCGCGCCAGCTTGGACAGGATCGCCGCCTGATAGCCAGAGCCGGTCCCGATCTCGAGAACCGTATCGCGCGGGCGCACCCGCAGGGCCTGCGTCATCAGGCCAACCACCGAAGGCTGGCTGATTGTCTGCCCGCAGGTGATCGGCAACGGCGTATCTTCATAAGCACGATCCGCAAACAAACCGCGCACAAACAAACCTCTGTCGACCTGCTCCATCGCCTCAAGCACGCGCGCGTCCGTGACCCCGCGCGAGCGCAGCGAGAACAGGAATTGCATGGTGCGTTCAGGGTCCAGTCCGGTCATTCGATCGACTTCAACGCCTCCAGCGCGTCATGCGCGGTCAGGTCAGCCCGCATCGGCGTGACCGAGATGTATCCTTCCAGATTGACCGCAACATCCGTACCCGGTTCGGTTGGATTGTGCTGATACCCGCCCTTGATCCACAGGAATTTACGCCCCGAGGGCGAACTGTGCGGCTCGACCCCGAAATGCGTGTCGCGCCGGAACCCTTGCGGGGCCACACGCGTGCCTTTCACCTCAGATGCGGGAACGGGCGGGAAATTCACGTTGTAAAACAGGCGGTAGTCCGCCTGCTCGTCCGGGGTTGCATCCAGAATTTTGCGGACCAGGGCCGCGCCGTGAACGGCAGAGGCCTCGAACGGGTTCTCAAGCCCCAGATTGCCGGGACCATAGAACTGCGACAGTGCGATGGCCGGAACACCTTGCAGGGCAGCCTCCATCGCGCCGCCAATCGTTCCGGAATAAAGCGTATTCTCGCCCGAGTTATTGCCCCGGTTCACACCGGACAACACCAGATCGGGACGGTTGTCTTTCATGACATCGTGCAGGCCCGCCAGCACGCAATCGGCGGGCGATCCCTCGGCCGCAAAGCGCCGGTCGCCCAGCTTGGCCATCATCATCGGTCGGGTGTAGCTGATGCAGTGGCCCACGCCCGATTGCTCGAACGCAGGGGCAACGACCCAAACCTCACCACCAGGGCCTGCCAGTTCTCCTGCGATGGCCTCAAGCACAGTCAATCCCGGCGCGTTGATGCCGTCATCATTGGTCAAAAGTATGCGCATTACCTGCCTCAGCCCCCGGGTTTGGCCATTGATAAACCCGCCTCGGCATTGCGGCAAGCAGCACCCGCTGACAATTTGCGGCTTTCAGGCACCACTTGTTGCAAAACTGACCCGGAAACGGATCAGGCCGGGAAAACGAAACACCGGTCACGGCGCACCGTCAGCCACAAGACCCGCCCCGGCTTGGGGACAAACACATTTGGCACAGTTGCTTTCAGGATCGAGCCGTCATGATCCATCCGAAACTCGACCAGGCTTTCGTTACCCAGAAACCGCGCCCGAATGACCTCGCCACGCGCGGCCACCCCGTCCGTTTCAGTTGGTAATGGGCCGGACCCGTTGCGGTCAAAATCCAGTTTGACATGCTGCGGGCGGAACACGATCTCGACCTCGGTGTCATCCGGCACGCCCGGCGCCAGAAACTGCCCGAATGGCGTATCGGTCAGCGCGCCATTCACTTTACCTTTCAGAACGTTGATATCGCTAAAGAAAGACACCGCGGCTTTGTCGGTTGGTCTGGTATAGACGTTATACGGCGCGCCCTGCTGAACGATCCTGCCGCCCCGCATCAACGCGATCTCATCCGCCATGCGCATCGCCTCGTCTGGCTCATGCGTGACCAGCAAAACGGCTGCGTCTTCGTCCTTGAGGATGGCCAAGGTCTCGTCCCGGATCCCGTCGCGCAAACGGTTGTCGAGGCCCGAGAACGGCTCGTCCATCAGCATGATGCGGGGCCGAGGCGCCAGCGCCCGCGCCAGAGCAACCCGCTGCTGTTCGCCACCGGACAACTGATAGGGATACGCATCGATGAACCGCATCAGATCGACCTTGGCCAGCAACTCTTCGACGCGGGTGCGTTTGAATTCTTTGCTGCCCTTCAGACCAAAGGCCACATTATCGGCGACGCTCAGATGCGGGAAAAGGGCAAAATCCTGAAACATCAGACCGATTTCGCGCCGTTCCGGCGGCACGCGGAAATCGGTGTCACAGACCAGCTTTCCGTCAACGTAAATCTCGCCGGAAGTCTGCATCTCAACCCCGGCGATCATGCGCAATGTTGTGGACTTGCCGCAGCCGGACGGCCCAAGCAGGCACATCACTTTGCCCGCATCAACGCTGAGCGAGACGTTGTCCACCACCGTGCGCCCTTCGAACCGGGCCACAAGATTGCGAATTTCAAGCCGAGGAGGAGTTGCGTTTTCTGTCACCAAGGGCCCCGTTGCCTTTCCCGATCAATTTCATCGGGCTTGGGCGGGGATAGCAACCCCGCCCCTCAGGCGCAAGAGATCAGCAGCAGCCGGTTGAGGCAGCCTCGCCTGTCTGTTCAAACGGGCTTTCGCCGCCGCAACCTTCGAAAATCCCGTAATGGGTCGAGAAGTCACCAATGAAGTCAAAGTGCCGCGCAAAGCGTGTGTCGTGCAGCATCATCCATGTGTTGCCGCAAACTGGGAATACCTTGCCGGTCGCTGCCGAATGGTGATCGTCCAGCACAAATTCGTTCGGCGCGTTGGGGATTGTACCCTTGTAGATCACGGCTTGACCATAATCCTCGCACGCGGCCTCTAGCGCGGGCAGTTTAAACAAACGATAGGTCGCCGACAGGAAATTCAGCGGTGCAACCCGTGCCTCAAGCGTCGGGTTTTCGATTGTCAGCGGCCGGTGCGTGACCCGGCGCGGGTCGCCAAAGCCCGCCTGACGCGACAGGGTCAGAAAGTCATTCCAGTAAAGCGCCCCGGAAAGGCACTCGCCATACAGAACCTCATCTTCGGCCATGGCCTGCGGCACGCGGCGGTCGGAATAGACGTCCGAGAAATACATCTCACCGCCCTCTTTCAGCAGCCGATGCGCGCCGCGCAGAACCGCGGCCTTGTCGGTCGCCAGGTTGATCACGCAATTGGACACGATGATATCGAAGGAACCGGGCTCAAGATCCAGTTCGTCCAGCTTTTCGATATAGCCATGGTGAAATTCAACATTGCTGGCCGCGTGCCCAAAAGCCTTGGCGTGATAGTCCTGATGCGCGCGCGCAACTTCCAGCTGTTCGGGTGTCATGTCCACGCCGACAACCCGACCTGTTTCACCAACCATCGCCGACAGCGCGTAAACATCACGCCCCGCACCACAGCCCAAGTCCAGAATATGCATCCCTTCAAGGTCCAGCGGTGCGATCAGGCCGCAGCCGTAGTAGCGCGTCAGAACCTCGTTATGAACTTTCGACAAAATGGCCTTGAGATGATCGGGCATATCATCGGGCGTGCAACACGCGTTTGTCTGCAAATCCGAGCTGCTCTGAAGCACCTCTCCATAATAGTTCTGCACGGCTTCATGCTTCATTGTTGCAACCCTTTTCGCTTAGCTGCCGTGCAGCTAATACAAGCTGGCCATCCGCGCAATGTAAGGCGAAGGGTTTTGACAAAAGCGTGAAACCGGGGGCGGGATCTATTCCAACAGCTCGAACGGAACACTGGCCCGCACCACACCGTTCACCTGAACCTCAAGCACATGCGCCCCGGGCACCAGCTGAAACGTCGTCGCGTTGCCTTTGAGCTTGTGCTTCTTGGTCAGCGTCAGTTGACCATCCTTTAGCACGGACTGTTTCAATTTGTGCACCTTGGGTGAGACACGCCCGCCAGGCCGTTGAAAGTGAATAATATAATCCACAAGAACCGGTTGGCTTTTTGATCCCTTAAGCTCAGCCTCAAACTCCAGCGCTTCGCCAATCCGGGCGTCACCTTTGATCGTGACAGAAGCCGCGATTTTTGCGTCCGGATCATATCCCAGCGCCTTCATCGCCCCGGGATGGCCGGACTTGATCAGCCCCCTCAGCGCATGTGACGTCATCCAGCGCAGTTCATCCGCGTCTTGCGTTTGCGCTTTGGCCCATCTGTTCAGGCACGTAAGTACGAGGTCAGGATCGGTTTTGGCGATATCGTTCAGATGATTGGCCACCGACCGCGTTACATAGCGGGTTGGGTCGGCGTGCAATCGCTCCAGCAACGCCACCGGCTGTTCTGTTGTCAGGCTGACCGCCTGCCCCCATGGCAACTTGGGTCGCGTGCCCTCGCTGACCAAACGACGCACGTGATAGCTGGAATGCCCGCACCAATCCTGCATGCGTTCCATCACCAGATCGGGATGTCGGTTCAGAAAGGGTCGGATCGCCCATTCCATGGAAAATCTCTGCGTGATCTCCTCAAAGACATCCAGCGCCAAGTCGGGGTGATCCAAACCAACGGACACAACCCAATCCCCCAGCGGGGCAAAGATGAAATCGCCAAAATCGTCATCCGATTTGGACGGGTCCAGCGGTGGCGGCAGGGCCCGCAAAAGGGTCGGAGCGATCTGCGGCAGATCACCCGGAATTGCGTCTTGCAGACACGCGGCGATCCACAGCATTCGCTCTTTCAGCTCAAGCTCTCCCAAACGCTCCATCACGCGCGCATTGAACGCATCTGCGTCGAAATCCGGATCAGCTTTGGCAAACAAACTTGCCAAAAAACTGACCTTTTCGGCATTGAACAACTGATCTTTGAGAGAGAACCCCTGAGCCATATCTACATCGTCAGATTGGTGCCGCCGCCATCCAGCAGGATATTCTGCCCAACGATGAAACCGGCATGTTGAGAACATAAGAACGCGCAAGCAGCGCCAAACTCGACCCGCGTGCCATAGCGCCGCGCCGGGATCGTGGCCTCGCGCTGTGTGCGCGCCGCGGCCATCGAGATGCCCTGCTGGTTCGACACGCCCGTATCCAGAGATACAGCCCGGTCGGTCGCATGAATGCCCGGCAACAGGTTGTTGATCGTCACCCCATGCGGCGCGACCTGACGAGATGTGCCCGCGACATAACCCGTCAGCCCGGTGCGGGCTGCATTGGATAATCCCAAGGCGGGAATGGGTGCGCGCACGGATTGCGAGGTGATGTTGACCACCCGGCCCCAACCCTTGTCCATCATGCCCGGCAACAGAGCTTTCATGAACGCAATCGGTGTCAGCATATTGGCATCCAGCGCGGTGATGAAGTCGTCGCGATCCCAATCCGACCACAGCCCCGGGGGCGGACCACCGGCATTTGTCACAAGGATATCAACGCCCTGTGCGGCCTCAATAACCTGCGCCTGGCCTTCGGCCGATGTCACATCGCATGCCACGGTCTGCACGTCGACACCGTGATCCGAACGCAGGCGCGCCGCCTCGGCCTCCAGTGCGTCGACACCACGGGCATTCATCACCAGATCGACGCCTGCCTCGGCCAATGCCTCGGCACACCCAAGCCCAAGCCCTTTGCTACTGGCGCTGACCAAAGCGCGCTTTCCACGTATTCCAAGATCCATATGGTCCCCTCCATCTGTCGTTATCCGCATGTCTAGCATTCGCCAGACAGAGAAGACCAGAAACGGATCGGCGATCAGTAAAAGAACTCTTCCCGCACGATCTTGCCATCGGCAACGTGATAGACAGCCACTTCGCGCATATCGAAGCTTTCGCCGCTGTCTTTCATTTTGCCCTGCACTTCGAAGATGACGGCAAAACGGTCCTCGCCATGCATGAACGGGCCGGTGATATCTCCACCTGTGACCTCTGTGGCATTGTCCCACCAGTCATGCTTGCCCTTGATGCCGTCCAAGCCCTTGGTTTCGCGCCCCATCCCCTGCTGGTCTGCAGCTTCGACAGACACTGCGTCTGCGGAATAAAGCTTGTCCAGATTGGCCTTTGCACGGTTTTCCTTGCAACCCGCCACCAATTCATCGGCGATTTCTTTCAAATTCATTGGTTCTCTCCATTGTTTGTTCACTATATGTTCTTATTGCCATAGCGACATGATTCGAACCACCCCCTTTGTCTTGCCTCAGTTGGATTCCCCGCCTATACGCGCGGTCATGCTTGATACCTCGAACCAACCCACCCTGCCGCCCGAGATTGCCCGGCGTCGGACATTCGCCATCATCTCGCACCCGGATGCGGGCAAGACGACGCTGACGGAAAAGTTCCTGCTGTACGGTGGCGCGATCCAAATGGCTGGTCAGGTGCGCGCCAAGGGCGAGGCGCGGCGCACGCGCTCGGACTTCATGCAGATGGAGAAGGATCGCGGTATCTCGGTTTCCGCTTCGGCGATGTCGTTCGACTATGACAATTTCCGCTTCAATCTGGTGGACACGCCCGGCCACAGCGACTTTTCGGAAGACACCTACCGGACGCTGACCGCCGTGGACGCTGCCGTGATGGTGATCGACGGCGCGAAAGGCGTTGAAAGCCAAACGCAGAAACTGTTCGAGGTCTGCCGCCTGCGCGACCTGCCGATCCTGACCTTCTGTAACAAGATGGACCGCGAAAGCCGCGACACGTTCGAGATTATCGACGAAATTCAGGAAATGCTCGCCATCGACGTCACGCCCGCCGCGTGGCCGATCGGTGTAGGGCGCGATTTCATCGGCTGCTATGACATGCTGCGCGACCGGTTGGAACTGATGGACCGCGCCGACCGCAACAAAGTGGCCGAAAGCATCCAGATCGAGGGGCTGGATGATCCCAAACTGGCCGAACACGTCCCCGAACACCTGCTGGAAAAGCTGCTGGAAGAGGTTGAGATGGCGCGCGAGTTGCTGCCCAAACTCGACCCGCAAGCGGTGCTTGAGGGGCATATGACCCCGATCTGGTTCGGCTCGGCGATCAACTCGTTTGGCGTCAAGGAACTGATGGAGGGCATCGGGGCTTATGGTCCGCAGCCGCAGGTTCAATCGGCTGAGCCGCGCCAGATCGCACCCGACGAAAAGAAGGTCGCCGGGTTTGTCTTTAAAGTTCAGGCCAATATGGACCCCAAGCACCGCGACCGGGTGGCATTCGTGCGCATGGCGTCGGGCCATTTCAAGCGCGGCATGAAACTGACCCATGTGCGGTCGAAAAAGCCGATGGCGATCTCGAACCCTGTCCTGTTCCTTGCGTCGGATCGGGAATTAGCTGAAGAAGCCTGGGCAGGTGACATTATCGGCATCCCCAACCACGGTCAGCTGCGTATCGGTGACACACTGACCGAAGGCGAAGCGCTGCGTGTAACCGGCATCCCGTCGTTCGCGCCGGAATTGCTGCAGACGGTTCGCGCCGGTGATCCGCTGAAGGCCAAGCATCTGGAAAAAGCCCTGATGCAATTTGCTGAAGAAGGCGCCGCGAAGGTTTTCAAACCCTCGATCGGCTCGGGCTTTATTGTGGGTGTGGTCGGCGCGCTGCAATTCGAGGTGCTCGCCAGCCGGATCGAGATGGAATACGGCCTGCCCGTGCGGTTTGTGGCGTCCCAGTTCACCTCGGCCCGCTGGGTCAGCGGGGACAAGGCAGAGGTCGAGAAATTCGTCAACGCCAACAAGCAGCATATCGCCCATGATCACGACGGTGACATCGTGTACCTGACGCGTCTGCAATGGGATATTGATCGCGTCGTGCGCGATTATCCCGCGCTGAACCTGACAGCGACGAAAGAGATGATGACGTAACAGGCCGCATCGGGCGACCTAAAAACCCGGTTTGGAGCGCACATGACCACGAGCCAGAACAGGCCGAGCTGGGGCATTGTCTCGACAATCCGTGCGCCTCTGCCCGACATTCTGCGGTTTGCGGCGCACCACCTCGATCAGGGCGTAGACCGGCTGTACCTGTTCCTGGATGAGCCCAACCGCAAGGCCGTGCGCGTACTGCGCCGGCATCCAAAGATCGAAATCCGGGTTTGCACCGATGATTACTGGCAGCGACGTGGTATTGCGCGACCGGACAAACACCAGGTTCGGCAGTCAAAGAACGCTACTTTCATCTATGGGCAGACCGACATGGACTGGCTGGCCCATATCGATGTGGACGAGTTTCTGTGGACCTCCACCCCAATCCCCGATCTGTTGCGCGATGTCCCGCCGGACATCCCCGCCATGCGCGTTCGCCCGATCGAAGCTCTGGCGGGCGGCAACGACCTTTACAAAGCGTTCGTACCCACAGGACCGGACCGGCAAGAACTGATCGAGACCATCTATCCCAACTATGGCGCCTTCCTGCCCAGCGGATTTCTAAGCCACGTTCAGGGCAAGCTGTTCGTACGAGCCGGTATTCGCTTTCTCAAGGACCGCATCCACAATATCGCCGTTCAAAATCAAATCGTGCCCAGCAAGGACGAATTGCCCGGGGTTGATCTGTGCCACCATCATGCCCCGGATTGGGATCACTGGTACGCTCACTACAAGTTCCGACTGGAACGCGGCTCCTACCAACCCGGCATGGCCCCCAATGTCGCGCGCGAGATGGGCGGTATGAACAAGCACGAATTGCTCAGCTGGATTGAAGCCGAACAAGGCACAGATGGGCTACGCGTCTTTTTCGACGAGATGAGCGCGGCAGACTCAGGCGTCTTGCAGCGATTGAAAGAACATGGGCTGCTTCTGCACAGGCCTCTAAACCTGGACCAAAAGGTCGCGAAACACTTTCCCGGAAGCTGCTGAATTGTTGCAAAGAAATGGCGGCTGAGGCCCTTCCGCAACGCTAAAGCCAAGTTCATTTGACCCTGTCCCACGATTTTGTTATGCCCCGGTCCAAGCCGCACCGCGCCCCAAGGCGCGTGGCCAAACGGGCCCGGCACCTATCAGACGCGCGGGCCAGGTGTAGTGTCCGCAACATTCGGACATACATGACAAAGTTTAGCGAACTGAACCTGAACCCCAAGGTCCTCAAGGCCATTGACGAAGCCGGATATGAAACGCCGACGCCGATTCAGGAGGGTGCGATTCCCCCTGCCCTTGAGGGCCGCGACGTGCTGGGTATTGCCCAGACCGGCACCGGCAAAACCGCCAGCTTCACGCTGCCGATGATCACACTTTTGGCGCGGGGCCGTGCACGGGCGCGGATGCCGCGGTCGCTGGTGTTGTGCCCGACCCGGGAACTGGCGGCGCAGGTGGCGGAAAATTTCGACACCTATTCCAAACACCTGAAACTGACCAAAGCGCTGCTGATCGGCGGTGTCAGCTTTAAGGAACAAGAGGCCCTGATCGACCGGGGCGTTGACGTGCTGATTGCCACTCCGGGCCGTCTGCTGGATCATTTTGAACGCGGAAAGCTGCTCTTGACCGGCGTTCAGATCATGGTCGTGGATGAGGCCGACCGGATGCTGGATATGGGGTTCATCCCGGATATCGAACGCATCTTTTCGCTGACACCATTCACGCGCCAGACGCTGTTCTTCTCGGCCACGATGGCGTCCGAGATTGAACGGATCACCGACACGTTCCTGTCCGCCCCGGCCCGGATCGAGGTCGCCCGTCAGGCCACCGCGTCCGAGACCATTGAACAGGGCGTCGTTATGTTCAAAGGCGGTCGCCGTGATCGTGAGGCCAGCGGCAAGCGCAAGGTGCTGCGTGCGCTGATCGACGCCGAAGGCGAGAAATGCACAAACGCGATCATCTTTTGCAATCGCAAGACTGATGTGGATATCTGCGCAAAGTCGTTGAAGAAATACGGCTATAACGCCGCAGCGATCCATGGCGATCTGGATCAGTCGCAGCGGATGAAAACGCTGGACGGATTCCGTGATGGCTCTCTGCGCTTGCTTGTGGCGTCGGACGTTGCCGCGCGCGGGCTGGATATTCCGTCGGTTAGCCACGTGTTCAATTTTGACGTTCCCGGCCATGCCGAGGATTACGTCCATCGCATCGGCCGCACGGGTCGTGCGGGGCGCGAGGGTAAGGCCTTCACCATCTGCTCGGGTCGCGACGAAAAGGCTCTGGATGCGATTGAGAAGCTGATCCAGAAGGAAATTCCACGGGTCGACAACCCGGTGAAAGACGCACCGAAAGACGACGCGCCGAAGCCCGAGAAAAAAGCCAAGTCATCCGACAGCAAGAGAAGCGAAGGCAAGCGTGAGCGTGGTCAGAAAGGCCGGGATCGCGGGCGTCGCGAGGATAGCGGGCCAGCTGTGGTCGGCATGGGCGATCATATGCCCAGCTTTATCGCGCTCAGCTTTGATGAACGTCGCGCGGGCTAAATCGCCAGCACCAGCGCCAATATCGACAGACCCAGCAATGTGATCCCGGCGATTTCGCGTCGGGTGATGGTCTCACGGAAAAACAGAATGGATGCAAGCAGGCTGAAGATCAGCTCGACCTGCCCCAATGCCTTAACATAGGCCGCGTTCTGCAACGTGAAGGCAAAGAACCAGCAGAACGATCCGCACAGGCTGGTGAGGCCGACAAACACGCCGGTGCGTCGGGTTTCCCACACTGCCCGCAGCTCTGCCCGGTCGCGCCACAACAGCCACAGCCCCATGCTGAGGAACTGAAACGTGACCACCACAGCCAGCGCGACCAACGCCCGGAACCAGGCGTCGATCTCCCCAAGCTCAAGCGATGCGCCGCGATAGGTGACCGAGGAAAAGGCAAACAGAACACCCGAACCCAACCCCAGCCGAGAGGCCTTGTTGGTCAAATGTTGCCACCACGCGCCATCCCCGCCTGGTGATTTCGACAGCACCAGCACCGCGACCAGCCCCAGGACAATCGCCCCTAATGCGCCAGTAGACACCTGATCGCCGAGGATCAGAAACCCGACAATCGCGGTCTGAATCACTTCGGTCTTCTTGAAGGTGATGCCCACCGCAAAATTGCGCTGTTTGAACAGCGCCACAACACAGATCGTCGCCAATATCTGCGAGGTGCCGCCAATCACGGCAAACAACCAGAACCGGGGCGTCAAAACCGGAACCTCGAAACCTGTAAACTGCAGGGCAACGATCAATCCCAAGATCGCCAGCGGCAAGGAAAAGGCAAAACGGGCAAAGGTTGCGCCTGCCGCAGACAGCTTCACGCTGCTCAGCGACTTTTGCAGCATGAAGCGCACCGTTTGAAATGTAGCGGCGGCGATGGTGACGGGAATCCACAAACTCATGGCTCCCCTTTTGTGCTTAAATCAATCGTTTGGCCAGAGCGGATGCGCCACCGGGTCTTTTGAACGCCAGAAGTACAGGCCAAAGACCTGCGCATAGGATCGGTAGACATAGGCCTCATTGCTGGCAAGATAGCGGTCTTTGCCGGTGCGGTAGAGCGCGGGCAACCGATACCAGGGCGCGGTCGGGTTCATGTGATGAACGACGTGTAGATTGTTGTTGAGAAACAGAAACGCCAAAGGCCCTCGATCTTCGACTATGACCGTTCTGGCGCGTGATTTCTCGTGTGCGCGATGTTCCAGAAAGGTGCGGATCTTGACCAGCGCGAGACCCAGATAGGCAGACAAAACATAGGCCCAAAGGGGCATGGCCGACTGCGCGACACAGTAAAGAACAACCGCAACCCCGGGCAGATGAAGCACCCAGGCCAGCAGTACCGCCCTATCCCCGCGCAGTGCCGCGCGCCATTCATCGCACATGAACGCCGTCTGCCCGATGGCAGGCCCCAGCACCATACGGCCCAGCAACGTGTTGTTGGCCGAATACAGACGTCGCTTCCAGGCAGGCAGTTGGTTCCACACCCGTGGGTCCAGATAGTTCGTCTCGGGGTCGTCATATGGATCGGTCAGATTGGCATCAAGGTGATGTGCCAGATGCAGGTCCCGAAACCGGTTGTAGGGAATGAACAGGGTCAGTGGTAGCGCCAGCAGCGCCTCGTTCAGCCATTTGTGCCGAAACGGATGGCCATGCAGCGCCTCATGCGTCAGCGAGGAATGCAACGCAGCGACCAGCCCCATGGCCGGGACCGCCGCCCAAAGCGCCACACCTGCTAGCCAGAATATCACCGCCAACCACGCGCCATAACACGCCACAATCAGCCAGAACGTGCCCCATTCAGGTTTGGTAGGTTCAGCCATTGCGCCCCCAGGCGATCCCCGCCCAAATGCGTTCGTAAACCACGTATAGCGTCAAACCGATTGCAGTATTGACCAATGCGACCACGCCGCCAATTGCGGCTGATCCGGTGGCGATCAACCCCACACATGTCATGATGATCAGGCCAATCGCATTCCAAACGATTGCTTTCACGACAGATCTTTGTCGCGTCTCCATTTCCGACCCCGTTATTCTTGTTTTCACAAAAACGTTACAGACAGCGCTGAGCGAGGAGAATTCCGAATATGATTAACAATATTCATCATTGGTGATATAAATCACCATATGCAGGAGAATATCGACAAACGCGATCGCGCCGCCCAGTTCCGCTTGCGACTGGCCCGCGCGATGGAGGATCAGAGCATTACTCAAAGCGCCCTTGCCCGCGATATCGGCGTGGACCGATCAACCGTGTCGCAATTGCTGACGGATGAAGGGGCCAGATTGCCCAATGCGCATGTGGTCGGAAGCTGCGCATCGGCGCTTGGGGTATCCGCTGACTGGTTGCTCAGCCTGTCGAACCGTCCCGAAAGCGCAGCGGAACTGCTTGCCAGTTCGCTGACCATGACCGAAGCGGCCCGCGCCCTGGTCGATGAACGGATCTTTGAATGGCACCAGCAGGCGGCGGGCTACAAGATCCGATACGTCCCCGCCGCGTTGCCGGATATGCTGAAAACCCGCGCAGTTCTCGAATGGGAATATGCGCCGCATCTGGGCCGGACTGCAGATCAGGCCATCGGCGCATCGGCAGATCGTCTTTCGTGGATGCGCAGCGCCCAGTCGGATTATGAAATCGCAATGCCGCAATACGAAATCGACAGTTTTACCAAAGGGATCGGCTATTACGAAGGCCTGTCCCGACAGGCACGTTTGGATCAGATCGACCACATGCTGGACCTGTGCCAGCAGCTCTACCCGCGCCTGCGTGTTTATCTGTTTGACGCCAAACGCCTGTATTCCGCGCCGATCACCATCTTTGGCCCGTTGCTCTGCGTATTCTATGCAGGCAGCCACTATATGGCGTTCAGCGACCGGGACCGCATTGAAGTTTTCACAAATCATTTCGATAACTTAGTGCGCGAAGCTGATATGACCGCCCGGCATTTTCCTGCCTATCTGACCGCACTACGAGCGGATCTGCTCGCGAGCATCTAACTCTGGCGATGCCAAATGACGCTTGGTGTTGTATGATCATCCTGCGTGAACATTCGGGCTGTCCGCCCACAACCGGAGGATGACAGAAATGGACGCACTCAAAACCGCTCAGTACGCCCGCGCGCTCTACTCTGCGCATGGTGATCGCGCCGAAGCCGAGGCTGCAAAAAAGATGCGCGATTCCGAGGCGGCCGGAAACCGTCAGGAAGCGCAGAACTGGCAGGCGGTCCGCCAGACAATCCGCCAGATACGAGGGCCAAATCAGGGTTAAAGCTTGGGATCGGGGTTAACGGTGTGTCCGTCCACAGCAATCACCTGCCCTGACACCAGCCGCGCCGCGTCCGAGGCCAGGAATACGGCCATATTTGCGATATCCTGCGCCTCGACAAATCGACCCATTGATGTGCCCGAGGCATAGCCTTCGTAAACCTGATCACGGGTCATGCCCTTGGCGACGGCCTCGCGCTGCAACACGCCTTCCATCCGGGGCCCTTCGACCGAGCCGGGACAGATCACGTTGCAACGCACCCCGTGAGGGCCCAACTCCATCGCCAGGGTTTTGCCCAAACCGATGACGCCCCACTTGGCGGCCGCATAAGGCGCGCGATTGGGGTAACCGTATTGGCCAGCTGTCGACGAGGTGATCAACATCACCCCATCCGACTGACGCTTCATCATGGGCGCCGCGTATTTTGCACACAAAAAGACGCCATCCAGATTGACGCCCAGACAAGCGCGCCAGTCGTCCAACCCGACATGTTCGACCGCAGCAGTGGGCCCGGCGATACCTGCATTGGCACATAGAACGTCCAAACCGCCCCAGGTGCTTTCAACCTCGGCAAACATGGCGGCAAGCGCAGCCTCATCCGTCACATCTACCTGCGTCCTTTTCCAGGACAACGGACAGGATGTCAGAGCGTCGAGATCTACATCCGCGACCCACACCCGAGCTCCAGCCGCATCAAACGCTTCGGCCATGGCGCGGCCCACACCCGATGCGCCAGCAGTCACCAGCACCCGCTGTGTCATGCGGGTTTCCGGATCGCTGCGCCCGCATTCTCAGGATACGGCAATCGGGAATGCCCGTCAGCAATACGCGCCATCGCGGCCTCGATCTGCGCCGAGGGCGGGCTTGGGCGGCGCGTCTCAAGACTGACATGCAAAAGGAAGCTCTCACCATTGGCCAACAGCGTGTCCCCTTCGTACATGCTGTGGAAAACATGCAGTTTTTTACCCTCTCCCAGCAGCATCTGGGTCCGCACTTCGATCCGCGCACCGGCATGGGTTTCCTGGACGTATTTGATGTGGTTTTCCGCCGTAAAATAGCTGCCACCCGACGCGATATAGTCCGCATCACAGCCGATGATCTCCATGAACCGGTCCGTTGCGGCGGCAAAAGCCTCAAGGTATTTAGCCTCATTCATGTGGCCGTTGTAATCCGTCCAATCCAACGGCACCGCACGCGAAAGCGTCAGGATCGGTTGCGACAGATCAGCCGTATCCAGATCGGGAAGCACGCCGGATTTGCGGGCCGCATCGTGCTGGTTCAGAACCGCCCCCGCCCCCCAATCCTGCGCCTTGAGCGCGCGCATCATGCCAACAAGGTTGTTGTCGCGTATGCGCTCTAGTTCCCGGATCGAATGCGCCCCTGACTGCGCATCCGACTGACCCGCGATCATATCGACCAGCTCGTCGGTGAATTCGGGCACGTCCATCAGCTTGGTCCAGGGCCACTTCAAAGCGGGCCCGAACTGGGCCATGAAATGCCGCATCCCCGCCTCGCCCCCGGCCACGCGGTAGGTTTCGAACAAGCCCATCTGCGCCCAGCGTATGCCGAACCCCATGCGGATAGCTTCGTCGATTTCTTCGGTTGAGGCGATTCCGTCCTTGACCAGCCACAACGCCTCGCGCCAGACGGCTTCGAGGAACCGGTCGGCGATATGCGCGTCGATCTCTTTTTTGACGTGCAGCGGAAAGAAACCAAGCGATTTCAGGATGCCTTGCGCCCGTTCAATCATCTCGGGCGGGTTTTTCCCGGTCGGCACCAGCTCGATCAGCGGCAGCAGATAGACCGGATTAAAGGGATGGGTCACCACGATCTGCTCGGGCCGCAGCGCCCCCTCCTGCAGTTCGGACGGCTTGAACCCGCTGGTCGACGAGCCGATGATCGCGTCCGGATCACAGGCCGCCTGTAGGTCCTTGTAAACCTTCAGCTTCAGGTCCAGCCGTTCCGGCACGCTTTCCTGTATCCACGCAGCGCCCTGAACCGCGTCCGCCAGATCTGTGTGAAAGCTCAGCTGTCCTTCGGCTGGCAATGCAACATCGCCCAGACCGGGCAAAGCGCGACGGGCATTGGCCAGTACTTCGCCAATTTTCCGTTCCGCCTCGGGGTCCGGATCAAACACCCGCACGTCCCAACCGTTGAGCAAAAACCGAGCGGCCCACCCGCCGCCGATCACACCCCCACCGATGATTGCTGCTGTTTTCATTTTGTTTCCTCACCGCAATCCAGCGTGCCGAAGATTTCTCCAGCCGCATCATGTATCAAGTACTTCTGCTGCTTGGTCCGCTCTATTGTCCATTTTTCTGCAAGCAGAATCTCACCATTGTCGTCACACGTCACATCAATCGCGTAGTCCCTGCCGTCGGTTGAGACCTTAAATTCATCCACACGGCATCCGCCAAAGTGGGTTTGGTGGATCCAGAAAGGCACTGAAACGTCCCCTTGAGCAAATTCATGGCACAGGAACATTTGCTTTGAGAGAAAGTGATCGATGGCGTCAGGTTCTTCGGCGCTGACTGCGGTCGCACCTAAGAAAACAACGAGCCAATCGAGCCTCATGCCGCGCGCGGTGCCCGCTTTACCAACCCCAGCTTCTCACGCACCTCTTGCGGCCCAATCACCCGTGCGCCCAGGTTTTCAATGATAGTTCCGGCGCGTTCGACCAGTTGCCAGTTTTCAGCCAGAACCCCTTTTTCCAGCCACAGATTGTCCTCAAGTCCCACACGCACATTGCCGCCGGCCAGGACCGAGGCCGCCACGTAAGCCATCTGATTGCGGCCCAGCGAAAAGGCGCTGAACGTCCAGTCATCGGGTACGTTATTCACCATTGCCATGAAGGTGTTCAGATCATCCGGCGCGCCCCACGGCACGCCCATGCAAAGCTGGACCAGAGCGTTTGGCTCTAGAATCCCTTCCTTGACCAACTGCTTGGCAAACCACAGATGGCCCGTGTCAAAGGCCTCGATCTCGGGCTTCACGCCAAGATCGGTCATCATCTTGCCCATCGCCCGCAATGCGCCGGGCGTGTTGGTCATCACGTAGTCGGCCTCGGCAAAGTTCATGGTGCCACAATCCAGCGTGCAGATCTCTGGCAGGCATTCCGCGATATGCGCCACCCTTTCGGACGCCCCGATCATATCAGTCGCCGCTTCGTTCACGGGAAACGGGTTTTCGACACCGCCAAAGACGATATCGCCGCCCATACCGGCGGTCAGGTTCAGCACAACGTCCACGTCGGCGTCGCGGATACGATCCGTCACCTCGCGATACAGGTCCAACCGACGGCTTGGCGCGCCGGTTTCAGGATCGCGCACATGACAATGCACCACCGCCGCGCCCGCCTTGGCCGCCGCGATGGCGCTGTCGGCGATCTGCTGCGGTGAGCGGGGCACATGTGGGCTGCGATCCTGCGTTCCGCCCGAGCCTGTGATGGCACATGTAATGAAGACGTCGTGGTTCATTTCCAAAGGCATGGCGTTTTCCCTCACTTATACCCGGTTTTGCCCTGAGTTTTCCCCAGGTTTCTCCCCGGTTATCGAATTGCGTTCGCGCCCGAGTCTGACGCAGCCTAGGGACAACACTTGCCAGAATGCGAATCAGACTTGATGAAATCCGCAAAAAACATACTGCAACCCGAACATCGCGCCCTGAAAACGGCCGTGCTGGTTCTGGACGATTGCAACACGCTCAGCTTTGCGGCGGCGGTCGATCCCATGCGCGCCGCCAACCGGCTGGCTGACCGTCCGGCCTTTGATTGGGACTACGTGACCGCAACGGCGCAGCCAGCCATGCTGACCAGTGCCGTTCAGGTTCCCGGCATTCCGCTGGCGCGGCTGGACAGCTGCGATCTGTTAATCGTCGTTGCAGGGTTCCAACTGGCCCGACATGCATCCCCCAGCCTGCTGGCCGGGCTGCGCCGTATCGCCGGAATCGGGGCAACCCTGGCCGGAATAGATGGTGGTCCCTGGCTGCTGGCCGAGGCCGGATTGCTCAATGGTCACCCTGCAACCACGCATTGGGAGGATCTGGACAATTTCGCCGCGCGTTTCCCCGAGGTTCAGGTTCAACCCAACCGGTTCACCGCCTCCGAAGGGCGTTTGACATCGGGCGGCGCCATTCCCGCAATCGAAATGATGCTTCATATCATCGCCGCCCGCCATGGCGCGGGTTTTGCGGCGCGGGTCTCTGGCCTGTTCCTCTATGACGGTGCGCCCGAGCCATCAAAGCCGCAAACCCGGACTGGCGCGCCACACCGTCACAACGCTCTGACGGCGCGGGCAAATTCACTGATGGAAAACGCGCTGGACGATCCGATGCCATTGGTAGACATCGCAACCAGCCTTGGCACCAGCCCCCGGACGCTGCAGCAACAGTTTCGCCTGCGACTGAACACGACCCCTCAGGATCACTATCTGCAACTGCGCCTGGCCGAGGCCCGCCGTCTGGTCACTGATACCGACCTGCCGCTGATGGAGGTTGCCCTGGCCACGGGCTTTACCTCGCAATCCAGTTTTGCGCGGGCCTTCCGCACGGCCCACGGCCAGTCGGCACGCGACCTGAGGCAAGAGCGGACGCATCCCACCCACCACTGATCGAGACCCAAGTGTTTGGTCAATGCAAGGCGCAGCGCTGTTCGCAGCCGTTAATACGGCATCGGATGCGCCCGATGCGCCGCGTCGATCGCCGACATGACGTCAGAGGACAAAGTCAGATCGGCTCCGGCCAGAATATGTTCCAGCTGGGCACAAGTCGTCGCGCCAAAGATGGTCGAGGCCATGAACGGCCGGTGGCAACACCATGCCAGCGCCATATGGACAGGGTCCAGCCCGAACCGGTTTGCCACATCCACATAAGCTGAAACCGCATCCGACACGCGGTCAGAGTTCCGACCACCCATCTGCGGCACAAGCGACATCCGCGAGCCCTCGGGTACCGCGCCACCATGATACTTGCCGGTCAGAAAACCTGCAGCCAGCGGCGAAAATGCCAGCAAGCCCACGTCTTCATACATGCTCAGCTCGGCCAGATCGGTGTCGTACAGGCGGCAAAGCAATGAGTATTCGTTCTGGATGGATGCAACCCGAGGCGTTCCGGTCTTGTCCGACAGATGCAACCACTGCGCAGCGCCCCAGGCACTTTCGTTCGACAGCCCGAATGCGCGGATGTTGCCTTTGTCTACCTGCACTTGCAACGCATCCAGGCAGCCCTGCATCTCGTCCAGCACAGCATCCCGATTGTCGCCCTTGGGCGCATAGGTCCAGTTCTGGCGGAACATGTAGCTTCCGCGGTTTGGCCAATGGAACTGATAGAGGTCGATATGGTCCGTTTGCAACCTGCGCAGCGATCCTTCGACCGCTTCGGGAATGGTCTCCGCGGTGATCGGCGCTCCGTCGCGAGCGTGCTGAAAGCCGTGACCCGAATGCTTGGTGGCCAGAATATAGTCGCCGCGCCGCGAAGGATTCGCTGCGTTCCAGCGCCCCAGAATCTCTTCGGTATGCCCGACCGTTTCCTTCGAGACCGGGTTGACCGGATACATCTCGGCTGCGTCGACAAAGTTAATGCCAGCAGCCAGCGCCATGTCCATCTGGCGATGCGCCTCATCCTGCGCGGTTTGCGTGCCAAATGTCATCGTGCCCAGACACAGTTCGGAAACCTGCATCCCCGAGCGTCCCAACGGGTTCATCTTCATGAAAATCCTCCTGCGCCAGAATGGCGGATCGTCTGCTATCGTTTGCTCAGCCCACATTCAGGCCGAAGTAATTGGTATCTAAAATAAATCAGGACTCTGCCTTCTTTTCCCAGCGCCCCGATTCCTCTGACCAGTATTGCGCCGCACATCCTGCCGATGTCAGCTCTTTCCATTGTCCTCGGGCGTGCTGAACCGCCTGCGGATCTGTTCCATCGAACAGAATACAGACGCGATCCAACTCGTCCACCTCGGCCGATGTAACCGGCGCCCCATCCACCGCCATCACACAAGTTGCGCCATGGGCCACCTGAGGCTCGGTCGTCAGCAATATGGGCTGGGCCGCATCATGGGCCCCGCCTGCCAGACCATGCGGCAGAAACCCGTCTTCGGGGCCCAGCCACAGCTTTTCGTCCAGCCAATCCAGCCGAACCGGATCCGTGCCCCTGACCGCAATCTTCCACCCGGCCTGCCGCGCCTTGTCCAGCAGAACCGGCAGGGTCTGCTCAAGCGGTTGACGCGTCAGGTGGTAGAAATAGACGGCACCCATCCGATTACTCGAAATTGTCCTGCACAAAGCGGCTGAGCGCGCGAACGCCCCAGCCGGTTGCACCCTTAGGCGCATAAGACGTCTCGGATGCGACCGAGGCGACACCGGCAATATCGAGGTGTATCCACGGGGTGTCATCCTTGACGAAACGCTGCAGGAACTGCGCCGCGGTGATCGAACCCGCCGCGCGGCCGCCCACGTTTTTCATGTCAGCGATGCGTGATTTCAGCAGCTCGTCGTATTTCGGGCCCAAAGGCAACCGCCATGCGCCTTCATCCTCGGCACGTGCGGATTTCAGGAAGGCATCGCAAAAGGTGTCATTGTTCGAAAACACGCCTGCATTTTCATGCCCCAGCCCGATGATGATCGCACCGGTCAGCGTGGCCAGATCGACCATGCCCACCGGGGCAAAACGCTCTTGCGCGTACCACATCACGTCACACAGCACCAAGCGGCCCTCGGCATCGGTGTTGATGATCTCAACAGTGTCGCCCTTCATGGACTTCACCACATCGCCGGGTCGGGTTGCGTTGCCTGATGGCATGTTTTCGACCAGACCCACCAGACCGACCACATTGGCCTTGGCCTTGCGTTTGGCCAGCGCGCGCATGGTTCCGGCGACAACACCTGCACCACCCATATCCATGGTCATGTCTTCCATACCGCCTGCGGGTTTCAAGGAAATCCCGCCGGTATCGAACACTACGCCCTTGCCGACCAGCGCAAGGGGCGCGTCCCCCTTGCCACCGCCGTTCCATTGCATCACTACAACTTTCGACGGGCTGACAGATCCCTGCCCGACGCTCAACAAGGTGCGCATGCCCAGTTCAGCCAGCTTGTCTTCTTCCAGCACTTCGACCTCAAGCCCCAGATCCTTCATCTCGGCAAGACGGTCGGCAAACTCGGTGGTTGTCAGAACATTTGCAGGCTCATTGGTCAGATCGCGCGTCATGCGCACCCCGTCGGCCACCGCATAAAGCGGGGCAAAGGCGGCTTCGACCTCATCCGGTTTGGTATGTGCAATCGTCACATCCCCCTTTGGATCAGCATCTTTGGTTTTATGTGCATCAAAATCGTAGCTGCGCAAAACCAGTCCCAAAGCAAGATCATGCGTCCCGTTTTGGTTGCCAGCCATCAGCAAAACAGGCTTGCCACCGGCCAGTTTTGCCAGCTTTGCACCCGCCTTGCGCGCGTCGTCCTGATTGGGACGCCGGTCCAGTATCAGGACATCCAGCGCCTCGGCCTGCATGCCGGCGGGCCACGCCAGAGAAATCACATCCGTGTTCTTTGCCTTTTCGAACCGCTCGCTTTCCAGCAGCCGCGCGATGGCGCCGCGGGTCAGGCGGTTGGCGCGCCGGGGCGCCGGGCCCAGCTTGCCATCGGGCGTGACAATAATCACGACGCGGCCCTCGGCCTCGGCGATCATATCCAATTCGACGGGTTTAAAATGGACGGGTACCAGGCTGCTCATGTCGTGCTCCTCAAAAATGCGTTGCACAAGACCTAGCCCGCACTGCCGCACTTGACCAGATAGCAGTTTTCCCCGATTGGCATTTGCATTAATGTCGCCGGAAAACAACCGGCAGGTTCGGGGGAAGTAAATTGGCACCAATCAGCAGGCATGCGGCCGCTGCACGTGTTTCCGTGTCAGGAAACCAACGAGTGATTCCCGGAAGTCACCAGTCGACGAGGACATATTAAGTGATCCTCGACCGTTACTTTGCCCGACGTTTTGTTCAAAATTTCCTTGTGATCGGCGGTATTTTTCTGACGCTGATGATGCTGATCGACCTGATCGAACAAGTCCGCCGCCACGACGATGCTGACCTGTCGTTTGGGCAGCTGATCCGGTTGACCCTGCTGAACACGCCCGCCGCCATTAGCGAGATGCTGCCGCTCTTGATGATTTTGACGACCATCGCGCTGTTTGTCGGGCTGGCGCGCAGTTCCGAACTTGTGGTGACCCGTGCCATTGGCCGGTCAGGGATTCGCGCTCTGGCAGCGCCGGTCGTTCTTGCGCTGATCATCGGGGCGCTTGCGGTGAGCTTGCTCAACCCCATCGCAGCGGCGACCTCCGAGGAGTATCAGCGGCTGTCGGAAAGCTATCGCAACAATGGGGGTTCGACCCTTTCAGTCAGTCGCGAAGGCATCTGGCTGCGGCAGGGGTCTGCCGCCGGGCAATCCGTGATCCACGCCAAAGGCACGCTGAACGGAGACAAATTCGGGCTGCGCAACGTGACGATCACCGCCTTCGACCCTGACGGCAAACCGATTGAACAGATCATCGCCAAAGAGGCCGAGCTGGATACAGGGCATTGGACCTTACACCAAGCCAAGGTCTGGACCCTGCAGGACGATCTGAACCCCGAAACCAGCGCTGTCTCTCATGACACACTGGAATTGCCAACCAGCCTGACACGAGACCGCATTGTGGACCGGCTTGGCCAACAGAACTCGGTCTCGGTCTATGATCTGCCGCAGCTTATCCGCGATCTGCGCGAGGCAGGCTTTTCCACCAAACAATACGAGGTCTGGCTGCAGGTTCAGCTGGCCCGGCCGATCTTTCTGGTCTCGATGGTTCTGATCGGGGCGGCATTCACCATGCGTCACGTGCGCTTTGGCGGAACGGGTATCGCGGTGCTGACCGCTGTACTGTCGGGGTTTGCCATCTATTTCGTGCGCAACTTTGCGCAGATCCTCGGGGAAAACGGGCAGTTGCCCATTTTGGTTGCGGCCTGGGCGCCACCCTTCTCGGCCATCTTGCTCTCTCTTGGCCTGCTTCTACATGCGGAGGACGGCTGATGCGATTTATTCTGCCCCTTCTCCTCAGCACCGCCCTAGCCACATCGCTTCCGGTCATGACCGCTGCACAATCCGGCGCTGATGCCTCTGACGCAGCAGCTCAGGATGCCGGGCAAGAACAACCCGCCCTGCTGGTCGCGGACCAGATCTTTATTTCTCCGGACCGCAAGCTGGTTGCCGAAGGCAATGTCGAGGCCTTCCAGGGCGACGTCAAACTGACCGCTGAACGCGTCACATATGATCGCGAGACCGGTGCGTTGACCATCGAAGGACCGATCCGCATCGACCAGGGCGGGCGTACCACCCTGCTGGCGGATTCGGCCGAGCTGGACAGTGGCATTCAAAACGGCCTTTTGACCGGCGCGCGCATGGTGTTCGACCAGCAGGTTCAGATCGCCGCTGTTCAGGCCACACGCGCCGCAGGGCGTTATACGCAATTCAGCAAGGTCGCCGCCACATCCTGTCAGGTCTGCGAAGATGGGAGACCGCCGCTCTGGCAAATCCGCGCCCGCAAGGTCACACATGATCAGCTGGAACAGCAGCTTTATTTTGAAGGGGCGCAGTTTCGGGTATTGGATGTCCCGCTGTTCTATTTCCCGGTGTTGCGTCTGCCTGATCCGACGCTTGAACGCGCGACGGGATTTCTGGTGCCGTCGATCCGCACCACCTCGCAATTGGGAACCGGGGTTCAGGTGCCCTATTTCATCCGACTGGGCGATCACAAGGACCTGACGCTGACGCCCTATGTGTCGCCCAAAACGCGCACCCTGGGCTTTCGCTATCGCCAGGCTTTCAAAAGAGGCAACATTCGCCTGCGCGGTGCCTATACGCGTGACGACCTGATCCCTGATGACTATCGTGGTTACTTCTTTGCAGACGGTCGGTTTGCCCTGAACAATGATTTCAAGCTGAGCTTTGATATTCAAACCACCTCGGACGATGCCTATCTGGCCGATTATGGCCTGCCCGATTTTGACCGCCTCAGAAGCGAAATCGCGCTGGAGCGGATCAAGCGGGACACTGCGTTCAGAACCAGCTTTATCCATTTCCAATCTCTGCGTGACAGCGAACCCCAGGATGAAATCCCGTCGCGCGTTTTCGATCTCAACTATCGCAAACGTTTCTTCCCGACCGGTATTGGCGGCGAGGTTCAACTGGCCTTCATCGGTCATGCCCATGAACGCACCAGCGACGAAGATATCGTCGGGCGTGACGTCGCCCGCGCCACATTCGATGCCGAGTGGCTGCGCAGCTGGACCTTCACCAGCGGGTTGCGCGCAGATGTGGAGCTTGGTGCTTCGGTCGATACGTTCGACATTCGCAACGACAGCGAGTTTCCCGACAATGTCACCCGGTCCACCCCCAGGGCCGCTTTGACCCTGCGCTATCCGATGACGCGGCGCGAAGCCTCGGGCGCGACGCAATTTCTGGAACCCATTGCTCAGATCGGCTGGACCCATGTGTCCGATACGGACGTGCCCAACGACGAAAGCACGTTTCAGGAGTTCGACCAGGGCAACCTGTTGTCCCTGTCCCGCTTTCCTGCCGAAGACCGCCGCGAAAGCGCGGCGACCGCAGTCATCGGTCTGAATTGGGCGCGATACAACGCCGAAGGCTGGGAAGCACTGGCCACCGTCGGTCAAGTGTTCCGGTCAGAAGCGGACCCCGACTTTACCCTGACATCCGGCCTTCAGGGCACGACCTCGGACCTGTTGCTTGCCGGTCAGTTGAGAAATGGCAAAGGCCTGACCTTGGCGGCGCGCGGCTTGCTCGACAGCGACTTCAGCTTCAGTAAGGCCGAACTACGCGCGGCCTATGTGAAAGAGAGATATGCGCTGAGCGGCGGCTATATCTGGCTGGAACCTGATCCGGCCGAAACCGGTGGCGATCAGGTATCGGAACTTCGGGTTGCCGGCCGGTACACCATCGACGAAAACTGGCAGACAACCGCGAATGCACGCTATGATTTCAGCGAATCCGAACCCATCCGAGCGGGTTTCGGGCTGACCTACAGTAACCAATGCGTGCGAGTAAATGTGAACGTCAGCAGACGGTTTACTTCAACATCTAGTATTGAGCCTACGACGGAATTCGGCTTTACCCTAGCTCTGACCGGCTATTCCGTCGACGGTGGTGATAAAAAGTACAAAAAGACATGCAGTTGATTACAGCACTAACGAACCTTCTCGGCCAAACACGACGCAATGCGTTGTTTGGGATCTGTGCCGCATCCTGTCTGGGCGCGGCACCGGCGGCATTGGGCCAAAGCCTGTTTTCGCCTGCGATCCGGGTCAATCAGGATATCGTGACGTGGTACGAGCTGGATCAGCGGCAACAATTTCTGGAATTGCTGGGCGTTCCCGGCAGTTCTGACGCCGAAGTGCGGCGCGCGTTGATCGACGACCGTCTGCGCAAACAAGCCATGCAAGAGGCCGGCATCGAGGCCGCACCCGAAGACGTGCAGGCCGGGATCGACGAATTCGCCGCGCGCGGGAACCTGTCCTCGGACCAATTTCTGCAATTGCTGAGCGATGCGGGCGTGTCGCCCGAAACCGTGCGCGACTTTGTTACCGACCAGTTGTCCTGGCGCGACTATGTCAGCGCGCGCTTTATCTCGCAGGCCCGCCCAACGGACGACGAAATCAATCGCGCCCTGGGTCAGAGCGGCGGCGGCGGTCTGCAGGTTCTTCTTTCCGAAATCATCATTCCGGTGACACCGCAAACCCTGGCACAGGCCGAAGCGCTTGCGGAAGAGATCTCGCGCGTGTCCGGGTTCGACGCCTTCTCCTCGGCGGCCATACAGTATTCAGCAGCAGCGACACGCGAAAACGGCGGACGCCTGGACTGGTTGTCTGTGGCCAACCTGCCGCCTGCCCTGCAACCGCTTATTCTGGGCCTGAAAAAGGGCGAGATATCTGATCCGATCACCCTGCCGAATGCTGTCGCCCTGTTCCAGCTGCGCGACCTGCGCGAAGTTGCGACCCAGCAACCGAGGTTTTCCAGCATCGACTATGCGATCTATTATCTGCCCGGCGGGCGGAGCGCCGAGACGCTTGCGACAGCGCGCACGCTGACCGAACAGATCGATACCTGTGATGATCTTTATGGCATCGCCAAAGATCAGCCGCCCGAAGTGCTGGAGCGTATCTCGGCCAACCCGTCCGAAATCCCCCGCGACGTGGCGCTTGAACTGGCCAAGCTGGACCCGAACGAGGTCTCGACAACACTGACCCGCAACAACGGCCAGACGCTGATGTTCCTGATGCTGTGCAATCGCACCCGTGATCTGGGCGAGGAAACCACGCGCCTGGACGTGGCCAACGCGTTGACCCAGCAGCGGTTGCAAGCCTTCGCCGACAGTTTGCTGGAACAGTTGCGGGCCGACGCGATCATCATTGAACAATGACCAAACCCATCGCGCTGAGCTGTGGTGAACCTTCGGGCATTGGCCCCGAGATCGCGGCCAAGGCTTGGGCAGAACTGCGCGAGACCTGCCCTTTTGCCTATATTGGTGACATCACTCACTTGCCTGCAGGCACACCTGTCAAAAAGATTGACGATCTGAGCGAAGCCATCGCAATCAGCGCCGACGCCTTGCCGGTCATCCACACCGCGTTTCCCGCACCCAACGTATTGGGACAGCCTGACCCCGCCAACGCCCCCTCGGTCATCGACGCGATCGAGATGGGGGTTTCGCTTGTCAGGTCCGGCCAGGCCTCGGCCCTGTGCACCGCGCCCATCCACAAGAAAGCCCTGATCGATGGCGCCGGTTTTTCCTATCCCGGCCATACCGAGTTTCTGGCGGCCTTGGCGGGATGCAAACAGGTTGTCATGATGCTGGCCAGCGACCAGTTGCGGGTTGTACCGGCAACCATCCATATTCCGCTATCACAGGTGATTTCCACCCTGACGCCGCAAATATTGACGGATACGATTGAGATCACGGCAGAGGGGTTGCGCAAGCAATTTGGTATCGAACACCCCCGGATCGCGGTTGCAGGGCTTAACCCTCACGCAGGCGAAGGTGGCAAGATCGGAACCGAAGAGATGGACTGGATCGCGCCCCTACTGCAATCGATGACACATCCGGATTATACCGTCACCGGACCGCACCCAGCGGATACGATGTTTCATGCCGCCGCGCGCCGTAACTATGATGCGGCGATTGCGATGTATCACGATCAGGCGCTGATCCCGATCAAGACGCTGGATTTCGACCGTGGGGTCAACGTGACGCTTGGCCTGCCGTTCATTCGCACCTCTCCCGATCACGGGACCGCGCTGGATATCGCTGGGCAAGGCATTGCCAACCCGCAAAGCCTGATCGAAGCGCTGAAACTGGCGCAGAAAATGGCAGCCGCGTCATGAGCGCCATCGATACGCTGCCCCCCCTGCGCGAGGTGATCGCGACGCATCAGCTGTCGGCCCGCAAATCCCTGGGGCAGAACTTTCTGCTCGATTTGAACCTAACCGCCAAGATCGCGCGGCAGGCAGGCGACCTCAGCACCTGTGACGTGTTGGAAATCGGCCCCGGCCCCGGCGGCCTGACGCGGGGTCTGCTGGCCGAAGGCGCGCGCCGCGTTGTGGCCGTGGAAAAAGACACCCGCTGCATCGCCGCGCTGGAACAGATCGCCGCAGCCTATCCCAACCGTTTGCAGGTCATCAACGGCGACGCGCTTGAAATCGATCCGCTGCAGCACCTGACGCCCCCGATCCGGGTCGCGGCCAATTTGCCCTATAATGTCGGAACCGAGCTTTTGGTGCGCTGGCTGACGCCGTCGGAATGGCCGCCGTTCTGGCAGAGCCTGACCCTGATGTTTCAGCGCGAAGTGGCCGAGCGGATCGTGGCGCAACCGGGCAGCAAAGCCTATGGCCGCTTGGCCATCCTGGCCCAATGGCGGACCGATGCACGCATCGCAATGTCATTACCGCCCGGGGCCTTCACCCCGCCGCCCAAGGTCTCAAGCGCCGTGGTCCATCTGACCGCCCTGCCCGAACCGCGCTTTCCTGCGGACCCGGCGACCTTGTCCCGTGTCGTCGCAGCCGCGTTCAATCAAAGGCGAAAGATGCTACGCGCCTCGCTCAAGGGCATTGCACCGGACATCGAAGATCACCTGATCGCGGCGGGCATCAAACCGACCGAGCGGGCCGAACAGGTTCCGCTTGAAGCGTTTTGTGCGCTGGCGCGCAGCGTCAAACAAGCATAGCTTCTGACGCCCAAAGAAAAACCCGGCTCAATGGCCGGGTCTTTTTGTTACCTAAACTCTAGCGCTATTCCGCAGCTTCCGGCGTGTCTCCGTTATCCGCGGGCGCCTTTTGTTCGGGTGCGGCTTTGGGCTTGCGCGTGCGTGGGCGCCGGGCCGGTTTTTCGCGTTTCTCGGGCACGTCGGTCGCAGCATCCGTATCTTTGTTCTCGGGCGTTTCGACCAGACCGGATTCCGGTGCGGCGGTTTCCGATGAAAGATCCATGACATCCGGCTGCGGCGCTTCGGCCGGGTCCGCCTGGCGCGCGGCTTCGCGTTCTTGCCGTTCGGCGCGCTCGCGGTCGCGTTCGGCCTGGCGCTCGCGGTTCTGGCGCTCCTGCTCTTCGCGGCGCGCTTCCATTTCGCGCTGCGCTTCGCTGAGCAGTCTCAGGTAGTGTTCCGCGTGCTGCTGAAAGTTCTCAGCCGCCACACGGTCGTTGGACAGCTGCGCGTCGCGCGCCAACTGATTATACTTGTCGATAATCTGCTGCGGCGTACCACGCACCTTGCCCTCGGGGCCGGAGCTGTCAAAAACCCGGTTTACGACATTTCCGCCAGAGGGGCGATTTCGGTTGTTCTTGGCCCGCGAGCGGGATTTTGAAGATCTCATCTTACTATTCGTCAGCCTTGTCATTCACTGTCGATCAACCCGAAGCTTACGCCGCTGAATGGCAGATGCCGTTACGGGTGCGCGACTTTTTGGGCTTGGCGTCAGGGGTGCGCTGGAACAGCGTCAGCCTCTCTGACTACCCCCGAGTAAACATGTCCTGCGCGTTCACACAAGGGGGTATGACCGATTTTCGCAGCTTTTTTACCACGACCGGCGTTTTTCAGCCTCATCGCGGCGCCCTAGCTCGGCATTCTGGCCCGGATGACTCTGTCGCGCCCATCCATATCCGGAATCGTGCATATATCCGACAGTCCCGCCGCATCAAACAACGCCGATACGGCGTTCGCCTGTGTGGGGCCGACCTCGACAAGAATACGGCCCGAAGGCAGCAGAAAATCCGGCGCCGCCGCAGCGATCTGGCGATAGGCGCCCAGCCCGTCGCCCTCATCCGTCAATGCCATGCGCGGCTCATGCTCGCGCACTTCGGGCGACAACGTCTGCATCTCGGATGCCGAGATATAGGGTGGGTTTGACACGATCAGATCGAATTTCTCATCCGTGGCGTCAAACCAGTCCGATTTCAGAATTTTGGCGCGGTCCTGCACCTGATGTTGCACCGCATTGGCGCTGGCCTGCAGGCAGGCGGCCTTGCTCAGGTCGACGCCTATGCCCGTGGCACTTTGGCGTTCGGCCAGCAACGTAACCAGAATGCATCCCGATCCGGTACCCAAGTCCAAAACATGATCAAAGGGCTCGCTCAGCGCAGCTTCGATCAGAATTTCGGTTTCGGGCCGCGGGTCCAGAACTTCGCGCGAGACCTGAAACCGTCGACCATAGAATTCGCGTTCACCCAACAGATGTGACACCGGAACGCGGATCGAGCGCAAGGACACCAATTGGTCATAGCGTTCCGCGATGTCAGGAGCCAGTTCCTCGGGCGCGATCAGGGTCACACGGCTGGCCTCAATCCGGGCTGCGTGCGCCAGCAAAAGCCGCGCATCCCGCGCCGGGTCAGGAACCCCAGCCGCCCGAAGCCTGGCCGTTGCCGCGACCATGGCCTGTGCCGCGGTCAATGCCGCGATCATTGCGCCATCTCGGCCAGCAGCCGTGCCTGATCATCGGCGGTCAGCGCGTCGATGACCTCATCCAGATCGCCTTGCATCACCTGATCCAACTTATAGAGCGTCAGGTTGATCCGATGATCCGTCATCCGCCCTTGCGGGAAATTATACGTCCGAATGCGTTCGGATCGGTCGCCCGAGCCGACTTGACTGGCGCGATCCGCTGAACGCTCGCTGTCGATCCGTTGACGCTCCAGATCGTAGAGGCGCGTTTTCAGAACCTGCATCGCGATCTCACGGTTGCGATGCTGGGATTTCTCTGAGCTCGTCACCACGATACCGCTGGGCAAGTGCGTGATCCGCACCGCCGAGTCCGTCGTGTTCACGTGCTGACCACCCGCGCCCGAACTGCGCATGGTGTCGATCCTGATATCGTTGGCATCAATCTGGATGTCCACATCTTCAGCCTCTGGCAGCACCGCCACCGTGGCCGCCGAGGTATGAATGCGTCCGCCACTTTCGGTTTCGGGCACACGCTGCACGCGGTGCACACCGGATTCGTATTTCATCCGCGCAAAGACATTGTCGCCCTTGATATGGGCCACGACCTCTTTGATGCCACCAAGATCTGAGGCCTGTTCTTCGATGATCTCGAACTGCCATCCGCGCGCCTCAGAGTATCGCTGATACATGCGCAGCAAATCTCCGGCGAACAGCGCTGCCTCGTCGCCCCCTGTTCCGGGGCGGATTTCCAGCATCGCAGGGCGCGCATCGGCCTCATCCCGGGGCAAAAGCGCCAGTTGCAACGCGCGTTCAGCCTGCGGGATCTGTGCCTGAAGCGTCGGGATCTCTTCTTCGGCCAATTCCTTCATATCCGGATCGGCGAGCATCGCCTGCGCCTCGGCCAGATCTGACACCAGTTGCCGCCACTCGGCGATCTGGTCGACCACCGGCTTGAGGTCCGAGTATTCTTTCGCCAGCACAGCGATATCGCCACCCGAGGCGCCATCGGCCATGGCGGCTTCGAGGTACTGGAAACGCTGCGTGATCTGTTCAAGTCGTTCTTCGGGGATCATCCCGGCGGTGTCTATCATCCGAGGGCTATGGTCAAGGGCCTGGCTTGTGCTAAGCTTCTTAGCATGAAACGGTTCACTTTGGTTTTGACCCTTCTCGCGACGCCCGGTTTGGCGGACTACATCGGCCCCGACGGCAAAACCCGCGATTGTTACTGCACCGATACCTCCGGCAGCCGGATCGAGCTGGGTGAGATGATCTGCTTGCAGGTCGATGGCCGGATGTTCACCGCGCAGTGCCAAATGTCCCTGAACGTCCCCATGTGGCGCGAGGTGCAGGAAGGGTGTTTGTCGTCGCGGTTGCAGAGCGAACCTGTGCCGCAGATGTCTCCTATCGACGCATTGTGATCGTTATAGGTCGTCCCAGCGACTGAGCTTATACTTTTTTCGGCCTTGGAACCGAGAGAGCGCACTAAACCCTGCCGGGATCATTCCGAGGAATATATAGAATAACGACATAGGAAAGAGGTTGAGCGTGCCAGGCCGCCACCCTTTTGCCAGTTTAGCCAAAAAATGAGCGCCCCAAGGTACAGAGCCTGGCAAAGGAAATTCTGCAATCCCGGCCTGTACCATAGCGGTCTGGGCTTTAGGCCAAGGCGTCTCAGGAATTTAAGACTGGGAGGCACTTTGCCGGCCTTCCAAATTTCGGCGTTCGTCAATTCAATAGCTGCGCGTTCAAACTTTCTCTCATAGTCGGTCATGACACCTATATGGGAATTGATTGTTATTTTTCAAACTTTTGCAGCTTGTCCAACCAACCCTCAACCCGCGCCTTGTTCACGCCGAAGTCTGATCCTCCAAACCGCAATCGTCCATAGATGCGCAAGGTATCCCCGTCCTGTTGCGCGGTCGTGTAGTCTGGAAAGCCGAACACTTTGGTGCGCGTGACATAGGTGATCATTCCCTCCGGCACCGATCCGGCCAGAACGACGGTGCGCGGGGTTTCCTTGGCAATAGCATCCAACAGCGACAGGCCATCGGGGCCCGTTTTGACAAGCCGAATGACGCCCCCTTTCAGGTCGCGATCCGCATCGCCAACCGGCGCGACATGCCAATGGTCCGGGTTGGATGGCGCCAGCCGGACATACGCACCCGCCAGCACCGCGATACCCAGAAGCAGCCAGAGCAACATTTTTCTCATCCCGCGTTCAGTCTCAAGACTTACATTATGCTGAGTCCGGCTTGGGGCAAGGCATGGCTTGACCCCCTACCGTGACGTCACGCCGGGCAGAATGCACAACAGCTCAAACAAGATGTTGGCCGCCGTCAATGCCGTGTTGCCCGAAGGATCATAAGGTGGCGAGACCTCGACCAGGTCGCACCCCACAACTTTGACACCCTGCAACGCATGGATCAGTTGCAACGCCTGCGGGGTTGTCAGCCCGCCGATCTCGGGCGTGCCAGTGCCGGGGGCGTAAGACGGATCAAGGCTGTCGATATCATAGGTGATATAGACCGGGTGATCGCCGATGGTCTTGCGGATTTGCGAACCGATCTCAGTCAGGTTCTGCTGCCACAGCTCCCATGCCGGGAACTGGCGAAAGCCCCAGCCCTGTGCCTCGGTAAAGTCATCGGCGGCATAGCCCGAGCCACGGATGCCGATCTGGTACGTCTTTTCCGGAACGATCAGCTTTTCCTCATAGGCGCGGCGAAAGACGGTTCCATGGGTTTCCCGTTCGCCAAACATCTCATCGTTCACATCCGCATGGGCGTCGACGTGGATCAGCGCCACCGGGCCGTGCTTGGCCGCAATCGCCCGCAGGATGGGCAACGTGATCGAGTGATCGCCGCCCATCGCCACCGGAATAACCGCCTGTTCCAGAATGCCGTCATAACTGTCTTTGATGATCGACAGGCTGTCGGACAGCGAAAACGTGTTGATCGCCAGATCCCCGATATCCGCGATTTGCAGACTGTCGAACGGCGCCGCCTTTGTCGCCATGTTATAGGGCCGGATCATCGCGCTTTCACTGCGGATCTGCTTGGGTCCGAACCGCGTGCCGGAGCGCCAGGAGGTGCCGATATCCATCGGAATACCCAGAACCGCCACATCAAGACCCGCCAAGGACGCTGCCTGAGGCAGGCGCATGAACGTATTGGGCCCCGAAAACCGCGCCAGATCATTGCCGCCAATTGGTTGATTGAACTCAGTCATTTTCTTCCATCCCGCCTGATCACCTTACTCAGCGAATACCGGAACTATGGCTAACCAATGGTTAATACCTGCACATTTCGTTAAGCCTCATACCAGTTTGTTCCACCCCAACAGGCAGATGATCTGGGTCGCGGCATGTGCGCCGGCAATGGCTGTGGCGCCTGAGGTGTCATAGGGGGGTGAGACCTCGACCACGTCGCCGCCTTTGATATTGATCCCCGCAATGTCGCGCAGAATAATATCGGCCTGGATTGAGCTCAGACCACCCCAGACCGGAGTTCCCGTCCCCGGCGCGAAAGCGGGGTCCAGGCAATCAATGTCGAATGTCAGGTAGACCGGATTGTCGCCCAAAATACCCTTGATCTTTTGCGCCACCGCGGCAGGACCGGATTCGTAAACCTCGCGGGCGTCGATGATGTTGACGCCCAGCGTGTCGTCATTTGTCGTGCGAATCCCCACCTGAACCGAGCGCGCCGGGTCCACAATCCCCGACTTGACCGCCTTGTAGAACATCGTCCCATGGTCCACACGGTCCATATTGTCATCGGCCCATGTGTCCGTATGCGCATCGAATTGCAGCAAGGACATGGGGCCATATTTCTCGGCATAGGCTTTCAGGATGGGAAAGCTGACATAGTGATCGCCCCCCAATGCGACTGAGGCCACATCCGCGGCCAGAATGGTGCGTATATGGTCCGTCAGCGTATTGGGAAATTCCGGGATATTGGCATAGTCAAAAGCCAGATCGCCATAATCGACAATGGCCAGCTCGCTCAGCGCTCCGAAGGGCCAGTCATAGGGTTCATCGGGGGATTGCAGAGTGCTGGCCTCACGGATCGCGCGGGGGCCAAGCCGCGTGCCGGGACGGTTGGTTACCGCCTGGTCGAACGGTATGCCGGTCACTGCGATGTCAACGCCGTTCAGGTCCTTGGTGTACAAACGCCGCAGGAACGAGGTTGCGCCTCCGAATGTGTTTTCATGCGAAACGCCCTTGAGATCGGGGTTGGTAAATGCCTCGTCCACAAAGTTCTTTGAGTCTTCCAGTGCCATTCGAAGTCGTCCCTGTATTTACTGTTCGTTCAGCGGCTGTGCCTTTTCAACGAGCCGGGCAAAGAAGGATGCCCCGACCGGTGCGATCTGATCGTTGAAATTGTATTTCGGGTGGTGCAGCCCGGCCCCATCCCCCTGCCCCAGAAACAGATACGCCCCGGGGCGCGCCTGCAGCATGTACGAGAAATCCTCTGCCCCCATCTCGCGCCCGGCATCTGCAACCACACGCTCGGATCCCGACACGTCTCGGGCCACCTCGGCGGCAAAAGCCGTTTTTGCCGCGTCATTGATCGTGGCGGGATAGCCGACCTGATAATCCAACCGCGCCTCAACGCCGTAGGACACCGCCTGTCCCTGAACGATCTGGGCCATCCGGTCCTGCACCATTTTCTGAACCTCCGGATCAAAGGTGCGAACCGTGCCGTTGATATAGGCCGTATCCGGGATCACGTTGTTGACCGTACCGGTATGTATCTGCGTCACCGACACGACCAGATCGTCCAGCGCAAAATGATTGCGGCTGACGATGGTCTGAATAGCTTGCGCGATGCCACAGGCCGCCATCACCGGGTCTTTGGTCTCATGCGGCATAGCGCCATGACCGCCAACGCCCTGAATGTGAATCTCGAACGTATCCACCGCCGCCATCAGCGGTCCCGGTGTGGTCTGGAACGTCCCCTCGGGACGCCCGGGAGTGTTATGGATCCCATAGACCTGTGTGATGTCGAACCGGTCCATGACGCCCTCTTGCACCATGATGTCGGCGCCTCCGCCCTCTTCTTCGGCGGGCTGAAAAATCAGCGCCACGCGGCCTGCGAAATTGCGTGTTTCAGCCAGATACCGCGCTGCGCCCAACAGCATCGTCGTGTGCCCGTCATGCCCGCAAGCATGCATCTTACCGAGGTTCTTTGAGGCGTAAGGCACACCGGTTTCTTCGGGGATCGGCAAGGCATCCATGTCGGCCCGCAATCCGATCGTGGGCCCCGCGCCCTGCCCGTTAATGATCGCCACGATGCCGGTTTTGGCGATCCCTTCATGCAGCTCATCGACGCCGAATTCCCGCAGGCGATCCGCTACAAAGGCCGCTGTTTCAAAACACTCAAACTCAAGCTCTGGGATCGAATGCAGGTGCTGACGCCATTCGGTCATGTCAGCGGCGTAATCGGCAATTCGGTTCACGACGGGCATAGGGGGTGGACTCCTGATCGGGACTGCGGAATGGATGCATCTGACACTGGAATGAAAGGGTTCGCAATGGTCGAAAATCCTCTGATCCACGACCAAGACGCCGGGATCGAGCGTCTGCTGGAAATCATGCGCCGCCTGCGAGACCCGAAGTCCGGCTGCCCCTGGGATATCGAACAGGATTTCGCCACCATCGCCCCCTACACGATCGAGGAAGCCTATGAAGTCGCCGATGCCATCGAGCGCGAGGCCTATGATGAGTTGAAGGGCGAATTGGGCGATCTACTGTTCCAATCCGTTTTCCACGCGCAAATGGCCGAAGAGGCCGGGCATTTCACCTTTCAGGACGTGGTGCGCACCATGTCCGACAAGATGGTCGCCCGCCACCCGCATGTGTTCGGTGACGAATCCCGAGAAAAATCCGCCGAGCAGCAGACGCTGGATTGGGAAACGATCAAGGCAGCCGAACGCGCGGGCAAGGAACAAAAAGGCGCGCTGGACGGTGTGGCGGCCAACCTGCCGGCTCTGCTGCGCGCTCATAAGCTGCAGAAACGCGCCGCTCGTGTGGGGTTCGACTGGCCCGATGCCAGCCATGTATTGGCCAAAATCACCGAAGAAGCCGCCGAGCTGGAAGAAGCGCGCAATGCTAAAGATGCCGACGCGCTTGAGGACGAATTCGGCGACCTGCTGTTTGTGATGGTCAATCTGGGCCGTCATCTGGGGATCGAACCCGAGGCCGCCCTGCGCCGGACCAACGCGAAATTCACTCGCCGGTTCGAACAGGTCGAGGCGCGACTGGCCGCCCTGGGCAAAACCCCGTCACAAAGCGATCTAGCCGAAATGGACGCGCTGTGGGACGAGGTGAAAACCGAAGAACACCGCGCCAATGGCAAACTCCCGCCGGTGGACGCCCCGGCCTAGGCCAAAAACGGGTAGACAAGGGCCGGAACACTTGCGAGTGTCCCACCTTCACGACCCCCCGGAGACGACCATGCCCCCCCGCAAAATCATTATCGACACCGACCCCGGACAGGACGATGCCGTTGCCATCCTGCTGGCTTTTGCCAGCCCCGAAGAGATCGAGGTGCTGGGCATCACGGCCGTTGCGGGCAACGTCCCGCTTGCACTGACCGCCAAGAATGCGCGCATCGTCTGCGAACTGGCTGGTCACACAGATGTTCCGGTCTATGCCGGCTGCGACCGACCTCTCAAGCGGCCCTTGGTCACGGCTGAGCATGTGCATGGAAAAACCGGGCTCGATGGGCCTGTGCTGCCTGATCCCCAGATGCCTCTGACCGATGGTCACGCGGTGGATTTCATTATCGAAACCTTGCGCGCGCATGAGCCCGGCACGGTAACCCTGTGCCCACTGGGGCCACTGACAAATATCGCCACCGCCCTTCAAAAAGCACCCGACATTGTCGACCGCGTGCAGGAAATCGTTCTGATGGGCGGCGCGTATTTTGAGGTCGGCAACATCACCCCGGCAGCCGAATTCAACATCTACGTCGACCCCGAAGCGGCTGAAATCGTGTTCAAATCTGGCATTCATATCGTGGTCATGCCACTGGACGTCACCCATGACGCGCTGGTCACGCCGCATCGCAACGATGCGTTCCGGGCGCTGGACAGCAAAGTGGGCCACGCAGTCGCCGAAATGACGGACTTCTTCGAACGGTTCGACAAGGAAAAATACGGCTCCGAAGGCGCACCGCTGCACGATCCCTGCGTGACCGCCTACTTGATCCGACCCGATCTGTTTTCCGGCCGCCATATCAATGTTGAGATCGAAACCCAGTCCGACCTGACGCTGGGCATGACGGTCGCTGACTGGTGGCGGGTCACGGATCGCGCCCCGAACGCCATGTTCATGGGCGATGTCGACGCGTCTGGGTTCTTCGATCTGTTGACCGAAAGGCTGGCCCGGCTATGAGCGCGTCTCTTCGCCTTGCCCGCCCCGAAGATATTGACCGGCTCATGAGCCTGGTTTCGGCCTTTCACCAAGAGGCCGGCATCGCCCAGGACAGCGACAAGCGCCGCGATGCGCTTGCGCCCCTTCTGGAAGGTATTCCGCATGGTTGCGTCTATCTGATTGGCCCCGGACGTGCGCCGTTGGGTTATGCGATCCTGACCTTCGGTTGGTCCGTCGAGTTTGGCGGCATGGATGCATTCATTGACGAGATCTACATCCGACCCGCGGTGCGCAACCGTGGCATCGCCACCGAAGTGCTGCATGATCTGCCCAAAGCGCTGGCCGAAGCAGGCCTGACCGCCTTGCACCTTGAGGTCGATCGCACAAACGAGGCCGCACATAAACTGTATCTACGGTCCGGTTTCAAACCGCGCGAGCGTTACATGCTGATGAGCAAGCCGCTTTAGCGCGACAACGTCGTCATCGAGACACCCGGCATGTCCATATCCATGACTGGGTCCGTCGACGACGCTTTCATTCCTGAAACCGGATAGGTGCCCGGCCCCGCGCATGCGGCCAGACCTGTGACAGACAGAACGGAAAGTACCAGAAGGATTTTTGAAGCAGTCATCGCATTCTCCTTTCTGCAACACAGACAGGCTATGCGAGACATTGGCGTGCCCCATAGGAACAAGTTCACACATAATAGAATTTAAGCTGGGAATTCGCCTAAATCACTTTAACAAAACGTAAAACCGTTGGTCGGAACGTTAACAATTCACCTTCATGGTCCGTTCCATCTTGCTGAATTGTTTTTTCACGCGCTTGGGGTTGGGCAGGTTATTCAGACGGTCTGTCACGTTCTCACCTGTATACCAGGACTCAAACAACAGCGCCTTGATATCATCATCCAGAACCGCATCCGCGACGTTATAGGTACAGACACACTCGACCATTTCGATCTGTCCGCTGGGGTCGGATTCAATCAGCTTTTCGCAGATTTCCTGCGGCGTCCGTTCGGCCCAAGCCACCTGCGGCAGTGCCAACAAGACAAACAAACTGCATATGCGTTTCAAACCGGTCATCGAAATCTCCTTACCACTTAACCAAGTACAGCCGCGCCAATTTACAAGCGCAGGACCAAGGGCTTTGGTAGAAGGTTAGCGCGAAACGCCTGCAAGATCACGTAGAAGTCGCAGGATACCGCTTCGACATCTCAAACGCCGCAGAGAGTTTGGGTGTAACCAACCCAAAGAAGGGCCCGGTTCCTTACGGGGAACCGAGCCTTTCGTCTGCCCTACCGCTTCAAGATCGCGTTCCCCGCATATTCGGCGACTTCGCCGAGGGATTCTTCGATGCGGATGAGCTGGTTGTATTTGGCCAACCGGTCTGATCGCGCCAGTGAGCCGGTTTTGATCTGGC